>JANRJZ010000241.1:0-43296 GCA_033763675.1 Gemmatimonadota bacterium
GATTCGAGATCATCGCCTACATCCCGGGCGAGGGACACAACCTGCAGGAGCACTCGATCGTGCTGGTGCGGGGCGGCCGGGTGAAGGACCTTCCGGGCGTGCGCTACCATCTGGTGCGCGGGGCCCTCGACGCGGCGGGTGTGAATGACCGCCGGCGCAGCCGCTCCAAGTATGGCGCCAAGCGTCCCAAGGCCGGCGCTCCGGCGGGCAAGGGAGGCCAGAAGTGAGCCGCCGCACCAAGGCCGTGAAGCGCACGGTTCCGCCCGATCCGCGCTACGACAGCCAGACCGTCTCCAAGTTCATCAGCTCGCTCATGTACCAGGGGAAGAAGAGCACCGCGGAGCGGATCTTCTACTCCGCCATGGACATGATCGAGGAGCGCACCGGCCAGCCGGGCGTCACCGTGTTCAAGCAGGCGATCAGCAACGTGAAACCGGCCCTCGAGGTGAAGAGCCGGCGGGTGGGCGGCGCCTCGCTGCAGGTGCCGGTGGAAGTCCGGCCCGAGCGGCGGACTGCCCTGGCCATGCGCTGGGTGATCGATTTCGCGCGGGGCCGCTCCGAGAAGACCATGCAGGAGCGCCTGGCCGCGGAGCTGATCCTGGCGTCCAAGGGCGAGGGGAACGCCATCAAGAAGAAGGAAGACACCCACAAGATGGCCGAGGCCAACCGGGCGTTCGCGCACTACCGCTGGTAGGCGGCGGTCGCGGTTGACATTGTGGGATCGTGAGTTACCTTTGCCGGGCTTCGCAGGATCGGTGCGGTTCGCCGGTCCTTCCAGCGCGAGACATCAGGATCGTGTGACGGCCGGCCCCGGGGCAACGGGACTCCGCTAGCCACCTCCGATCCTCCCGAAGGATGGCGCCTCCGGGCAGCCGTCCGCACTAAAGCGATGGACCTGCGATGGTCCACGTCCCGGGGGCGCAAGCCCCGGACGTCCGCGGAGCGATACCGCCGGGAGATCCCGGGCCGGTCGCCCCGCTTTTTCGCTGGCCGGGGCTGGGCCGAGGGACCGGATGGCGAGGCATTACTGGACGGCGTGCGGCATCGCGCGCCCACGAACGCAACGGATACAGAGAGACTGATGGCCCGCGAAACTCCGCTCGACCGGTACCGGAACATCGGCATCATGGCCCACATCGATGCCGGGAAGACCACGACCACCGAGCGCATCCTGTACTACACCGGGAAGAACTACAAGATCGGTGAGGTGCACGAGGGCGCGGCCACGATGGACTGGATGGAGCAGGAGCAGGAGCGGGGCATCACCATCACCTCCGCGGCGACCACCTGCTTCTGGGTGCGGGACGGGATCCAGTACCGGATCAACATCATCGACACGCCCGGCCACGTGGACTTCACGGCCGAAGTGGAGCGGTCGCTGCGGGTGCTGGACGGGGCGGTGACCCTGCTCGACTCGGTGGCCGGGGTGGAGCCGCAGACCGAGACGGTGTGGCGCCAGGCGGACCGCTACGGGGTGCCGCGGCTGGTGTTCGCCAACAAGATGGACCGGATCGGCGCCAACTTCTACCGCTGCCTGGAGATGGTCCGGGACCGGCTGAGCAAGAAGGCGTATCCGCTGCAGCTGCCGGTGGGGAGCTCGGACACCTTCACCGGCTTCGTGGACCTGATCCGGCAGGTGGAGATCGTGTTCCACGACGAGGACCTGGGCAAGACGTTTTCCGAGATGCCGATCCCGGACGCGATGAAGGACGAGGCGGCCAAGTACCGCCACGAGCTGATCGAGGCCGCGATCGAGCATGAGGACGGGCTGCTGGAGAAGTACCTCGGCGGCGCCGAGCTGACGGAGGCGGAGATCCGGGGCGCGATCCGGAACGCCACGCTGCGGCACGGGTTCGTGCCGGTGCTCTGCGGCGCGTCGTTCAAGAACAAGGGCGTGCAGGCGCTGCTGGACAGCGTGATCGACTACCTGCCGTGCCCGACGGACGTGAAGGAGATCGAGGGGCACGTGCCGCTGCACGATACCCAGCACATCACGCGCACCCCGAAGGACGACGCGCCGTTCGCGGCGCTGGCGTTCAAGATCATGACCGATCCCTTCGTGGGCCGGCTGACCTACTTCCGGGTGTACTCGGGCAAGCTGGATGCGGGCAGCTACGTGTACAACGCCACGAAGGACAAGAAGGAGCGGGTCGCGCGGCTGCTGCAGATGCACGCCAACAAGCGCGAGGAGATCCAGGAAGTGCTGGCGGGGGACATCGGGGCCGCCATCGGGCTCAAGGACACGCGCACCGGGGACACCCTGTGCGACGAGGACAACCCGATCATCCTCGAGGCGATGAAGTTCCCCAACCCGGTGATCGACGTCGCGATCGAGCCGAAGACCAAGGCCGACCAGGACAAGCTGGCGATCGCCCTGCAGAAGCTGCAGGAGGAGGACCCCACCTTCCGGGTGCGGACCGACGTCGAGACCAGCCAGACGATCATCGCGGGCATGGGCGAGCTGCACCTCGAGATCCTGGTCGACCGCATGAAGCGGGAGTTCAAGGTCGAGGCCAACGTCGGGCAGCCGCAGGTGGCGTTCCGGGAGACCATCACCCGCAAGGTGTCGGACGTCGAGGGCAAGTTCATCCGGCAGTCCGGCGGCAAGGGCCAGTACGGCCACGTGGTGATCCACCTCGAGCCGTCCAAGCCGGGCGAGGGGTTCATCTTCGAGGACAAGATCGTGGGCGGCGTGATCCCCCGGGAGTTCATCAAGCCGGTGGAAGCGGGGATCCGCGAGGCGCTGGAGAACGGCATCCAGGCCGGGTACCCGGTGGTGGACGTCAAGGCCACCCTGGTGTATGGCAGCTACCACGACGTGGACTCGAGCGAGATGGCGTTCAAGATCGCCGGCTCCATGGCGTTCAAGGCGGCGGCGCAGCAGGCCAAGCCGATCATCCTGGAGCCGGTGATGGAGGTCGAGGTGGTGACCCCCTCCGACTTCCTGGGCAACGTGGTCGGCGACCTGTCGGGCCGCCGGGGCAAGGTGGGCGGGATGACGCAGCGCGGCGAGGCCCAGGTCGTGGCCGCGCACGTGCCGCTGAAGGAGATGTTCGGGTACTCGACCACGCTCCGCAGCATGACGCAGGGCCGGGCGGTGTACTCGATGGAGTTCGCGCACTACGAGGAAGTTCCGAAGTCGATCGCGGAAGCAATCATCGCGAAGAAGAAGGGATAACCACGAGGACCTTATGGCCAAAGCCAAATTCGAGCGGAACAAGCCCCACGTGAACGTCGGCACCATCGGTCACGTGGACCATGGCAAGACGACCACGACCGCTGCGCTGACCAAGGTGACGGCTGACAAGGGCCTCTCGGCCTACGTCCCGTACGACTCGGTCGCCAAGGCGTCGGAGTCGCAGGGACGGCGGGATCCGACGAAGATCCTGACCATCGCCACCAGCCACGTCGAGTACTCGACCGAGAAGCGGCACTACGCCCACGTCGACTGCCCGGGCCACGCGGACTACGTGAAGAACATGATCACCGGCGCGGCGCAGATGGACGGCGCCATCCTGGTGGTCAGCGCGGTCGACGGCCCGATGCCGCAGACCCGCGAGCACATCCTGCTGGCGCGCCAGGTGAACGTGCCGTCGGTGGTGGTGTTCCTGAACAAGTGCGACCTGGTGGATGATCCCGAGCTGCTCGACCTGGTCGAGCTCGAGGTGCGGGAGCTCCTCAGCAAGTACGAGTTCCCCGGCGACGAGCTGCCGGTGATCCGCGGCTCCGCGATCGGCGCCATCAAGGGCGAGGAGCAGTGGGTCAAGTCGATGTGGCAGCTGCTGGACGCCCTCGACACCTACATCCCCGAGCCGAAGCGGGAAGTGGACAAGCCGTTCCTGATGCCGGTCGAGGACGTGTTCTCGATCACCGGCCGCGGCACGGTGGCCACGGGCCGGATCGAGCGGGGCAAGGTCAAGGTGGGCGAGGAGGTCGCGCTGGTCGGCTTCAACGCCACCAAGAAGACCACCGTCACCGGCGTCGAGATGTTCCGCAAGCTGCTGGATGACGGCCAGGCGGGCGACAACGTCGGCCTGCTGCTCCGCGGCGTGGAAAAGAACGAGATCGAGCGCGGCATGGTGCTGGCCAAGAGCGGCAGCATCACCCCGCACACCGACTTCATGGCCGAGGTCTACGTCCTGACCAAGGAAGAGGGCGGGCGCCACACCCCGTTCTTCAAGGGGTACCGGCCGCAGTTCTACTTCCGCACCACGGACGTGACCGGGTCGGTGGAGCTGCCGGAAGGCGTGGAGATGGTGATGCCGGGCGACAACATCCAGATGAAGATCACCCTCATCATCCCGATCGCCATGGACGAGGGGCTGCGCTTCGCGATCCGCGAGGGCGGCCGGACCGTCGGCGCCGGCGTGGTGACGAAGATCCTGAAGTAGTCGGCTCGGCGGCTCGGCGGCTCGGCGGCTCGTCTGAGCCTGCCCGAGCCCCGGGCCGACCGGCCGTCGAGACGACGAGGACTGAATGGCACAGCGCATTCGCATCCGGCTCAAGGCGTTCGACCACGGCGTGCTGGACCAGGCCGCGGCGGACATCGTGCGCACGGCGGAGAAGACCGGGGCCCAGGTGTCCGGTCCGATCCCGCTGCCCGTGAAGATCGAGCGGTGGACGGTGCTTCGCAGCCCGCACATCGACAAGAAGAGCCGGGAGCAGTTCGAGCTCCGCACGCACAAGCGGCTGCTCGACATCAACGATTCCCGCCCGCAGACCATGGACGCGCTGACCAAGCTCGACCTGCCGGCCGGCGTGGACGTGGAGATCAAGGTCGAATAGCCATGGCGAACGGATTGATCGGGCGGAAACTCGGCATGACCCGCGTCTTCACGGACGACGGCGCGTCGATCCCGGTGACGGTGATCGAGGCGGGGCCCTGCCGCGTCCTGCAGGTGAAGGCGGACGCGGTGCAGCTGGGCTTCGGGGCCAAGCTCGAGGGACGCGCCACCCGGGCCGAGCTCGGACACGCAAAGGCGGCGACGCTCGAGGCCGCCCCCAAGATCCTGAAGGAATTCGGGGCCAACCAGCAGGCGTACAAGCCGGGGGACACCGTCACCGTGGGCATCTTCGCCGCGGGGGAGCTCGTGAAGGTCACCGGCACCAGCAAGGGCCGGGGCTTCCAGGGCATGGTGCACCGCTACGGCGCCGGCGGCGGCCCCGCCTCGCACGGCAACACCCGGCACCGGAAGCCGGGCTCCATCTCGCCAGGCACCGACCCCAGCCGCGTCATCAAGGGGAAGCGGATGCCGGGCCACATGGGGGCCGAGCGCCACACCGAGCTCGGGCTCCGGGTGGTGAAGGTGGACGCCGAGCGGAACCTGCTCTTCGTGCGCGGCGCGGTGCCGGGGGCGAAGCACGGGATCCTGCTGGTCAACAAGCAGCACGGCCGGAGCCGCCATGATTGAGGCCCCCCACTACTCGCCCGCCGGCGCCCGGAAGGGCGCCCTGGCGCTGCCCGAGTCGCTGTTCGACGGCACGGTGAACCAGCCGGTCATGCATGAGGCCGTGAAGGTCTACCTGGCCAACCAGCGGCAGGGCACCGCGTCGACCAAGACCCGGGGCCTCGTCTCGGGCGGCAACCAGAAGCCGTGGAAGCAGAAGGGGACCGGCCGCGCCCGCCAGGGCTCGACCCGGGCCCCGAACTGGCCCGGGGGCGGCAAGGTGTTCGGCCCGCTGCCTCGCGACTACCGGCTGGGCATCCCGCGGAAGGTGAAGCAGCTGGCCCGGAAGAGCGCGCTCAACGCCCGCGCGGCGGACGGCCACCTGGTGGTGGTGGAGCGGTTCGAGCAGCAGAGCCCGAAGACCCGCGAGCTGCTGGCCCTGCTGGACAAGCTGGGCGTGGCGGGGCAGAAGGTGCTGATCCTCACCCACGGGGTGAGCGAGGCCCTCTACCTGAGCGCCCGCAACCTGCCGCGGGTGGACGTGCTGCCGTTCAGCGACGCCGGTGCCTACGACGTGCTGTGGGCGGAGACGGTGCTGGTCGAGGAGCCGGCGCTGGCCGGGGAGCCGGCCCAGCCGTTCGTCCGGAGCTTCGTGCCCACGGTGAAGGCCGCGCCGGCGCCCCGCGTCCCGAAGCCCAGGGCGGAACCGAAGCCGAAGGCGGAGCAGACGGCCAAGGCGCCGAAGGCGGCCGCGGCCCCCAAGGCCAAGGCGGGGAAGAAGGCGCCGAAGGCCGAGAAGAAGGCCGCGCCGAAGGCCAAGAGCGGCACCCGGAAGCCGGCCGCCAAGAAGGCCGCGCCCAAGAAGAAGGGGGGCAAGTAGATGCCCAGCGTGGTGGAGACGATCGTGCGGCCGGTGGTCACCGAGAAGTCGTCGGCGGCGTACCAGCTGCGGAAGGAATACGCCTTCGAGGTGCATCCCGAGGCGAACAAGTACCAGATCCGTGAGGCGCTGAAGCAGCTGTTCGGCGTCACGGCCACCAGCGTGCGCACCATGCGGATGCGGCGGGACCAGGTGGTCCGGGGCCGCACCAAGGGGCTCACGGCGCGGTGGAAGAAGGCGATCGTGACCCTGAAGGACGGGGAATCGCTTCCCGTGTTCGAGGGCTGATATGGGCATCCGCCAGTTCAAGCCGGTCACGGCCGGCACGCGGTTCCGCTCGGTCTCGGATTTTGCCGAGATCACCCGGACCACCCCCGAGAAGAGCCTGCTGGAGCCGATCCGCAAGACCGGCGGCCGGAACAACAAGGGCCACCTCACGATGCGGTACATCGGCGGGGGCCACAAGCGGATGTACCGCAAGATCGACTGGAAGCGCAACAAGTTCGGCATTCCGGGCCGGGTGGACTCGGTCGAGTACGATCCGAACCGCAGTGCCCGGATCGCCCTGATCGTGTACGCCGACGGCGAGAAGCGCTACATCCTGCATCCGAAGGGGCTCACCGTCGGGGACACGGTGCTCTCCGGGCCCGGGGTGGACCCCCGGCTGGGGAACGCGATCCCGCTGGGCGAGATCCCGCTCGGTGAGACGGTGCACAACGTGGAGCTCAAGATCGGCAAGGGCGGGCAGATGATCCGCACCGCCGGCGGCGGGGCCCAGGTGGTGGCGAAGGAGGGGGACTACGTGACCCTCCGGCTCCGCTCCACGGAGATGCGGCGGGTGCACGCGAAGTGCCTGGCCACGATCGGCGAGGTGGGCAACGCGGAGCACGAGCTGCTCTCGATGGGCAAGGCGGGCAAGACCCGGTGGCTGGGCAAGAAGCCGCGGGTGCGTGGCGTGGCGAAGAACCCGGTGGATCACCCGCTGGGCGGCGGCGAGGGCAAGACCTCGGGCGGCCGGCCGCCGGTGAGTCCGTGGGGCAAGCCGGAGGGACGGAAGACCCGGCAGCCGAAGAAGGCCTCGACCCAGTACATCGTCCGCGGCCGGCGGCGCGGGAAGGCGACCGGAGGGGGTTCGTAATGTCGCGGAGCATCAAGAAGGGTCCGTTCGTGCAGCTGGCCCTCCTGGGCAAGGTCCAGGCGATGAACGGCCGCAACGAGAAGCGGGTGGTGAAGACCTGGAGCCGGGCGAGCACGATCCTGCCCGAGTTCGTGGGCCACACCTTCGCGGTGCACAACGGGAACAAGTTCGTCCCGGTGTACGTGACGGAGAACATGGTGGGCCACAAGCTGGGCGAGTTCGCGCCCACCCGGCTGTTCCGGGGCCACAGCGGCAAGCTGGTGGCCGACAAGAAGGCCAAGGCGGAGTGACCATGGAAGCCCGAGCGATCCAGCGCTACGCGCGGCAGTCGTCGCGGAAGATGCGGCTGGTGGTGGACCTCATCCGCGGGAAGAACGTGAATGAGGCCTTCGCCATCCTGAAGTTCAACAAGAAGTTCGCAGCCAAGCAGATCGAGAAGACGCTGCGGTCGGCGGTGGCCAATGCCGAGCAGGCCGCGCTCCAGGCCAACGAGCACCTGGACGTGGACGAGCTGCGGGTGACCAAGGCGATCATCAACATGGGCACGCCGCTCAAGCGGTTCTCGCCGGCGGCGCAGGGCCGCGGCGTGCCCATCAAGAAGCGGACGTCACACGTCGAGATCCACGTGGGCACGAAGGAGAGCAAGTAATGGGGCAGAAGACCCATCCCACCGGCTTCCGCCTCGGCATCGTCAAGCCGTGGATCTCCCGGTGGTACGCGACCAAGGACATGCCCGCCCTCCTCAAGGAGGACGAGCTGATCCGGAAGTACCTGAAGGCCCGCCTGGGGCACGCCGCGATCGCGCAGATCGACATCGAGCGGAAGCCGGGCAAGGTGACCGTGACGGTGCACACCGGCCGCCCGGGCGTGGTGATCGGCAAGCGGGGCGCCGAGGTGGACAAGCTGCGGGACGAGCTGGCGCAGCTGACCGGCAAGGAAGCGGCGATCAACGTCGAGGAGATCAAGCGGCCGGAGGTGTCGGCCCAGCTGGTGGCGGACAACATCGCGCACCAGCTGATGCAGCGGATCTCCTTCCGCCGGGCCATGAAGCGGGCGGTGCAGAGCGCCATGCGGATGGGGGCGCAGGGGATCAAGGTGCGGGCCGGCGGCCGCCTGGGCGGCGCCGAGATCGCGCGGGTCGAGGGCTACCGCGAGGGGCGGGTGCCGCTCCACACGCTGCGGGCGGACATCGACTACGCCACCAGCACCGCCAAGACGACCTACGGGACCATCGGGATCAAGGTCTGGGTCTTCAAGGGCGAGGTGGTCGAAGACCTGTCCGGCCGTACGTACAGCACGGGGAACTGAGCGATGCTGGCACCCAAGCGGGTCAAGTTCCGCAAGACGTTCAAGGGGCGCACCAAGGGGATCGCCACCCGGGGCAACACGGTGGCCTTCGGGGAGTACGCCCTGATGTCGCTCGAGCCGGGGTGGGTCAGCAACCGGCAGATCGAGGCGGCGCGCGTGGCGCTCACCCGCGAGATGAAGCGCGGCGGCAAGGTGTGGATCCGGATCTTCCCGGACAAGCCCATCACCAAGAAGCCGGCCGAGACCCGCATGGGGAAGGGCAAGGGCAACCCGGAGGGCTGGGTGGCCGTGGTGAAGCCGGGCCGGGTGCTGTTCGAGGTCGAGGGGGTCGAGGTCACGCTGGCCAAGGCGGCGCTGGCCCTGGCGGCGGCCAAGCTGCCGGTGCGGACCCGCTTCATCAAGCGGACGGAGGACTGAACGATGAAGGCCACGGCATTGACCGAGCTGTCGGTCGAGGATCTCCGCGCCAAGCTGGCGGAGCTGACCGAGGAGCAGTTCCGGCTCCGGTTCCGGTCCGCCACCGAGGCGATCGAGAACCCGATGCGGTTTCGCAGCCTCAGGCGGGACATCGCGCGGATCCAGACGATCCTGCGGGCCCGGGAGCTGGGCCGCTGAGGCGGCCCCACGAACGAGAGACGAGATGACCGAGCAGAAGACCGAGGGCCGGGCGCGGCGGAAGACCCGCCAGGGCGTGGTGACCTCCGACAAGATGACCAAGACGGTGGTGGTCGAGCTGACCCGCCGCTTCGCCCATCCGGCGTACGGGAAGCAGATGACCCGGACCGCGCGGGTGAAGGCCCGCGACGACCAGTTCGGCGCGAAGACGGGCGACACGGTGCGGATCATGGAGACCCGGCCGCTGGCGAAGACGGTGGCGTGGCGGGTGATCGAGATCGTCGAGCGGGCGAAGTAGGGCGCGCACGGTGGTGCGCGCACATGAACGGATGAGACGCCAATGATCCAGCAAGAATCGATCGTCAAGGTCGCCGACAACTCGGGTGCGCGGAAGGCGCTCGTGATCCGGGTGCTCGGCGGCAGCAAGCGCCGCTACGCCGGCGTGGGCGACAAGGTGGTGGTCGCCATCAAGGACGCCATCCCCACCGGCCAGGTGAAGAAGGGCGACGTGGCCAAGGCGGTGATCGTGCGGACCGTGAAGGAGACCCGGCGCAAGGACGGCTCCTACATCCGGTTCGACGAGAACGCGGTGGTGCTGATCAACGACCAGGGCGAGCCCCGGGCGACCCGCATCTTCGGGCCGGTGGCGCGCGAGCTGCGCGAGAAGCGATACATGAAGATCGTGTCGCTCGCGCCGGAGGTGCTCTAGATGAAGCCGCTCGTCTACAAGAAGGCGAAGCGCGTGCGGCACCTGCCGCCGGTGCGCGAGGTGCTGCACATCACCTCGGGCGACCTGGTCCAGGTGCTGTCCGGGGACGACAAGGGCAAGCGGGGCAAGGTGCTGCGGGTGTACCCCAAGACCGGCCGGGTGGCGGTCGAGGGGATCAACATCATCACCAAGCACCAGCGCCCGGGCCAGAACACCCCGGGGGGCAAGATCCAGCGCGAGGCCCCGCTGCACCACTCGAAGGTGATGCTGATCGATCCCAAGAGCGGTGAGCCGACCCGCATCCGGCGGCAGAAGGATGCCGACGGGACGCTGGAGCGGATCGCCGTGAAGTCGGGGCAGTCCATCGTGAGGAACCGCTGATCATGGCCGAGACCAAGGAGACCGCCCCCAAGACCCCCAAGGCGCCGAAGGCGGGCGGGGGCGGCAAGGGCGGCAAGGACAAGGGCGGGGCGGCCTTCGCGACCGAGGCGGCGCCGAAGTCGGTGGACGGGATTCCCCGGCTCAAGACCTATTACGAGAAGGTGGTCCGGCCGAACCTGAGCCAGCAGTTCGGGCTGACCAACCCGCACCAGGTGCCACGGATCGTGAAGGTGGTGCTCAACGTCGGCATGGGCGAAGGGGCCAAGACCCCGAAGCTGATCGAGACCGTCGCCGAGGAGCTGGCGATCATCGCCGGGCAGAAGCCGGTGATCCGCCGGGCCAAGAAGGCGATCGCGAACTTCGGGCTCCGCGAGGGCCAGCCGGTCGGGGTGTCGGTGACGCTCCGGAACGCGCGGATGTACGAGTTCCTGGACCGGTTCATCAACATCGCGGTGCCGCGGGTGCGGGACTTCCGCGGGCTGCCGGACAAGAGCTTCGATGGCCGCGGGAACTACACCATGGGCATCAAGGAGCAGATGATCTTCCCCGAGATCGACTTCGACAAGGTCGAGAAGATCCACGGGATGGACATCACGATCGTGACCACCGCCGGGCGGGACGACCTTGCCATGGCGCTGCTCCGGGAGTTCGGCTGGCCGTTCCGCGGCGGGACGCCGGTGCAGGTGGCGTCGTAGCCGGAACCGGGACAGGCCCCGGTTCGGCCTGGGCGGGATCGCGCGCAGGACCGGGGGATGCCCGGGCCGCGCCACGAAGGAGCTGAGGAGAGAGCATGGCGAAGACCTGTTGGATCGAGCGGGCCAAGCGGACGCCCAAGTTCAAGGTGCGGGCGGTGCGACGCTGCCAGCGCTGCGGCCGCAGCCGGGCGGTGCTGCGGAAGTTCGGGCTCTGCCGGATCTGCTTCCGCGACATGGCGCTCCGGGGGGAGATCCCCGGTGTGCGCAAGGCCAGCTGGTAGGAGACTGAATCGATGAGCATGACAGATCCCGTCGCGGACATGCTGACGCGCATCCGGAACGCCTGCGCCGCCGGCCACAAGCGGGTGGATATCCCGGTGTCCCGGCTCAAGAGCGAGCTGGCGCGGCTGCTGCGCGACAATCACTACATCGCGGACTACAAGATCCTCGATGACGGCGCGCGCGGCGTGCTCCGGCTGTACCTCAAGTATCACAATGACCAGCCGGTCATCCGCGAGCTCAAGCGCGTCTCCTCCCCGGGGCTCCGCCAGTACGTGAAGTCGCGCGAGATCCCGCGGATCAAGAACGGCCTCGGCATGGCAATCGTGTCCACGCCGAAGGGCCTCATGAGCGACCGCGACGCGCGGTCGGCCAACCTGGGCGGCGAGCTGCTCGCCGTCGTCTGGTAAGAGGCGCCCATGTCGCGAATCGGCAGAAGGCCGGTGACGGTGCCCAAGGGCGTCACGGTGACCGTCCAGGGCCACACGGTGACCGCCAAGGGGCCCAAGGGGGAGCTGTCCCGCACCTTTCACCCGGAGATCCAGCTTGCGCTGGCGGGGGAGACGATCACCGTCTCCCGGCCGTCGGAGGAGCCCCGGCACAAGGCGCTGCACGGCCTGACCCGGACCCTGGTACAGAACATGGTGGACGGGGTGGCGCGGGGCTTCCTCAAGACGCTGGAGATCCAGGGCGTCGGCTACAAGGCCGAGGCCAAGCCGGCCGGACTGCAGCTGGCCCTGGGCTTCTCCCACCCGGTGATGTACCCCACGCCGGCGGGCATCAAGTTCACGGTGGACAACAACACCGTGGTGAAGATCGAAGGGCCGGACAAGGAGCTGGTGGGCCAGGTGGCCGCCGAGATCCGCAGTCTCCGG
The DNA here is from genome assembly GCA_033763675.1 of Gemmatimonadota bacterium. Classification (GTDB taxonomy): domain Bacteria; phylum Gemmatimonadota; class Gemmatimonadetes; order Gemmatimonadales; family GWC2-71-9; genus JADJOM01. Next base: position 12,268 of record JANRJZ010000241.1, read on the forward strand.
AAGCCCGAGCCCTACAAGGGCAAGGGTGTGCGCTACCAGGGTGAGGCCGTCCGCCGGAAGGCCGGCAAGACAGGAGCCAAGTAACGATGCGTGCAGTCAAGTCGCCGTCCACGCGGCATGAGCTTCGGGCCCGGCGCCATCTGCGGGTGCGGAAGAAGGTCGCCGGCACGGCCGAGCGGCCGCGCCTGGCCGTGTTCCGCTCGATCAAGCACATCTACGCCCAGCTGGTCGACGACGACCGGGGCGTCTGCCTGCTGGGCGTCTCCGACGGGTCTGACGGCGTGACCCCCGACGGCGCGGGCAAGATCGGCAAGGCCAAGGGAATGGGGAAGGCACTCGCCGCCAAGGCCCGGGCCGCCGGAATCACCAAGGTCGTCTTTGACCGCGCGGGCTACCGCTACCACGGTCGCGTGAAGGCCGTCGCCGACGGCGCACGCGAAGCCGGACTGGAGTTCTAGACATGGCTGACGAACAGGGCACGACGGGCGCCGAGGGCACCGCGCCCCAGGGTGGCGAGCCGCGGGGCGGCGGCCGGGGCGGCCGGGGCGGGCGCGGCGGCCAGGGTGGTGGCCGGGGCGGCCCGGGCGGTGGCCGGGGCCGGGGTGGCGATCGCGGCAAGCGCGGCGACCGGGACCAGGAGCACAGCGAGTTCATCGAAAACGTGGTGGCCATCAACCGCGTCGCCAAGGTGGTGAAGGGCGGCCGGCGGTTCTCGTTCAACGCGCTGGTGGCGGTGGGCGACGGCAAGGGCAAGGTGGGCATCGCGACTGGCAAGGCCAACGAGGTCTCGGAGGCCGTGCGGAAGGCCGTGGACGCCGCCAAGCGCAAGATGGTCGAGCTGCCGCGGGTCGGCGCCACCATCCCGCACGAGGTCATCGGCCAGCACGGCGCCGGGCGGGTCCTGCTCAAGCCGGCGGCCAGCGGCACCGGGGTCATCGCGGGCGGGCCGATCCGCTCGGTGCTGGCCTGCGCCGGGATCACCGACATCCTGACCAAGAGCCTGGGCTCGAACAATCCGCACAACATGGTGCGGGCCACGCTCAACGGGCTGCAGCAGCTGGTCACGGCCCGGCAGGTGGCACGGGAGCGGGGCGTGGAGCTGGAGCAGATCGCCTACCGCGCGCCGCAGGAGGTGTAACCGATGGGACGCAATCCAGTCGTGGGCCGGCAGGGCCCCGCGTATCATGCGGCGAAGGTCCCGGCCGAGGCGGTGGCGAAGCGGCTGTGGGTGAAGCAGATCCGCTCGGGCATCGGCCATTCGGCGACGATGCGGCGGACGCTCCAGGCGCTCGGCCTCAAGCGGCACCAGTCGGTGTCCGAGGTGCCGAACAACGCCTCGGTGCGCGGAATGCTGTTCAAGGTGCGCCACCTCGTTGAGGTGGCGCCGGCTCAGGAGAAGTAAATGGCGGAGAAGACCACCACGATCACGCTGTCGAACCTCCGGCCGGCCCGCGGGTCGACCAAGGGCAAGATGCGGGTGGGGCGCGGCCCGGGCTCGGGGAAGGGCAAGACCTCCGGCCGGGGCCACAAGGGCCACAAGGCCCGCCAGGGCGGCGAGACGAACCCGGGCTTCGAGGGCGGGCAGATGCCGATGTACCGGCGCCTCCCCAAGCGCGGCTTCACCAATCCGTTCAAGGTGATCGCCCAGCCGGTCAACCTGAAGGACCTCGGCGAGCTGCTGGCGACCGAGGTCAATCCCGACACCCTGTTCGCCGCCGGGCTCATCGCCAAGCGGGACGTACCGGTGAAGCTCCTCGGCACCGGCGCCGTGGACCGCGCCTATAGCGTGTCCGGAGTGAAGCTCTCCGGCGCCGCCCGGGGCAAGATCGAACAGGCCGGCGGGAAGATCAGCGCCGAATGACCGCCGCGACCCGGCCCAGCTTCGGGATGGACCCGGAGCTTCAGAAGAAGATCGGGTTCACGATCCTGGCGCTGGTGATCTACCGCGTCGGCGCGCACATCTTCGCGCCCGGGGTCAACGTCCAGGCGGTGACCGACTTCATCCGGAACTCGGCCGCCGCCGGGTTCTTCGGCTTGTACGACACCCTCGGCGGCGGGCTGTCCCGCGCCACGGTGTTTGCCCTGGGCATCATGCCCTACATCTCGGCCTCGATCATCTTTCAGCTGGCGGGCGGCATCGTCCCCTCCATCGGCAAGATGCAGAAGGACGAGGAGGGCAAGAAGAAGATCACCCAGTGGACCCGGTATACCACGGTGGCCATCGCGCTGGCCCAGGCGTACACCTTCGCGGTGTTCACCGAGAGCATCCCCGGCGCGGTGCCGCTGCCCACCTTCTGGACCCGGCTCTCGATGGTCGTGGTGCTCACCACCGGCGCCATCTTCGTCATGTGGCTGGGTGAGCAGATCACCGAGCGCGGCATCGGCAACGGGATGAGCCTGCTCATCACCTTCTCGATCCTCGACCGGCTCTGGCCGGGGCTGGTGCAGATGCTCGGCTTCTGGCGCGAAGGGGCGCTGTCGCTGGGCAAGATCGCCCTGTACGGCCTCATCCTCGCGGCCGTGGTGGCGGCGGTGACGGCCATGCACCTGGCCGCCCGGCGCATCCCGGTGCAGATCCCGCGCAAGGTCATGGGGCGGGGCCGGATGACCCAGGGGCAGAAGACCTTCATCCCGATCCGGCTGATCACCGCTGGCGTGATGCCGATCGTTTTCGCCCAGACCATCATCATCGTGCCCGGCACCCTGGCCAGCTTTACCCAGAACACCTGGATGCGGGGGATGGCGGACTTCTTTACCCCCGGCGAGCTGCCCTACGACCTGACCTTCGCGGTCCTGATCCTCCTGTTCAGCTACTTCTACACCTCCATCATCTTCAATTCGGTGGACCTGGCGGAGAACCTGAAGAAGCAGGGTGGGTTCATTCCCGGGGTGAAGCCGGGCGCGAGCACCGCGGATTACATCGACAATGTGCTGGCCCGGGTGACGCTGCCGGGGGCGCTGTTCCTGGCCCTGATCGCGATCATCCCGGTGACCCTGACCCAGCAGCTCGGGTTCCAGCAGCAGTTCGGCGGGACGTCGGTCCTGATCGTGGTCGGCGTACTGCTCGATACCATCGCCCAGATCCAGCAGCACCTGACGCTGCGCAAGTACGACAGCTTCATGAAGGCGGGGCGGATCAAGTTCCGCGGGCGGCAGCAGCGGTTCATGTGACGTAGCGGCGCGGCCGTGGCGTCATCCCGAGCGGAGCGAGGGATCTCTGCGGGCACAGCAGGGATCCTTTGTCGCTTCGCTCCTCAGCACGACAGCGAGCGAATCCATGGACATCCTCCTCCTGGGTCCCCCGGGTGCCGGCAAGGGCACGCAGGGGGCCATTCTGGCCGGGCGCCTGGGCCTCCCCAAGTTCGCCACCGGTGACCTGCTGCGGGACGCCGTCAAGCGCGGCACCCCGGTCGGGTTGCAGGCCAGGGCGATCATGGAATCGGGGCAGCTGGTCAACGATGACATCATCATGGGCGTCGTCCGCGAGGAACTCGCCAAGCCCGAGGCCCGCAATGGCGTCATCTTCGACGGCGTGGTGCGGACCGTGCCCCAGGCCGAAGGCGTCACCCGGCTGCTCGCCGAGCTGGGTCGGAAGATGGACCACATCCTCTTCTTCGACGTCACCGACGAGGAGATCCTCGGCCGCATCGAGAAGCGCCGCGCCATCGAGGGCCGGGCCGACGACGATCCCAAGGCCGTCGCCACCCGCCTCCGGGCCTACCGCGACCAGACCGCGCCGGTGCTGGAGTGGTTCCGGGCCCGGGGCGGGGTGCAGGTGATCCAGGCCCTCGGCCCGGTGGACGAGATCGCCGCCCGGGTGAAGGGCCTGCTCGGCCGCTGACCGTGCGGCGGCCCCGTGCCGCCCGCCGGTCGGCCGCCGCCCGCCGCCGATGATCACGATCAAGTCCCCTCGCGAGATCGACACGATGGCCCGCGCCGGGCACATCGTCGCGGAGACGCTGGCGCTGCTGACGCGCACCGTGAAGCCCGGCCTGTCCACCGAGGACCTCGACCGCGTGGCCGAGGAGTTCATCCGCAGCTTCCCGGGCGCGAAGCCCTCCTTCAAGGGCCTCTACGGCTTTCCCAAGACCCTCTGCACCTCGATCAACGAGGAGATCGTGCACGGCATCCCCAGCCCCCGGCGCCTGCTCCGGGAGGGGAACATCGTGAGCATCGACGTCGGGGTGCTGCTGGATGGCCTGCACGCCGATTCGGCGACCACGGTTGGGGTGGGGGAGATCTCCCCGGAGGCCCAGCGCCTGCTCCGCGTCACCCGGGAGGCGCTGGCGGCCGGGATCGCACAGGCCCGGGCCGGGAATCATGTCGGCGACATCGGGCACGCGGTGCAGCAGGTGGCGGAGGCGGCGGGGTTCGGGGTGGTCCGTGAGCTGGTGGGCCATGGCATCGGCACCCAGTTCCACGAGGAGCCGCAGGTGCCGAACCACGGCCAGCCCAAGCGGGGCCCCCGCCTGCTGGAAGGGATGACGATCGCCATCGAGCCGATGATCACGGCGGGGCACTACGGCACCCGGACGCTCCCGGACAAGTGGACCGTGGTCACCGCGGACGGCAGCCTCTCCGCCCATTTCGAGCACACCGTGGCCATCACGGCCAACGGGGCCCGGATCCTGACGCAGTAGGGTCGGAGCGCCAGCGCCGAGCCTACGGGGCGCCGGTCCGGGAGCCCGTCAGCTTCTCTTCCACCAGCAGCCGCACCTCCGCCGCCGCCCGCTGGGTGTCCCGCAGCAGGATCTCGGACTGGTCCGCCAGCACCCGCAGGTCCTCCGGGCGCCCCGCCGCCTGGAGGTTGAGCCGGAGGTTGATGTGGGAACCCGCGGCGACCGCCGCGGCCAGCAGCGCCGCCATCAGGGCGTCGCCCTGCGCCGAGGCCGGTCCCTCCCGAGCCGTCCGGCGGGCCAGCATCGCGACCTCGCGGGTCAGGCGGATGACCGTGGCCGGCACCCGGGTCGCTTCCCGCCAGGCGGCCATCAGTTGCACCTCCCGGGCCGCCTCCCCCCCCTCGTGGGAGCGCCGGGCCACCAGGACGGCGGCATAGGCGACGGCGTCCCGCGCTGCCAGTTCCAATAGCTGGTGCCGGAGGGCATCCGCCCCCTGCACCAGCTGATCCAGCCCCGCGCGGCGCGCCTCCTCCACCCGCGCCACCGCCAGGCGTCCCACCATCCCGGTCAGGGCGGCGGCCAGGGCCGCCGTCACCGCGGCGGCGGCTCCGCCGCCGGGGCTGGGGGTGCCGGCCGCAACCGCCGAGAGAAATTCGTCCAGGGTCTGTGCCGATGCCATCGGATGCTCCTTCAGCGGCCGCCGCGTACCGCGCCGAGCAGCCAGTGGTGGATCGGCGGGTTGCCGGCGATCACCTCGCCGTGCTCCACGCCGAGGTCTCGCCCCTCGCGGTCCGTCACCCGGCCGCCCGCCTCGCGCACCAGCAGGATCCCCGCGGCAATGTCCCAGGCGGAGAGCCGCTGCTCCCAGAAGCCCTCGAACCGGCCGGCGGCGACGTCCGCCAGGTCGATCGCCGCGGAGCCCGGGCGGCGGATCCCGGTGGCGCCGAGGGCCACACGCCGGAACTGGGCGAGGTACTCGTCCAGGCGATCGAAGTCCCGGAAGGGAAACCCGGTGCCGATCAGCGCGTGCGCCGGATCGCTCAGCGGCGAGACCCGGACCGGCTGGCCCCGCTCGAAGGTGCCGCCGCCGCGCACGGCGGTGGTGAGGCGATCGAGGGGGACGTGCAGGACCGCGGCCGCCAGGAGCACGCCGTCGAGGGCCGCGGCGATGGACACGGCGTAGGCGGGAAACCCGTGCAGGAAGTTGGTGGTGCCATCCAGCGGGTCCACGATCCAGACCAGCCCGTCGGTCCTGACGTCCGGGCTCAGCTCCTCGCCGACCACGCGGGATCCGGGCACGGCGCTGGTGAGCAGGGCGGTGATGATCCGTTCCGATTCGCGATCCACTTCGGTGGCCCAGTCGGCGCGGCCCTTGGCCACCCAGCCGGCGGGATCGAACGGCCGGTCCACCGTCCGGAGGAAGCGGCCCGCGGCCTCGGCCGCGGTGGTGGCGGCATGCAGTAACTCGTTGGGCGACGCCATATTGCGTGGCTCTCTCCGTCCCGATAGCTTGCCCCGATGCCCCGAATCTTCTCCGGTATCCAGCCCAGCGGCGAGCTCCACATCGGGAACTGGCTCGGCGCGGTGCAGAACTGGGTCCGCCTGCAACAGACCTACGACTGCCTCATCTGCGTCGTGGATCAGCACGCCATCACCGGCAAGTACGATGCGGGTTCGCTTGCGCGGCGCACGTGGGAGATGGCCGTGGGGCTGCTCGCGGCCGGAATCGACCCGGAGCGCGCCACGCTGTTCGTGCAATCGCACGTGCCGGAGCACGTCGAGCTGATGTGGCTGTTCAATACGGTCACGCCGATCGGCGAACTGGAGCGGATGACCCAGTTCAAAGATAAGTCCAGCCGGTATGAGAGCGTGCCCGCGGGCCTGCTGAACTACCCGGTGCTGATGGCGGCCGACATCCTGCTCTACCGGGCGGACCTGGTGCCGGTCGGGGAGGACCAGGTGCAGCACCTGGAACTCACCCGGGAGATCTGCCGGAAGTGGAATCAGGAGTTCGCCGGAGGGGCCCAGTTCTTTCCGGAGCCGCAGCCGCTGCTGAGCGAGGCCAAGCGGATCATCGGCCTGGACGGGCAGGCCAAGATGTCAAAGAGCCTGGGGAACACCATCGGGTTGCTGGATTCGCCCGAGGAGATCTGGAACAAGCTCCGGCCGGCCAAGACCGATCCGGCCCGGCTGCGGCGGCAGGATCCGGGCAATCCCGACGTCTGCAACATCTACTCCCTGCACAAGCACTTTTCGCCCCCGGAGACCGTCACCCGGGTGGCCGACAATTGCCGGTCGGCGGGGTGGGGCTGCATCGACTGCAAGCGGGTGCTCGCCGACCACGTCACCGCCGCCCTCGCCCCGATCCGGGAGCGGGCCGCGGAACTGACGGCCCACCCCGACCGGGTGGTGGAGCTCCTCGCCGCCGGGGCGGGGAAGGCCCGCCGACTGGCGGCGGAGACCATGCGCGAGGTCCGAGACCGGATGGGGTTCCTCCCCCGCCGGGACACGTAAGGGCGGGCCGTGCGCCCGCCCCCCTGGGGTGACAGCATGGAGAAGATCATCAAGGCCGCCGTGGAACGGGGAGCCTCCGACCTGCACATCAAGGCCGGGGACGTGTTCCGCGCCCGGATCAACGGCAAGCTGGTGCCGCTCACCAAGCAACGGCTTACCCCCGACCAGACCCGCGCCATCGCGCTCAAGCTGCTCTCCAATGAGGAGGATCGCGGCCGGCTCGACCAGCTCAAGGACTTCGACTGCTCCTGGGGGATGCCGGGGGTGGGTCGCTTCCGGGTCAACGTGCTCCGGCAGCGGTCGTCGTTCATGATCGTGATGCGGGTGATACCATTCACCGTCCCCACCATCGAGGAGCTGCATCTCCCTGCGGTCGTGGGACGGCTGGCGGAACTGGAGCAGGGCCTGGTGCTGGTGACCGGCGTCTCGGGGAGCGGCAAGAGCAGTACCGTCGCCGCGATGCTCAACCACGTCAACCAGCACCAGCATCGGCATATCGTGACCGTGGAGAACCCGATCGAGTTCCTGCACCGCGATGTGAAGTGCAGCGTGACCCAGCGCGAGGTTGGCGTGGACACCGAGAGCTTCGCGGTGGGGCTGCAGGCGGCGCTGCGGCAGGATCCGGATGTCATCGTGATCGGCGAGATCGCCGACAGCGAGACGCTCGACACCGCCATCAAGGCGGCGGAGCGGGGGCACATGGTGGTCTCCACCCTCCCGACCCCGGACGTGGTGAGCACGGTGGCGCGGCTGCACGCCATGTTCCCCAGCATCGAGCGGGAGATCGGCCGGATCCGGCTCTCGGAGGTACTCCGCGGGATGGTCTCCCAGCGGCTGCTCCCCCGGAAGGACGAGGGTCACCGGATCCCCGCCGTGGAGGTGCTGGTGACCAACGCGGAGGTCCGGATCCTGCTCCGGGACCCCGAGCGGGTGGCGGGCCTCCGGAGCCTCATGGCGGAGGGCCAGGCGGACGGGATGCAGACGCTGGAGCAGCATATCGCCCGCCTGCTCGAAGAGGGCCTCATCGCCCCGGAGACTTCCGCCGCCCTCAGCGCGTGACCCCGCTGGAGCTGTACCACGCCCTCATTGCCGAACCGCGGGAGGCCGGCACGCCGGGGGCCGAGCGGGCCCGTGCCCTCCTCACCGAGCACCTGACCAGCCGCGGGTACGATGTCCTGGAGCAGCGCTTCGTCTTTCAGCCGGCGGTGCTCAACGCCTTTCCCCTGCTCGGCGCGGGCCTGGGGTGGCTCACGCTGCTCGAGATTCCGCTGCTGCTGCTCGCCGGCCTGCCGGGCGGCCTGGCGCCCCTCGTCTGGTTCGCCGGGGCCCTGGCCCTGGGGTTGCTCGCCTGGGGGATCGGGACCGGGGTGGAGGTCCCTGGAGCGGAACGCCGGGAAGATGCCAACCTGATCGTGACCCGCGGCCTGGCGCCGGTGCGGCGCTGGATCGTGGCCCATGTGGATACCAAGGCCCAGGGGCATTCGATGGCGGGCCGGCTGGTGGCGGTCTGGGCGCTCCTGGCCACCGCGCTGGCGCTGTCCCTGCTGACGCCCTGGCGGGCGGTCCGGGGCGACGCCCTGCCCGGGTGGGCCGTGGGGGCGGCGGCGGGGCTCTCGGTCGCGGCCGGGCTCCTCGCCAGCCGGGGCCGGCTTCGGGGCCAGACGGTCGGTGCCCGGGACAACGGGACCGGGCTCCTTGCCGCCCTCACCGCCGCGGAGGAGGGGCCGGGGGAGGGGGTGGGGTATCTCTTCACCGGGGCGGAGGAATTCGGCCTGGTGGGCGCCAGGGCGCTGCAGCGAGCGGGGCACGCGGCCGCCTGCGACGTCATCAACCTGGATACCATCACCGACCGGGGTCGGCTCTACCTCGTGGCCCACGACCGCCGGGGGCTGGCCCTGGCGGAGGCGCTTCGGCCCAGCCTGAGTGCGGGTGGGGAGGGCCCAAGGGTCCGGCGCCTCCCGGTCGGCATCCTCACCGACAGCCTGCCGTTTGCCCGGAGCGGGCGCCCGGCGGTGACCGTCTCCCGGCTCGACTGGAGTGACCTGCGCCGGCTGCACACCCCGCAGGATACCGGGGAGGATCTGGGGCTGGAGACGGCGGTCCGGGTCGGCCGCGCCCTGGCCGGGCTGCGTTGACTTTCGAACCGCCCCGCCTAGCTTTCGCCAGAGGATGCACCGGAGCCCCCGCAGGGGGCTTTTTCATTTTCCGGACCTGACCAGGCGGCGGAACCGGCTCCGGCCGAGCCGGGGCACCGCCGTGCCGCCGAGAGACCATGTTCAATCCAAAGACGCACTGCGTCGTTGTCGTCGGGGCCCAGTGGGGCGACGAGGGCAAGGGCAAGCTGGTGGACGTGCTGGCCGAACGGGCCGATTACGTGGTCCGCTACCAGGGCGGCGCCAATGCCGGCCACACCGTCTGGATCGGGGAAGCGCAGTTCATCCTGCACCAGATCCCGTCCGGCATCCTGCATGACCGGACCACTTGTATCGTGGGCAACGGCGTGGTGCTGGATCCCGAGACCTTCTTCACCGAGCTGGACGCGCTGACGGCCAAGGGGGTCAGCACCCGGGGCCGGATCGTGCTCTCCGACCGGGCCCACCTGGTGCTCCCCTACCACAAGCTGCTGGACAAGGCCCACGAGAAGAGCCAGAACATCGGCACCACGGGGCGGGGGATCGGGCCGGCCTACGAGGACAAGATCGGGCGGCGCGGGGTGCGGGTCGGGGACCTGCGGCACCTCGAGTCCGCCAAGGCCCTGCTCTCCGAGCGGGTGGCGCGGGCCAACCAGCTCCTGGCCATGATGGGGAGCAGCGAACTGGCCTCCGAGCGGGAGCATCACGACCTGCTGGAGCGGCTGGCTCCCCGGCTGCTCCCGATGGCCGGCGATGCCGGGTGCATCGTGTACAAGGCGCTCAAGGAGGGCCGGCGCGTGCTGCTCGAGGGGGCGCAGGGCGCCCTGCTGGACGTGGACCACGGGACCTACCCCTTCGTGACGTCCTCCAACACCACCGCCGGCGGCGCCGCGATCGGCGCCGGGGTGGGGCCCACCGCGATCGACGAGGTGCTGGGCGTGGTGAAGGCCTACACCACCCGGGTGGGCAATGGGCCGCTGCCCACCCAGGCGGAGCCGGGGGTCGAGGAGGAACTGCGCAAGCTGGGCGGGGAGTTCGGCGCCACCACCGGCCGGCCCCGCCGCTGCGGCTGGTTCGACGCCACGGTGGTGCGCTACTCGGTGCGGATCAACGGCCTCACCGGGCTCGCGGTGACCAAGCTGGACGTGCTGGACACCTTCGCCGAGATCCCGGTGGGCACCGACTACGCGCTGGACGGCGATCCCTGCCAGGAGATGCCCTCCGACATCCGGACCCTGGAACGGGTGACGCCCCGCTACGAAGTCCTCCCGGGGTGGCGCAAGCCGACCTCCGGTGCCCGGAAGCTGGCGGACCTCCCGCCGGAGGCCCGGGCGTACCTGGACCGGCTGCAGGACCTCTCCGGGGCGCCGATCCGGTTCGTCAGCGTGGGCACCCGCCGCGACCAGATCATCGGCGTCTCCTGAGTCCGCCTGCGACCGGCCCCGATGCCTGAAGCCACCGAGCTGCTGGTGATCGGCGCGGGCCCGTGCGGGCTCGCGGTCGGCGTGGCCGCCCGGCAGGCGGGCGTCCCCTGCATCCTGCTCGACCGCCGCACCGTGGTGTCCACCATCGAGCGCTATCCCCTCGGCATGACCTTCTTCTCCACGCCGGAGAAGATCGAGATCGGCGGGGTGCCGTTCATTACTGCCCAGGAGAAGCCCACCCGGCGGGACGGGCTGCTCTACTACCGCCGGGTGACGGAGCACTTCGGGCTCGATGCCAGGCCAGGCGAGGAAGTCAGCGCCGTGGACGCGCTCCCGGCGGGCGGGTTCGCGGTGCAGGTGCGCCGGCGGCACGAGCAGGCCGTCTACCATGCCGCCAACGTGGCGTTCGCTACCGGCTACTACGACTGGCCCAACCTGCTTGGCGTTCCGGGGGAGGACCTGCCGCACGTCTCGCACTACTTCATCGAAGGGCACCGGCACTGGCACCAGGACGTGATCGTCATCGGGGCGGGGAACAGCGCGGTGGACGCCGCGCTCGAGTGCTGGCGGGCAGGGGCCCGGGTGGCGCTGGTGCATATCGAGGAGGGGTTCGATCGGGTGGTGAAACCGTGGGTCTTGCCGGACATCACGAACCGCGTCAAGGAAGGGAGCATCAAGGCCTGGTGGCGCTGCCGCGTCGTTGGCATCACCCCAAGCGAGGTTCGGGTGGAATCGCTGCCAGACGGCCGGCGGTTCAGCCTCCCTGTGGACGCGGTGCTCGCCATGACCGGCTACCACGCCGACACCACGCTCCTGTCGCGCCTCGGCGTCCCGGTGGATCAGGAGACGGGCGTGGCCACGCACGATGAGGCCACGATGATGACCCCGGTCCCGGGCTGCTTCCTGGCGGGGGTGATCGCGAGCGGCAAGGACGCCAACCGGCTGTTCATCGAGAACGCGCGGGGGCACGGCGAGCTGATCGTGCGGGAGGTGGTGCGGCGGCGGGGGTAGGGCGGTTGGGCGATTGGGCGATTGGTGGAACGCGGCGGGGTGGGCTCCGAAACCGGAACCCACCCCGTGCGTTTGTCGTCCTGCCGTCCTGCCGTCCTGCCGTCCTGCCGTCCTGCCGTCCTGCTGTCCTGCCTACTGCGCCTGCAGCCGGACGAAGAGGGTGTCCATCGGCATGGTGTTGAGCCACACCGGATCGAGCTCGTAATAGCGGCTCTTGCTGTAGCGGCCGGTGGTGGGGAAGTACGGCGGCGGGGCGCTGGAGCCGCAGACGTCGTAGACGTGGGCCTCCTGCCAGCCGGCGTTGCCGTTATACGTGGCCACCCGCACGAAGCCCTGGATGAGCCCGCCGGTCACCCGGACGAACCCGCCCGACGCCGAGGGCGCATTCTCGCCGGCGATGAAGCCTTCCGTCCAGCCGGGGCTGTAATTCTCCGCGCCCCAGTCCTTGATGGCAAAGACGAAGGCGTGGTAGTTCTCGCTCGAGGGCGTGTCGTCGAACAGCCCCTGCCAGGTCGTGGCGCCGGCGCTCGTCTGCACCCGCCACGGGCGCTGGATGCTGTTGTCCGCGATCAGCACCGAGTCCGCCGTGAGGAGGCCGAGGATGTCGCCCTGGTCGTTGCACTGGGTGCCGGGGGTGGTGACGTAGGTGATGTCGTCGGCGAGCATGATGGTGCCGGTGGACACGATGCTCACCCGGCCCCGCAGGCGGCCGCTCACCACCACGCTGCCGTTGACGTAGATCACGCCCTTGAAATTCGGGTTGTTGCCCAGGGGAATCAGGTAGCTGTTGTCCCCGGGGCGCTTGCCCACGATGGCCCCGGTGGGGGCCACCCGCTTGGTGATCCACTGGCCGAAGACCGGGGTGCCGACGGGGGAATTCGCCACCATGAACGCCGGGGTGGGGGTGAGCGTGTCCAGGGCCGCGTTGCCCGTGCCGAAGAGCCGCGGGTCGCCGCCGAGGTAACAGGCCTTGCTCGCGTACTTGGTGCCGGCGAAGGCGGCCCGCACGGTGTCGGCGGCATTGTTCGATGACTGCACGAGCGAATCGTCAACCATCAGGAAGAGCGAGCGCGCCGTCCGGAATCGCGGGCCGCCGGCCCCGGGAGTCCGGACCGCGCCGCAGTTCGAGGAAAAGACGTTGGGGTTATTGACGGAGTTGAAGCCGGCCCAGCCCGCCGGCGTGGAGACGGTCACCGGCCGGGTCCCGGCCCGCCGGGCGCCGACGTAGTTCCGATTGACCGTGTCCGTGGCGGCCACGCCGGTGATCGTCGCCTGCCACACCCGCATGTAGCCTTCGTCCCAGTCGAAGGTGCCGTTGCCGTTCCGGTCAATCGGGATGAACTCGATCCGCACGCTTGGCGTGCGGGTATTGGCGCCGCCGATCGTCGGGGTGATGTCGTAGTCGCCGTTCACCGCGTCCGACTGCTGCGCGAACGTGCGCATCAGAGCGAACTGGGCCGCCGTGGGCCACGGAATGGCCTGGGCCGGGACCACCGTCCCCTGCTGGAAGTTGCCCGAATTCGGGTTCACGATGGAGCCGGCCACCGTCACCGGCCCGGTGAACAGCACCCGGTTGGCGCCGCTGCAGCCACTCTGCAGCCGCAGCTGCGTGTTCGAGTGGAACGGCCCCTGAACCTGCTCCCAGCAGCCGTACACGGGGCCGCCGGTCCAGGAATTGACCGCCACGGCGAACTGGGACCAGGAGGACTGAGTGAGGAGCAGGCGCCGCGCCGCCACGGCACCGCGCGGATCCGAGATCACCGAGACCACCGAGGCCAGGTTCAGCCCGTACTGCCCGGCGCTGCCCAGGCCCCCGGTGCGTCCGCCGGTCCGGCCGGCGTAGATGGAGCGGGTGTAGCCCGGGATGATCTGGTTCTGGGCGTCCCGCACCGGCTGGTTGAGGGCCAGGACCGTGTCGCCGGTCGCGGGCAGCATCCCCGGGTTCCGGTTGAGCGAATCGCGCCCGATCTCAAGGCCGGCGTCGGCGGCGGACTGCAGCCCCGCCTCACGGGCGTGGTAGCGGCTCACCAGCACGTTGTTGCCGGACATCATGATGGCCCCGATCGCGATCGCCGCCACCAGGAAGGCGAGGAGCAGGGTCATGATGAGCGCCACCCCGCGTTCATCGCGGGTGCAGGGGGGCAGGGAGCGGGGCATGCGGGCCTCCATACGGGGACGCGGAATCCTGACGGTCATGGCGCGACGGCGTCGTCCACCAGCAGGGACGAGACGTTCGGCGTACAATCCTGGGACGCCACCGCGAACTCATACTCCTGGCCGGAGGTGTTCGAGGTGATCGGGAAGTTGTAGAGCGTCGTGGTGTCCGCCCGGACATTCGCCATCAGCTCCCAGTCCACCGCGGGAATGGTGTCGAGCCGCCGGAAGACGAGGTACAGGCGCACGTCGTTCTCGCCGGCCGTCTGGTCTGGCGAGGGCGTCCAGTCGAGGGTCACCAGGCCGCTCCCCGGGATGGTGTCGGGGACGGCGTTGAACGTGGCCGGGGCCAGCGGGGTGCGGCCGCAGACAATCGGCTGCGGCAGGCCGTTGTTGGGCACCCGGACCACGGTGGAGACCGCCCACCGCCGTTCCTCGGCGCCGGTCTTCCCGTTGGTGACCCGGAAGTTGAGTCGGATCGCCCGGACGCTGTCCGGCAGCTGATAGGCAATCGAGTCGGCCTGGGTGATGCCGGTGACGAGCTCGCGGCGCTTGAGCGGCAGGCTGGCGCTGGGCACGGTGACGAGATTGCCGGCGCTGACCCGCAGGTACTCGAAGAACGGCCGCCCCAAAGAGTCGGGCAGGATGTTCCGCGCCACCGTGGTGGCCGGAAGGGCATTGAGCCGCAGGTTCAGCAGGTAGTCGTCACTCCGGGTGGTGGAGCCATCCGGCGTGAAGAAAAGGATGATCGTCTCGGCGGTGCTGCGGGTACCGTTCGCCAGGCGGTAGTTCTTGGTCGGATACGTGTAGGTCGGGGAACTGTTGGGGATGATCGTCGCGTTGGCCGAGTCCCAGGAGATCGCGCCGAGGCTGTCGGCGTCGGGATTGAAGTACACTGCCCAGCGCATGTCGCTGGTATCGCTCTCGGCGTAGTCGGCGTTGAAGGCGAAGGTGGCATTGTCGCCGTAGACGATCATCGGCTGGGTCCCGGCCACCCCGGCCCCCACGGTCCGGACCATGCGCTCGAGCGTGGTCACGATGTAGCGGCCGTTCTGGTACATGTCGGTCCGGTCGGCGCCGAGCGCGAAGCCCCGGGTCTGGGACCGCAGCAGCGCCACCGCGCTCCCCATGACCAGCGAGAGCACGATCAGCGAGATCATGACCTCGAGCAGCGAGAAGCCGGCTCGACCGAGGCGCACGGCGGGGCGGGTCATGGGCGGGCCACCTGGGTGGTGAGGCTGATGGTGTCACCGGGCAGGGTCGGGTCAGTCACCCGCACCGTGATGGTGGTGATGTCCCGCGCCGGCGTGCCGGTCTGGTCCCGGTTCAGGAAAGTGCGGCGTCGCATGGCCGGGAAGCCGGGCTGCCCCACGGTGTCGGCCCCGGCGCCGGAGCCGAACAGGGATACCAGGGTGGTGTAGCGGGGATCGTTGGCCACCAGCTGGAGCCGCGCCCGGGCCACCTCGGTGGCCATGGTGCGCGCCGTGGTGGTGCGGACCCCGTGCATGAAGGTGGCGACGAAGCGCCCCAGTCCCGCCATCACGACGGTGAGGATCACCATCGCGATCAGGACCTCGATCAGCGTGAAGCCGCGTCGATCGGTCGAGTGCCGCACAGCCCGCCTCACTTTCCGCTCACCCAGGTGCCGTTCGCATACGTCCACCAGTAGGCCCGTCCGGTGGCCTGGTCGATCGCCACCGCCCGGGTCTTGTAGGCCGCCCCCGGGGTGCCGGCCTGGTTCTGGGCGAAGGCCTTGTACGTCGTCAGGTAGAGCCCGCCCGATTCGTTGGCCGTGCCGTCGCGGTGAAACACGATCGCCGGCAGCCCGCCCTGGGTCCGGGTGAAACTGGCGTAGGCCCCCCCGAAGCCGAGCGCAGGGGCCCCGCTGGAGCCGAACTTGACCCCCTCGTCCATCGAGGAGTGGCTCACCCGCTCGGTGTTCTGGATGACGCCGTCGTTGTTCCGGTCCTCATGCAGCCTGAGCGAGCCCTCGGTGGTGTCCACCGCCACCCAGATGTCCATCTGGAGGCTGACCGCGGTGCGCTGGGCATGGGCAAAGGTCAGCGCCACCGTCCGCATGGCCGAATTGACCTTCGCCCCTTCGAAATCGATCCGGGGCAGGCCGATCGCCGCCACGATCCCGATGATGATGATGGTCAGCATCACCTCCACCAGCGTGAAGCCGGCGGAGGCGCGAGCAACCGGGGGGCACCCGGGGTACGTGCGAGTAGGGCAATCTGCAAGCATTTCGACGCTGCTCCTCGGTACCGGCTGACCGATCCTGGGCCGCACTGGCGGCCCAGCGTGTTCGGGGGCTGCCGGTGTTGCCGACCCCCAACCTCCGTGCCTGGGACCGGCCAGACGGTGAGCCCGGTCACGTCATGCAACGGAGCGGCTAGTTCTTGTACAGCGCGCTACGCTCAAACCATTGGCGCCCAAAGCATTGGGGTGCTGTAGCAAGGCGAGCCAATTCGGGGCTGTTCCCCCAGCTTGGGGCTCGCTCCACCATACTTCCCTTGTCCCGTCACGACAAGGGAATATTGAGGGGGCCCCTCCCCGCACTCCCAGACGTCGCCGGGTGCCCGTCCCTCTCAGCCTCCCTGATCCAGAGGCAAGACCAGGGCCGGGGCACGAACGCCCCAGCCGGAGGCGGCGACTGAAATACGGCCAGGGTCCCGTGGCGCCGGACCGGCCACCCGCCAGCTTGCTCCACCCCCCATGGCGGTCTAGGTTTCCGCCCCCCGAAGGCACCACGGTTCCCTCACCCCGCACGGTCATGGCCGATCTCACCCTGATGGAAAAACTGGTGTCGCTCTGCAAGCGACGCGGCTTTGTCTTTCAGTCCTCCGAGGTCTACGGCGGGCTGGGGTCGGTCTGGGACTACGGGCCGCTCGGGGTCGAGCTCAAGAAGAACGTCAAGGACCGCTGGTGGCGCGCCATGGTACATGCCCGGGACGACATCGAGGGCCTGGACGCCGCCATCCTGATGCACCCCCGGGTCTGGGAGGCCAGCGGCCACGTCGCGGGCTTCACCGATCCCCTCGTGGACTGCAAGACCTGCAAGGCCCGCTTCCGTGCCGACAAGATCCAGGACGCGCAGTGCCCGCAGAAACCCAGCAAGAAGCCGGGCGAGCACAGCACCTGCGAGCTGACCGAGCCCCGGATGTTCAACCTGATGTTCAAGACCTTCATGGGCCCGGTGGAGGAGCAGGCGGCCGTGATCTACCTGCGCCCCGAGACCGCCCAGGGGATCTACGTCAACTACCAGAACGTGCTCAACGCCTCGCGGCAGCGGGTGCCGTTCGGCATCGCCCAGATCGGCAAGGCGTTCCGCAACGAGATCACCCCCGGCAACTTCATCTTCCGGACCCGCGAATTCGAGCAGATGGAGATGCAGTTCTTCGTGAAGCCGGGGACGGACGAGGAGTGGTTCGAGCGCTGGCGAGAGTGGCGCATGGCGTGGCACCATGCCCTGGGCCTCACGCCCGCGAAGCTGCGCTGGCACCCGCACGGCCCCGGCGAGCTGGCGCACTACGCCAAGGCCGCCTACGACATCGAGTACGAATTCCCCTTCGGCTGGAACGAGATCGAGGGCATCCACAACCGGAGTGATTACGACCTGGGCCGGCACCAGGAGTATTCCGGGAAGAAGCTCGAGTACTTCGACCAGGCGGCCAACGAGCGGTACCTGCCGTACATCGTCGAGACCTCCGCCGGTGCCGACCGGGTGACCCTGACCCTGCTGGTGGATGCCTACCGGGAGGAGGAGGTCGAGGGC
This sequence comes from Gemmatimonadota bacterium, assembly GCA_033763675.1. Taxonomy (GTDB): domain Bacteria; phylum Gemmatimonadota; class Gemmatimonadetes; order Gemmatimonadales; family GWC2-71-9; genus JADJOM01. The sequence goes on from JANRJZ010000241.1 coordinate 29,900, forward strand.
GAGGCGCGCGTAGTGCTCGGCTTCCACCCGGGCGTCGCGCCGATCAAGGCCGCGGTCCTGCCGCTGGTGAAGAAGGATGGGATGCCGGAACGGGCGGAGCGGATCTACCACGACCTCAAGCGGAGCTTCCCCTGCTTCTATGACGACAGCGGGGCCATCGGCCGGCGCTACCGCCGGATGGACGAGGCGGGGACGCCGTACTGCTGCACCGTGGATGGCCAGACACTCACCGACGGCACGGTGACCGTGCGGGAGCGTGATCCCATGACCCAGGTTCGCGTGCACGAAGACCAGCTCCTCGCCTGGATCCGGGAGCGCCTGGCCTAGCGACCGCTCCGCGGTCGGGCGGGTAGCACCGGACCCCCCTGGCCGATCCCGTCCCAGTCTGAAACTTTGCCTCGACCGGGGCGTATCACCCGCAGATCACTCTCCCTCCAGGAGTCTTCTGATGCGCCTGCCGCTCGCCTGGGGGCTGCTCATCGCGGCCGCCGCCCCGCTCGCCGCCCAGCAGCCCTCCCCCTTCGACACCACCGCACTCTCCCCCGCCCAGCGCGCGGCCCTCCGGGTGGCAAGCGTGCGGGTGGCCGGTGACTCCATCCGGATCACCATTGGCGACACGCTGCCGCTGTCCGCCGTCGCGCTGGACGCCGCGGGCCAACCGGTCGCCGGGGCGCGCATCCTCTTCAATGTCGGCGGCCGGGAGGCGGTCCTCGTGGGATCAGACCGGCTGAGCGCGACCAAGCCGGGGCGCTCGGAGCTGCGCGCCTTCGTCATCAGGCCCGGGGCGCCCGGTACCCGTGCCACCATGGTCAGTGCCACGGTGCCGCTGGTGGTGACCGACCTGCCGGTGACCAGCGTGGAGATCCGGCCGCCGGACGGCATCCTGTACGCCGGGACCACCCTGCGCTTTGGTGCCCGGGCGCTGGTCCGCTAGGGCCGGGAGAGCGAGGATGCCGTGCTGTCCTGGAGCACCGACCGGCCGCGGATCGCGACGGTGGACCGGTTCGGGCAGGTGACGGGTGTGACGGCCGGGACCGCGACCCTCACGGTGAAGGCCGGTACGGTCAGCGCCACCCGCCGCCTGACGGTGGTGCCGAATCCCATTGCGCAGCTTCGGGTGGGCGGGAGCCCGGAGCGGACCCGGACCGGGGACGTGGTCCGGCTCACGGTGGAAGCGCTCAACGCCCAGGGCCGTCCGGTGCCCGGCGTGGTGCCGGTCTGGACCGTGAGCGGGGTGCAAACGGGGGATGATCTCGGCGCCCGGGTCTGGGCCGACGGCGCCTTCGTCGCGGAGGAGGCGGGGCTCTACACCGTCATCGCGACGGTAGGCCAGCGCTCGGCCCGGGTCACCATCCAGGCCGAGCCCCGCGCGGTGGGGCGGCCGGTCAAGCTGGTGGGCCGGGGCCTCCAGACCGACCATTCCACCAGTGAGGTCCATGTCTGGGGCAAGAACGGACGGGACTACGCCTACGTGGGCACCCACGCCGCCGGAGTGCGCCCCAACGTCACCGGCAACGTGGTCTTTGTCTACGACGTCACCGATCCCGCCAAGCCGGTCCTGACCGACTCCGTGATGGTGAACGCGCGGGTGATCAATGACGTGCTGGTGAACGAGGCGGGCACCATCGGGGTGCTGACCCGGGAGGGCGCGGCGGACCGGAAGAACGGCCTGGTGGTCCTGGACGTGGCCGATCCCGCCCATCCGAAGATCCTCTCGGAATTCACCGACAGCCTCACCGCCGGCATTCACAACACCTGGTTCTACCAGCATGTGGTGTACGTGACCAACGACGGCACCGGGGCGCTTCACATCATCGACCTGTCCGATCCCAAGGCGCCGAAGCACGCCGGCCGCTGGGAGACGGGGGATCCCAACAACCGCTACCTGCACGACGTCTGGGTCCAGGACGGCATCATGTACCTCTCCTACTGGAACGACGGGGTGCAGATCCTGGACGTGGGCGGGCTCAAGCGGGGCGGCACGGCGGAGAAGCCGGTGTTCGTATCGAAGTTCGCCTACCCGATCGGCAATACGCACAACGTGTGGCGCGACCGGAACTACCTCTTCATCGGCGACGAGATCTTCGGCTGCCCGCAGTGCATCAACGGGCCCCGCGGCTATGTCCACGTGGTGGACCTGAGCGACATCGGGCATCCGGTCGAGGTAGGAAAGTTCGAGGTGCCGGAGGCGGGGGCCCACAACATGTGGGCCGAGGGCGGCAAGCTGTACATCGCCTATTACCAGGGCGGACTCCGGATCGTGGACATCTCCGGCGACCTGCGGGGCGATCTCTACCGGCAGGGGCGGCAGATCGGGTACTTCCACACCGCCAACGACAAAGGATTCACGCCCAACTCGCCGATGGCGTGGGGGCCCCAGCCCTACAAGGGAAACATCTTCGTCTCCGACATGCACAGCGGCCTCTGGGTGGTGAAGCTGGACGAACAGGGCCCGCTGATCCCGTAATTCGGCGGCTCGGCGGCTCGGCGGCTGGGCCGAGGGGCGTGACTCACGGAAGGGAACCATGCTGCGCGCACTGATGATCCTGGGGCAGTTGCAGGTCGGGGCCCCCCCGTCCCCCCGCCTGACCGTGTACGTCGCCTCCGAGGCGGTGGACCTCGTGAGCCGGGTGCACTTCGGCCCCGAGGGGGCCACGGTCGAGAAGGTCATCAAGGTCGATCCCCGCCCGTCGGAGAACGACGGGCCGCACAACCTCAACATCTCCCCTGACGGCCGCTACTGGTACACCAGCGTGGCGCACGGCACGCCGAACGGCACGCTCTGGAAATTCGAAACCACCACGGACAGCCTGGTGGGGACGGCGGTGCTTTCCCGCTTTCCCGCGACGATCAGCTTCTCGCCTGACGGGGAATTCGCCTGGGTGGCGAACTTCAATCTCTACGGCGACATGGTGCCATCCTCGGTGTCGGTGGTGTATACCCCCGCCATGCAGGAGGTGGCCCGGATCCCCACCTGCCTCATGCCCCACGGCATGCGCGTGGCAGCCGACGGCAGCCGGGCCTGGATGACCTGCATGATGGACGACAAGGTCGTCGAGCTGGACCCGGGGAGCTATGGCATCACGCGGGTGCTGGTGGTGAAGCCCGGGGCGGAACGGGTGCTGCAGACCAATCGTGCCATGCAACCCGGCGAACTGGATCGGCACCAGGGGCACATGTCTCACGATGGGCCCGCCGCGGGCGGCGCCAGCTGCGCGCCGACCTGGGTCCAGCCCACGGCCGATGGCCGGCGACTCTATGTCGCCTGCAATCGCCACAGCGAGGTGCTGGAAGTGGACGCGGCGAGTCTCAGCGTCCTGCGCCGGATCGCGACCGGGGCGACGCCGTACAACCTGGCGGTCAGCGCCGACGGGCAGACGCTCGTGGCCACGCTCAAGGGGGCGCAGGCGCTGTCGCTGATCGACCTGGTCTCGGGGAAGGAAGTGGCCCAGCTCCGGACCAGCCATACGGTGCCAAGCGGAGTGCAGATCACCCCCGACGGGCGCTATGCCCTGGTGACCTGCGAGGGCAAGGCGGCCGAGGCCGGGGCGGTGGACCTGTTTGACCTGGGTGGCCGGCGCCTCCTGTCCACGGCGCAGGTCGGGGCCGGGGCAGGGGGGCTCCAGGTCCTGCGCTACGAGCCCTGACCCGCACCACGTGATGCGGGAGGGCGGGGGTCGCACTTGACCCACCGGAGCGTTGGGTTGACCCTTCGGCTCGTCGCCCAACCTCACTGGAGTTTCCGTGTCCACCCGCCGCTCCCCCGATACCCACGGCACCACCCTCGACGGCCGGAAGTTGCGGCCGGAGAGCCTCATGATGAGCTACGGCTACGATCCGCGGCTCTCGGAGGGCGCCATCAAGTGCCCGATCTTCCAGACGTCCACCTTCGTTTTCGAGAGCGCCGAGGAGGGCAAGGCCTTCTTCGAGGTGGCGTACGGGCTCCGGGAACGGGAGGCGGGAGAAGCCACGGGGCTGATCTACAGCCGGCTGAACAACCCCGACCTCGAAGTGCTGGAGGACCGCCTCACGCTGTGGGACGAGGCGGAGGCGTGCGCCTCCTTCGAGAGCGGGATGGCGGCCATCGCCACCACCCTGCTCGCCTACGCCCGGCCCGGCGACGCCATCCTCTACAGCACCCCGGTGTACGGCGGCTCGGACCACCTGCTGCATCATTTTTTCCTGCAGTACGGAATCCAGGCCATAGGCTTCACCGCGGGGGTGCCCATCAGTCGGGTCGAGCCCGACCTGGTGCGAGCCGTGGGAGACCGTCCGGTGGCCGCCATCCTGGTCGAGACGCCGGCGAACCCGACCAACGCCCTGGTGGACATCCGTGGGGTCGCGGACCTGGCCCAGCGCCTGGCGCGTCACGGCCGCCGTCCCATGGTCGTGGTGGACAACACCTTCCTCGGCCCGCTCTGGCAGCAGCCGCTCAAGCACGGGGCGGACCTGGTGGCGTATTCCGCCACCAAATTCCTTGGCGGACACAGCGACCTGATCGCGGGGGCCGTCCTGGGCTCGCGCGAGGCGCTGGCGCCGGTCCGCGCGCTGCGCACCTTCCTGGGCACCATGGCGAGCCCCTGGACCGGGTGGCTGCTGCTCCGGAGCCTCGAGACGCTCAAGATGCGCATGACGGCGTCCATGAAGAACGCGCGCTACGTCGCCGACTTCCTGCGCGATCACCCGCGGGTCCGGAAGGTCCACTACCTCGGGCACCTGGAGCCGGATCACCCCCTGTATGAGGTCTACCGGCGGCAGTGCACCGCGCCGGGGTCGCTGATCGCCTTCGAGGTGGAGGATGGCGAGGCCGGCGCCTTCCGGTTCCTCAACAGCCTCCGGCTGGTGAAGCTGGCCGTCAGTCTCGGCGGCACCGAGTCGCTGGCGGAGCACCCCTGCAGCATGACGCACGCCGATGTCCCGGCAGAGGCGAAGGAGCGGTTCGGGATCACCGCCGGCCTGGTCCGGCTCTCGGTGGGGGTGGAGCACTACGAGGACATCGTGGCGGACATCGCGCAGGCGCTCCGCGCGGTCTGAGCCGGGATGCGCTACAGCGATTTCGAGGCGCTGGTCCGGCACCTGGCGCTGGAGGTACCGGCCGAGTTCCTTGAGGGCGTGGCCGGCATCGAAGTATCCCCGAAGGTGCTCCCACACCCGGTGCGGGCGGAGATCTACACGCTGGGGGAGTGTATCCCCGTGCCGGCCGCGGGGGAGTCGGAGGGCCAGATCCGGAGCCGCGTGGTGCTCTATCACGGCTCCTTCAAGGCGCTGGCCGCCCTGCAGGAGGAGTTCGACTGGCGGGAGGAGACGTGGGAGACCCTCGCCCACGAACTGCGGCATCACCTCGAGTGGCGCGCCCGGGTGCCGGACCTCGAGGCCTTCGATTGGGCCGCGGAACAGAACTTCGCCCGCGGGGAGGGGGAGCCGTTCGATCCCGACTTTCCGCTCTCGGCGGAGCGGGTGGCGCCGGGGGTGTACCGGCTGGACGACGATTACTTCCTCGACTGTCCGGTCCGGGGCATCCCGGAGCGGATCGGATTCGGATGGCATGGGGTAGCGTATGCCGCCGACCTTCCCGCCGGCTCGCACCTGCCGGCGCTGCTGGTCATCGAGGGGGTGAACGAGCCGCCGCCGGGGGACCTGGTCCTCCTGGTGCGGCGGCCCCCGGGGGTGCTGGACCTCTTCCGCCGCCGGCGGCCCGCCTTCCAGGCCACGGTCATGGCCCGTGCCGCAGCGGGCTCGGCGCGGCTATCTTCCCCCGGCGGATCCCAGGCATAGCGGAGGAGTCTTCATGCGGTCGTGGCGGTGGATCATCGTGCTCGCGGGGCTCACGGCGCCCGTGGCGCTGGCGGGTCAGGGGTACCGGGTCGGCGTGGTCAGCGAGTCGGGGGACATTGTCACCTGGCTCAGGCCGGGTGCGGGCACCCTGACGCAGGACCGGGTGGTGCCGGTGGGCATCATGCCGGCGGACATCGACGGCCCGCACAACCTCGCCGTCTCACCGGACAACCGCTACTACTACATGTCCATCGCGCACGGGACGCCGTACGGCACCCTGTGGAAGATGGACGCCGGCAACGACACCCTCGCGGGCCGCGCGCCGCTGGAGATGTTCCCCACCACGATTGGCCTCACGCCCGACGGAGAGCTGGCGTTCGTGGCCAACTCCGACTTTCACGGGGACCATCCGCGGGTGAACGTGGTCTCGGTAGTGCACACGCCCACGATGAGCACGATCACGCACCTGCCGGCCTGCGACATGCCGCATGGGGTCAAGTCGAACCACGCGGGGACCCGGGTCTACATTTCCTGCATGAACAGCGACGAGTTGCTGGAGATCGAAGTCGCGACGCTCCGGATTACCCGGCGGGGTTCCACCGGCGCTGGGCATGACATGAACGCCATGTCCACCATGGATCACGGCGCCGGGAGCCACGCCCCCCCGCCGGCGTCCGCCCCGGCGCCGGCCAAGGCGGACGACAGTTGCGCGCCGACGTTCGTCACGGTCTCGCCGGACGACCGGACCCTCTACGCCGCCTGCAACCACGGCAACTCGGTCCAGGTCTGGGACGCGGCCAGCTTCACGAAGGTCAAGGAGATCCCGGTGGGAACCGGGGCCTACAATATCGAGCCGTCGCCGGATGGGCAGTGGCTCATCGTGACCAACAAGAAGGCGCAGAGCTTCAGCCTGCTGGACGCACGGAGCCTGGCCGAGGTGGTCCGGGTGCCGACCACCAAGAAGATCGTGCATGGCGTGGCCTGGTCTCCCGACGGCCGCTACGCCTTCATCAGCCAGGAGTCCATCGGCGCCGATCCCGGGGCCGTGGACATGTTCGACCTGACCACCCGGAAGACCGTGGCGACCGTGCCCGTGCCGGCCCAGCCGACCGGTATCGCCATCCTGCGGATCCCCTGACCCCGACCCGACCGATGACTCACGAGACGGTGACGGCCCTGAGCGGCCCCGACGTGCTGGCCCGCGCCAAGCGGTTCTTCCAGGAGCGGGTACCCAGCCAGGCGGCCTTTCACGAAAAGGAAGGCCCGGCCTGGCTGACCCTGCGCGGCCAGGGGGGCGAGGAAATCGCGATCGGCGTGGCCCCGGCCCCGGGCGGGACCAGGGTGCGGGCCTCGACCCTGCTGTTCGACCAGCTGGTCGGGCGGTTCCTTTCCACCCTCCCCGCGGCCCGGGAGGTTGCATGAGCGGCATGCCGGTCCGGATCATGGTGCAGGACGCCTGGGACCAGGTGACGCTTTCACTCCCGCCGGCGGCGACGGTGCGGGACGCCAAGCAGCAGGCGCTGGCCCTGACCCACACCGCTGGCTCGACCGACGATTTCCTGGTCAAGTTCCGTGGCGCCGAGCTCTTCGATGAGAACCGCAGCCTCGGGGACCACGGGGTGGTGCCCAATGCGGCGCTGATCGTCCTCCCCCGGCGCCGGCGGCCGGTGCGGTAGCGTCGGTGACCACTCCCCCTCCCGCGCGCGGGCGGGCCATGACGATCATCGCCGTCGGGTTCTTCCTCCTCGACGGCGTTCTGCTGCTCCTCGCCGGGCTCTGGGGCCGGTCCCTGGTCCCCGCGGCGGGGGGGCTGCTCTGCCTCGTGGCTGCCGCGGGGGTGTGGCTCCTCTGGCGAGACCACCAGCGGCGGGTGGCGGAACTGACCGCGGCGCGGCAGGCGGTGCGGGCCGAGGTCGAGGCGCTGCGGCAGCTGGTGCGGGGGGCGCCGCCGGGATGAATCCGGTCCCGGTGTTCACGCATCCGGACTGCCTCCGGCATGACCCCGGGCCCGGTCATCCGGAAACCCCGGCGCGGCTGCAGGCGGTGCTCGACCGCCTGGTCGAGGACCCCCGGGCGCGGGTGGAGGCGGTGCGGGCCGGCGGCCGCTTCGACCTGCTCGCCGTGCACCCCGAGACCCACCTCCGTCACCTCGAGGAGTGGAGTGCCCGGGGGGGCGGCGTCATCTCGGTTGATACCATCACCAACGGGGCCAGCTGGCCGGCGGTGCTGGGCGCGGCGGGCGCGGTCATGGCGGCGGTCGACCATGCGCACGCGGGACGCGGGCACGCCTTCGCGGCGGTGCGGCCTCCCGGGCATCACGCGCTGGCGCAGCGGGCGATGGGGTTCTGCCTGGTGAACAACGTGATGGTCGCCGCCCGCCGGGCGCAGCGTTTCGGCCGGGAGCAGGTCCTGATCGTGGACTGGGACGTGCACCACGGCAACGGCACCCAGGCGCTGGTGGAGGCCGATCCGACGGTGCGCTACGTGTCCCTGCACCAGCATCCCTGGTACCCGGGCACCGGCATGGCGGAGGAGCGTGGGGTGGGGAATGTCTTCAACGTTCCGCGCGGTCCCGGAGCCCCCGCCGAGCGGTATGTCGGGGATCTGTGGGCGGCGATCGTGGCGGCCACGGAGGGGTGGACCCCGGACCTGGTGCTGCTCTCCGCCGGGTACGATGCCATGACCGGCGACCCGCTGGGTGGCTTCACCCTGGAGGCCGGGGACTTCGCTGCCATCACCTACCGGCTGCGGGAGCGACTCCCCCGGACACCGATCGTGGGGCTCCTCGAGGGGGGCTACATCCCCGAGCGCACGGCCGAAGGGGTGGCGGCCACCATCGGCGCCCTGCTCTAGGGAAGCCCGCCGCCGCTACACCGCGGCCGCAGAGGCGGGTAGATTCACAGCCCATTCTCCCACCCCGGAGCCGCACCGATGGCGTCCCCCCTCCGCATGGAAACCGAGATCCTCCAGCTCCGGACCCGGCATCCGTTCATCATCGCCCGCGGGGGCCAGAGCGACTACCGCACGGTCATGGTGCGGCTGGTGGATGGAGACGGGGTGGAGGGCTGGGGTGAGGCGGCGCCGGCCCGCATCTACGGCGAGTCCACCGAGACGGTGCTCGCGGCGCTCACGAACTATGCCGAGTACCTGCCCGCGGATCCCCTGCACATCGAGGACACCGAGCGGCGGTGGGAGAAGCTGCTGCGGCTCAACCCGGCGGCGCGCTGCGCCCTGTCCGCCGCGCTGCATGATCTGGCCGGGAAGCGGCTCGGCATCCCGGTGCACCGGCTCTGGGGCCTTGATCCGGCCCAGGCGCCGCGGTCCACCTTCACCATCGGCATCGACACGGTCGAGAAGCTGCGCCAGAAGGTTGGAGAGGCGTCGGAGTACCCCGTCCTGAAGATCAAGCTGGGCACGGACCGGGACCTCGAGATCCTCAAGACCATTCGCGAGCTCACCGACAAGGAGCTCCGGGTGGACGCGAACACCGGGTGGAACACGCGGCAGGCCATCCGGATGCTCCCGGTGCTCGAGGAGTTCGGGGTGACGGTGCTGGAACAGCCGCTCCCGGCCGACGACCTCGACGGCCTGGCGCAGGTGACGCGGGCATCCCGGATTCCGGTGATCGCGGACGAGAGCTGCCTCGTCGCCGCCGACATTCCCCGCCTGGTGGGCAAGGTGGACGGCATCAACATCAAGCTGGCCAAGTGTGGCAGCCTGCGCGAGGCAATCCGGATGATCGCGGTGGCGCGGGCGCACCACCTGATGGTGATGGTCGGCTGCATGATCGAGAGCTCGATCGCGATCACCGCGGCGGCGCACTTCACGCCGCTGGTGGACATCGTGGACCTCGATGGCGCCGCCCTGCTCGCGAATGATCCCTTCACCGGCGCCACCATCACGGGCGGCCAGGTTCGCCTGCCTGCCGGACCCGGGCTGGGCCTCTCCCGGCGATGACCCCGGCGTATGGGCTGGTGGCGCTGCCCCTGCCACTGGCCCAGCCCTACACCTACCAGGTTCCCGAGAGCCTCGCCGACCGGGTGGTCCCCGGCGCCCGCGTCGTGGTGCCCGTCCGCCAGCGGGAACTCATCGGGATCGTCACCGCGCTGAGCGACACCCCGCCCACGCAGCGGGCGCGCGACATCCTCGCCGCCCCCGATCCGGAGCCCGCGCTCCCGCCGGCCCTGCTGGAGACCGCGCGCTGGATCGCCGGCTACTATGGCGCGCCCGTCGGCCTCACGCTCCGGGCCATGCTGCCGGCGGCCCTCTGGGGGGAGTCGAAGGTCATCGTGACGCTGGCCGGCCGCCGGGTTCCGGGCGGTGTGGCGGGCGAGGTCACCGCGTGGCTGGACCGCAAGGGAGGAGAGGCCGCGGTGGCGGCGGTCGCGCGCGGGCTCAAGCGCCCGGTGTGGGAGGCGATCAACCGGCTGGTCCGGGTGGGCGCCGTCACCCTCCGGGTGGAGGCGCCCGACACCGACGCGGCGGTGCGCACCGAGCGGGTCGCGGTGCTGGCGGAGGCGCTGCCGACGCTCGCGGAACGGGAAGCCCTGTTCCGCCGGAGCCCGGCGCAGCGTGCCCTGCTCGAGGCGCTGGAGGAGCTCGGCGGCCGGGCGCCGGTGCGGCACCTGCTGGATCAGCTGGGGCTGTCCCGTTCGGGGCTCGACGGCCTGGCGGGGCGGGGGCTGCTCCGGGTCGAGGAGGTCCCTGTCGCCCGCGATCCCTTCCGCGACATCCCCGGCACCCCACCGCCGCCGAACCCGACGCCGGCACAGGCCGCCGCCGTGGCCGCGATTGCCGCGCTGGCGCCCGGGGCCGGTGCCCTGCTGTTCGGCGTGACCGGCAGCGGCAAGACCCTGGTGTACCTGGAGGCGATTCGCCGCGCCCTGGCGGAGGATCGCGGGGCGCTGCTGCTGGTGCCGGAGATCGCGCTCACGCCCCAGACGGTGGCGCGGGTCCGCGGCGCCTTTGGCGACCAGGTGGCGGTGCTGCACAGCGGGCTCTCCGACGGCGAGCGGGCGGACGCCTGGCGGTCCCTCCGACGCGGGGAGCGGCGGGTGGCGGTGGGCGCGCGGTCGGCCATCTTTGCGCCGGTCCGCGACCTGGGGGTGATCGTCCTGGACGAGGAGCACGAGGGGTCCTACAAGAACGGTGAGGCGCCCCGCTACCATGCCCGGGACGTGGCGCTGGTGCGCAGCCGGCTGGAAGGCGCACGCCTGGTGCTCGGCAGCGCCACGCCGTCGCCGGAGAGCATGTACCGGGTCGGCCCGCGGCTCCAGCTGCTCCGCCTGCCGGATCGGGCCGGGGCAGAGCCGCTGCCGCCGGTGGAGCTGGTGGACCTGCGGCACGTCCCCCGGATCCGGGAAGCGGGAGCACTCCCCTGGTCCCAGCCGCTGGACCGGGAGGTGCAGGCGGCCCTGGCCCGCGAGGAACAGGTGCTGCTGCTGCTCAACCGGCGGGGCTTCGCCGCGGTGCTGCAATGCGCCGCCTGCGGCGCGGCGCGGCAGTGTGGCCAGTGCAGCATCGCGCTCACGGTGCACCAGGCCCCGGCCGGCCTGCGCTGTCACTACTGCGGACACGACGAGCCGCTGCCGGCCGCCTGCCCCGAGTGCGGCGGCGCCGTGCAGCGGATGCGCGGGGTCGGAACCCAGCAGCTGGAGCGCTTCCTCGCCAGCCGCTTCCCCGAGGCACGGCTGGCGCGCATGGACCTCGACACGACCAGCGCTCGCTGGTCGCATCAGACGATCCTGGATCGGGTCGGGCGGGGCGAGGTGGACATCCTGCTCGGCACCCAGATGATCGCCAAGGGGCTCGACTTCCCGAACGTGACGCTGGTCGGGGTGGTGGACGCGGATACCGGCATCCACTTGCCCGACTTCCGGGCCTCCGAGCGCACCTTCCAGCTGCTGGCGCAGGTGGCGGGACGGGCGGGGCGGGGGCCGCGCGGCGGACGGGTCCTGGTGCAGACCCGAATCCCCGGCCACGACGCGCTCACCTTCGCCGCACGGCACGACGCCGAGGGCTTCCTCGCCCGCCTGCTCGAGGAGCGCCGGGAGCCGCCGTACCCGCCGCTGGCGTCACTGGTCAACCTGCTGGTGTCCGGCGAGGCCGACACCGCGGTGGCGGACGGCGCCGCCCGGGTGGCGGCGTGGTGCCGCGACCTCGTCGAGGCGCAGCAGCTCCCGGTGAGTGTCCTGGGCCCGGCGCCCTGCGCCCTGGGCCGGATCCAGTCCCGCTGGCGCTGGCACGTGGTCCTTCGGGGTGAGGGAGACGCCCTCGGCCGGATCGTGCGGTACTCCGCCGGGCGGCTGCCCGTCCCGGCGGGGACCCGGGTTATCCTCGACCGGGACCCGGTGACGCTACTTTGAAAACAGGCCTTCACGGAGCGGGCGATGGCTGACGAACTCGGTGCGTTGTACCTGCGTGATGCCCTGGAGCGATTCCAGGCCTACAAGAAGCTGGGGGACCGCGCCATCTCCCAGGTCTACGATGGCGGGCTCGCCTGGACACCGGGGCCGGAGTCCAACAGCATCGCGGTCCTGGTCAAGCACCTGGCCGGCAATATGCGATCGCGGTGGACCAGCTTCCTGACGACCGATGGCGAGAAGCCGGATCGCGACCGGGATGCCGAATTCCAGGTGGCGCCGGACGTCTCGCGCGAGCAGGTGCTCGAATGGTGGGCGGATGGCTGGGCCCGCTTGTTCGAGACCCTGACGGGCCTCGCGCCGGCCGACCTGACCCGCACCGTCATCATCAAGGGGCAGCCGCACTCCGTCCTGGCCGCCATCAACATCCAGCTGGCCCACTACGCCTATCACGTGGGCCAGATCGTCCAGCTGGCGCGGCATCTGGCCGGCCCCGCCTGGAAGTCGCTCTCGGTGCCGCGCCGGCCGACGGCATGAGCGTCGCCTTCGTGGCCGGCGCCACCGGGTACACCGGGCGGGAGGTGATCCGGGCGCTGCGGAGCCGCGGGGTCGACACCGTGGCGCATGTCCGGCCCGATGCCCCGCGACTAGCCGCCTGGCGGGCGCAGTTCGAGGCGCTCGGTGCCCGGGTGGATACCACCCCGTGGGAACGCCGGGCACTGACGGAGACGCTGACGCTGCTCCGGCCCGATGTGGTGTTCGCCCTGCTCGGTACGACGCGGGCGCGGGCCGCGCGGGCGGCTGGCCAGGGTCGGGACGAAGGCTATGAGGCGGTGGACTACGGTCTCACCATGCTGCTGTACCACGCCGCTGTGCTCTGTGGGGCGCACCCGCGATTCGTCTACCTGTCGGCTGCCGGGGTGCGGGAGCAGGGCGGCAATGCCTACTTGCAGGTGCGGGCCCGCGTGGAGCGGGAACTGCGGGCGGGGACGCTCCCGTGGGTTGCGGCCCGGCCGTCCTTCATCACCGGGCCGGACCGCGACGAGTTTCGTGCCGGGGAACGGATCGGCGCTGCAGTCAGCGACGGCGTGCTGGCGGTCGCGGCACTCTTCGGAGGCGAGAGGCTGCGCGCGCGGGACCGTTCCACGACCAACCGGGCCCTGGCCGAGGCGCTGGTGCGCCTCGGCGTAGAGCCCGGCAGGGTGAATCGGGTGGTGGAGTCGGAGGACCTGCGGTAGCGGGAACGGCGCACGCGCCGCC
>JANRJZ010000242.1:0-40920 GCA_033763675.1 Gemmatimonadota bacterium
TGTCCGTGGTGCTCTTCGCGCCCCTGGTGCTGCCCCCCCCGTACCTGCAGCCCGACCTCGAGCAGGGCCGGTTCCTTCCCCCCGGCCCCGGCCACCTGCTGGGCACCGACGACCTGAGCCGGGACGTGCTGTCCCGGGTGGTGGCCGGCGGGCGGGTCTCGCTCGCGGTGGCGGCCGGCGCGGTGGCGCTGTCCCTCACGCTGGGGACGCTGGTGGGGATGGTCGCCGGGTATGCCGGCGGCTGGCTGGATCAGGTCCTGATGCGCATCGTGGATGCCGCACTGGCGGTGCCCCGGCTCTTCCTCCTGCTCATCGTGGTCGGCATCATGGAACGGATTCCCCTGGGCGTCCTCATCCTCACGATCGGTGCCACCGGGTGGTTCGGGACCAGCCGCCTGGTGCGGGCGGAGGTGGCGCGCCTGCGTACCCTGGAGTTCGTGCGGGGCGCGGAGGCCCTCGGGGCCAGCCCCCTGCGCATCCTCGGCCGGCACCTGCTTCCGAACGTGCTGGGGCCGCTGGCCGCGGCCACGACGCTGGCGGTCGGAGACGTGATCCTGCTCGAGGCCGGGCTCTCCTTTCTCGGGCTCGGGGTCCAGCCGCCCACCCCCTCCTGGGGTGGCATGATCTTCTGGTCCCGCTCGGAACTCGTTACCGCCCCCTGGATCAGTCTCGCCCCGGGCGTGGCCATCGTGCTGACCGTGGTGGCGGTGAACCTCCTGGGCGACGCGCTCCAGGACGCATCCCGGGAGCGGCCGCAGTGAGCGCCCTGCTGGAGGTCCACGATCTCCGGGTCAGCTTTCCCGCCGGCTCCCGGCGGGTCCAGCCGGTGGACGGCGTGGGCTTCAGCATTGCCCGCGGCGAGACCGTGGCGCTGGTGGGGGAATCGGGCTCGGGGAAGAGCCTCACCAGTCTCGCACTCCTCCGGCTGATTCCCGCCCCCGGGCGGATCGAGCCCGGCGCAAGGCTCCACCTCGACGGCACCGATCTCCTTGCCCTCGAAGGGGAGGGGCTCCGGCGGGTGCGGGGTCGGCGGATCGGCATGGTGTTCCAGGACCCGATGACGAGCCTCAACCCGGTCCTCTCCATCGGTGACCAGGTGGCCGAGACCATTCAGGCCCACGTCCCCATCAACCGGGCGGAGGCATGGCGGCGCGCCGAGGCGCTGCTGGGTGAGGTGGGGCTGGGCGACCCCGCGGCGCGGGCACGGCAGTACCCCCACCAGCTGAGCGGAGGGATGCGGCAGCGGGTCATGATCGCCATCGCGCTCGCGGCGGAGCCGGAATTGCTCATCGCCGACGAGCCGACGTCGGCCCTCGACGTCACGGTTCAGGCCCAGATTCTCGAGTTGCTCGACCGGCTGCGGCGCGCCCGTCACCTTGCCGTCCTGCTCATCACCCACGACCTCGGCGTGGTGGCGGACCGCGCCGACCGGGTGCTGGTCATGTACGCCGGGAAGATCGTGGAGGAAGCGCCGACGGCGGCGCTCTTCGCCACCCCGGCCCATCCGTACACCCGAGGCTTGCTGGCCTCTCTCCCCCGGCTCCGCGGCCCACGCCAGCCGTTGCTCGCGATCCCCGGCAACGTCCCCGAGGCCGCCCAGTGGCCGGAGGGGTGCCGCTTCCGGCCCCGCTGTCCGGACGCCTTCGGCCCCTGCACGGGTGAGCCCCTGCTCAGCACCATCGGCCCCGCCCGGGCGGCCCGTTGCTGGCTCCACGATCCGGCGGCCACAGGGGGTCCGCGATGAGCCAGCCCCTGGTCGCGGTCGACAACCTCGTCCGGCACTACCCCTCGGGGCGGTGGCCCCGCGGGGGGCCGGCGGTGCGCGCCGTGAATGGCGTCTCGTTCGAGATCGCCCTGGGGGAAACGCTGGCCCTCGTCGGTGAGAGCGGCTCCGGCAAGTCCACGCTGGCGCGGGTGCTGCTGCGACTGGAGCCCCGAGACGGCGGGACGGTCCGCTTCGACGGAACCGACATCTTCGGACTCGATCGCCGGGCGCTGGCGGCGTTCCGGCGCCGAATGCAGATCGTCTTCCAGGATCCGTCGGGAGCGCTCAACCCGCGCATGACGGTCGGTGCCGCGGTCGCGGAGGGCATGGCGATCCACCGGCTGGGGACGCCCCGGGAGCATCCCGCCAGGGTGGCGGCGCTGCTGGAGGAGGTGGGCCTCGATCCCGCGCTCGCCGCCCGGTATCCCCGCGCCCTCTCCGGGGGACAGCGGCAACGGGTGGTGATCGCGCGGGCGCTCGCGGTCGAGCCCCAGTTCCTGGTGCTGGACGAACCGGTGTCGGCCCTGGATGTCTCGGTGCAGGCCCAGGTGCTCAACCTCCTGCTTGACCTGCAGCGGCGGCGGGGGCTCGCATACCTCTACATCGCCCATGACCTCGCGGTCGTGCGCCAGATCGCACACCGGGTCGCGGTGATGTACCTGGGCCGGCTGGTGGAGACCGGCCCCACCGAGGCCATCCTCGCGGCTCCCCTGCACCCCTACACCCAGGCCCTCGTCTCCGCCGCCCCGGACCCGGAGCCCGGCGCGCGGGCCGCCCGGATCGTCCTGAGCGGCGACCCGCCGAGCCCGCTTGCGATCCCCGCCGGGTGTGCCTTCCATCCCCGCTGTTTCCACCCGCTGCGCGATGGGCGCTGCCACACCGAGCTTCCGCTGCTCCGTTCGCTCGGCTCGGGATTCGTGGCCTGCCACCACGCCGACCGGCCGCCGCAACCCTGACTCCCGCGCCCCCACGTCAGGAATTTTCTGCCGGGCCACTCCACCTTTTCGTCCGGTCCGGAAACCGTGTCCGAGCCTGACACAGGCTGCGTCGCCTCCGCCACGACCGAGGGGACTGACGGCCACCCATCTCGAGTGGCGCAAACTGTTGGGGGACAAGCAGTTCAGGCAACCCACCGAGGCCGGCGCAGGCTGGGAGTGGAAGTTGGCCCCGCACTTGCGTCCCCTAATGACAGCGGTACCACACCAGCCCGGGGAGGGCCCGATGCTCAAGGCGTTGTTCGTGATGATCGTGCTCAGCAATGATTACGCGGCGCGGATGCTCCAGCGGATCAACCGACATTCCCTGGCCTGAGCGCGGGGCTGTCTCGGGGTGCCGAACGGGGCGACCAGACTGGTCGCCCCGTTTGCATTCCCAGGTGCTGCCGCGCACCCGGGCTTTGCGCCCCCGGGAGCAGGGATGTACTCTTTCATTGCCCCCGGGAGAAAAACGTGTCCGCCACCAGCCAGCTGACTCCCGCTGCAGGAATTCCCTCGACCACGCAGGACGAGTTGCTCATCCGCGCCGACCGCGCGCAAGTCGTCGCGTCGCTCGCCCGCGGAATGGCCCACGACCTCCGGGGGCCGCTCCAGGCCCTGACCCTGCTGGTGGATCCCAATGCGGATCTCCCCGCCGGGCCCGGAGGGGCACGGCTCCGGCAGGCGGTGAGCGAATCCGTCCGGCACCTCACGGAAACCGTGGCCAGGTTCAGCCAGATCTACGCCCCCCGCGAGGACGAACCTGCCCCGGTCCTGGTGGACGACCTGCTCGCCGCCCTGGTCGACCTGCAGCGGTATCAGCGGAGCCTCCCGGCCGTGGATATCCGCCTCGAACTCCCGGGCGGGTTGCCCCCGGCCAAGGGCGTCGAATCGGACCTCCGGCACCTGTTGCTCAGCCTGATCTCCAACGCCAAGCAGGCTCTGGCCGGCCGCGCCGGCGCCAGCATCACCCTCGGGGCGGCGCGGGAGTCCGGGATGGTGCGGCTGGAGGTGGTCGACAACGGCCCCGGGCTTGAGGCGGAGGAGCGCGAGGCCGCGTTCCGCCCGTTCCACTCCACCCATCCGGGGCAGCTTGGCATCGGATTGCACGTGGCGCGGGTGCTGGCCGTGCGGAACGGCGGGACCCTGCAGCTGGAGGCCCGGCCCGGCGGCGGCATCCAGGCCCTGCTCCGGCTGCCGGTGTGGCCCCGGATGGTCTGACGGTGGTGAGGGGCCCGCGGGGGCGCGGGCCTGTGAGGGGCTTAGTCGGTGACGGCCGCCGCCTCGTCGCGGGGCCCGTTCAGCTTGTTCCGGAGCGTCCGCTCGCTGATGCCAAGCAGCTTGGCCGCCTTGCTCCGGTTGCCGGCCGTGGCCGCCAGCGCCCGCTGAATCGCCACCCGCTCCAGCGCATCCAGGTTGAACGCCGCGCCCCCATCCGCGGCCAAGGCGGGAGCGGCCGGGGCGTTGGAATGCGCCGTGATGCTGGGTGGGGCCAGCGCGGCGGGCCGGATGACGCTCTCCAGCATCCCGTGGAACACTTCGGGCCGGAGGGGATTGCCGCGGGACAGAATGACGGCCCGTTCGACGGCGTTGGCCAGCTCGCGCACATTGCCCGGCCAGGAGTACTGCATCAGGAGGTCCATCGCCTCGGGAGCGATCGCGTTGAGCGGCACCCCGATCTCCTCCGCGGCCCGCCGCGCGAAATGCTGCACCAGCACCGGCAGGTCCTCCTTCCGCTCCCGGAGCGGCGGAGTGCGGATCGGGACCACGTTGAGGCGGTAGAACAGGTCGGCGCGAAACCGCCCCGCCTCGGACTCGGCCCGCAGGTCGCGGTTCGTGGTGGCGATGAGGCGCACATCGACCTTGACGGCCTGATGCCCGCCGACCCGTTCAAACTCGTGCTCCTGCAGCACCCGCAGCAGCTTGGCCTGCAGGTCGAGCCGCATCTCGGAGATCTCGTCCAGCAGCAGGGTGCCGCCATGCGCCCGCTCGAAGGCCCCGGCGGTGCGGGTGGTGGCCCCGGTGAACGCTCCCTTCTCATGCCCGAAGAGCGCGCTCTCGATCAGGCCATCCGGCATGGCGGCACAGTTCAGGGCGATGAACGGCCCCTCGTGGCGCGGGCTCTGGTCGTGAATCGCCCGCGCGAACAGCTCCTTGCCCGTGCCCGACTCCCCCTCGAGCAGGACGGTCGCCTTGGTCGGCGCCACGGTGGCAATCGTGTCCATGACCCGGCGGAACTGCGGGCATTCCCCCACCAGCGCGCGGGTGGAACGGAAGCGGTTGATCTCGCGACGGAACTGCTCGTTCTCCCGGCGCAGCCGCATCACTTCGAGCGCCTGGGTGACGGCGATCTCCAGGGTTTCCGGGCGGATCGGCTTGGTCAGGTAGTCGATGGCGCCAGACTTGATGGAAACGACCGCATGCTCGATGCTGGAGTAGCCGGTCATGATGATCACCGGGATCTGGTAGCCCTCCTTCTCCAGGAGACCCAGCAGGTCGAGCCCCGTGGCCTGGGGCATCCGGTAGTCGGCCACGATCAGGTCAACGGGGGTCCGGGCGATGATCTTGAGCGCGTCTTCGACGCTGGACGCGAGCAGCGGCCGGTGCCCGAGGCGGGTGAGATGATGCTCGAGGACGACGCCAGTGGCGGGCTCGTCGTCAACGCAGAGAATGGTGGCCATATCCCCCCGCAGCTCCTGAGGCTGGTCCATCAGGGCTGGCGTCCCGGTCTCGGAGGCGAGGTCGGGGGAAGCCCCCCTCCGGGTATCGAAACGTCATGCGAGATGCATCGTGATCCCAATCTATGTGATCCGGCAATTATTGCCACATTTCCGGGTGCCCGGATCGAGGGGCCTCCCTTCCCTTCTTCCGGGCATGGCACTCCGTTGCCGAACCGCATCCCGCCGTGTCTCACACCCCCAACTCATTTGAATTGAAGGACTTGGACCAACGCCCATGACCAGGACCAACATCTCAAGCGGCGCCCCCTGGGAGCCCATCGTCGGCTATTCACGCGCCGTGCGGGTAGGATCCACCATTCATGTGGCCGGCACCACCGCGATCGGCCCCGATGGCACCCTGGTTGGCCAGGGCGACGCCTACGCGCAGGCCGTCCAGACCCTCCGAAACATCGAGACCGCCCTCCGAAAGGCGGGGGCGGGAATCGAGCACGTGGTGCGGACCCGGACCTTTGTGACTGACATCAGCCGATGGGAGGAGGTCGGCCGGGCGCATGGCGAGTTCTTCCGTGACATCCGGCCGGCAGCGACGATGGTCGAGGTCACCCGTCTCATTGACCCCGCCATGCTGGTCGAGATCGAGGCCGACGCCATACTGCCCTGAGCTGCCGGTCGCGGGGCGACCCACCGGTGGACTCGCGCATCTTTGTCGCCAACCGAACTTCGGGGAACGACGTGCGCTACTCACTGCTTGTCCTGCTGTCCCTTGCGACCCCTCTCCCAGCCCAGCATCCCGTAGCCACGGTCCTGGCCGAGTACGACCGGATGGCCGCCCGCGAGTGGTGGCCGGGGTTCACCCCGCGGAGCATCCCGCTCGCGATCTACGACGGCCAGCGGACCTGGTTGGTGCGGCACCCCGCCCCGCCGGCGGAGTTTCGGCCTTTGAGCGAGATCCCTGGTGCGTTCGTGGTGTCCGGTCAGCACGCCGCAGTGCGAGGGAACAGCCGGGCGACCATCGGCAGTGCTGAAACCGCCACCCTGCTCTGGCCCGCCGGCAACCCGGACCCCGTGCGACTGGCCGGCACGCTGCTGCACGAGGCCTTTCATGTCCATCAGGGGAGGGCGCGGCCCGCCTGGTTTGGCAACGAAGCGGTGTTCTTCACCTATCCGTTCACCGATACCACCGCGCAGGCACTGCAGCGCCTCGAGACCGAGGCGTTCCGGCGCGCGCTGACCCGGCCGGGGCTGTCCGTCTGCTGGGCCTCGAGGGCGCTCGCGCTCCGGGGCGAACGCGCCGCCCGGATCGGCCCGGACGCGATCGGCTACGAACGGGGCAACGACCTCAACGAGGGGCTCGCCACCTGGGTGCAGTGGCATGCCACCGGCGCGCCGCTCGATTCCCTGATCCCGGCCGCGGGCTTCGGGCCCGGAGACGTCCGGCTCCGCGCCTATGCCGTGGGACCCGCGCAGGCGGCGCTGCTCGAGCGCCACCTCCCGGGTTGGCCCGATTCCCTGCTGGCGGACAGCGCCCTGACCGTGGACCGGCTGCTGGGTCGGGCACTCGAGGCCCGGAGCTGCCGGGCCGATTTCTCCCGGCGGGAGCGGGACTCGGTGGCGGCGCGTGCCGGCCGGGAGGCCGCCGCGATCACCGGGGAGCGGGCGGCGGCGCGCCAGGCGTTCCTCGCGCGGACCGGCTGGACGCTCACGGTCACGCTCCCCCAGGCCCAGCCGCTCTGGCCCGAGCGCTTCGACCCGTGGAACTTGACGCCGCTCGCCGCCGGCGAGGCGTTGCACCTCCGCCACCTCAAGCTGAGCGGAGACCGGGGCCGGATGGAGGTGCTCAACCGCGCGGCGCTGACCCGGCCGGCCGGGGCGCACCCGCTCTTCAACGGACTCCGGGAGGTAGTCGTCGCCGGGTTGCCGGACCGGCCCTCCATCGTCGCCCGGGGAGACACCCTTGTAGTGGAGGCGCCGGGCGTCACTGGAACCTTCACGGGGCTGGTGCGGGAGGAAACGGGGACGGCGGTGACCCTTCGGCCGCGGTGAACGCCCGCCGGGGCGTCTAGTCCTCCCCCCCGGCGTGCGGTACCTTCTCCTGCATGCGCGTCTACATCTCGGTGGACATGGAAGGAATCGCGGGGGTGGTCCACGAGGACCAGACCAATCCGGTGGACCCCCGCTGCGCCGGCGAGTACGGCCGGTTCCGCCGACTGATGACCCAGGAGGCTAACGCCGCCATCGAGGGGGCGTTCGCCGGCGGGGCGCGGGAAGTGCTGGTCAACGACAGCCACTGGACCATGCGGAACCTGCTGGCCGAGGAACTGGATCCGCGGGCGGAACTGCTTTCCGGCGGCCCCAAGACCTGGTCCATGATGGAAGGGATTGAGCGGGGGTGGGACTGCTGCGCCTTCATCGGCTACCACGCGAAGGCCGGCACCGCGAACGCCATCCTGGATCACACCTACACCAGCAGCATCCACGACGTCCGGCTGAACGGCGCCTCCGTGGGCGAGCTGGGGCTGAACTCGGCGCTGGCCGGATGCTTCGGCGTCCCCCTGGTGCTCGTGTCCGGGGACCAGGCCCTCGCCGCGGAGTGCCATGCGCTGCTGGGGGACCAGGTGCGCACCGTGGTGGTCAAGGAGGCGGTAAGCCGCCACGCCGCCCGGAGCGTCGCGCCGGAGATGGCGCGGCTCCGCATCCGCGATGCCCTCCGGGACGCCGTGGCGCGGGCCAGCCCCTCGCGGCCCTTTGTCCCCGCCTCGCCGGTCACCCTGGAAGTGGACTGGAGCCTCACCTTCCAGGCGGACCACGCCGCGATGGCGCCTGGATTCGTGCGGAGCGGGCCGCGCACCGTGACCTGCCGGCACGCGGAGTATCGCGAGGCCTTCCGCGCCTTCCGGACCATGTTCAATCTGGCGGCGGGATAGCGACCGGCCCCCTCGGTTTCTTCGCGCCCTGCCCCACCGCATGATCCCCTCAACTCGCCTGGAGGCGGGATGCTCGTCCTGACCGTGCTGACGGCGTGGTCCACGCTCACCGCGCTGCCGGACACCACGAAGAAGAAGACTGACAGCCTGCCCCTCGCCACCACCCGCAGCATCGAGTTCGAGACCAGCGAGGGGACCTGGCTCTCCCTCGACCTGTCTCCCGACGGGCAAACCATCGCCTTCGAGCTGCTGGGGGACATCTACACCCTGCCGGCGGCCGGGGGGCGCGCCACCGCGATCTCCCAGGGCCCCGCCTTCGACTCCCAGCCGCGCTGGTCGCCCGACGGCACCCGGCTGGTCTTCCTGAGCGACCGGAGCGGGGGGGAAAACGTTTGGACCATGAAGCCGGACGGCTCCGACGCCACCCAGGTGAGCAAGGGAGACAACAGCCTCTTCGCCTCGCCCGAGTGGACGCCCGACGGCGACTACCTCGTCGTGTCGAAGACCAACGCCCCCCTCGGCAGCAACTACCAGCTCTGGCTCTACCACCGCGACGGCGGTCCGGGCGTGAGCCTCACCAAGGACGACAAGGGCCAGCGGGTGCTGGGCACCGGGCGCGGCACCACGATCAACAGCCTTGGCGCGGCCTTCGGCAAGGATGGCCGGTATCTCTGGTACGCCCGGAAGCGGGGGGGCTTCGGCTACAACATCGATATCACCCAGTGGCAGCTGGCCATCTTCGACCGGCAGACCGGGCAGATCTTCCCCCAGACCGATGTCTACGGGAGCGCCATGCGGCCGGCGCTCTCTCCCGACGGCCGCTGGCTGGTGTACGCCGTGCGCCACGACGCGGAGACCGGCCTCCGGCTGCGAGACCTCGAAAGCGGCGACGAGCGCTGGCTCAAGTACCCGGTGCAGCGGGACGACCAGGAGTCGCGGTTCACCCGCGACCTCATGCCCGGGTCGGCCTTCACCCCGGACAGCCGGGCGTTCGTCACCACCTGGGGTGGCCGCATGTGGCGGGTGGAGCTGGCGGGTGGCGCGGCCACGGAAATCCCCTTTACCGCGTCCGTCCGGCTCGACCTCGGGCCTCTGGTACGGTTCGAGACCCCGGTGGACACCGGGGACATCCTGCTGCGCCAGGTCCGGGACCCGGAGCTCTCTCCGGACGGCACCCGCCTGGTGTTCAGCGCCCTCGACCGGCTGTATCTCCTGCAGCTGCCGAACGGGAAGCCGCGCCGCCTGACCAGTGACACGGTGCTGGAGCAGCAGCCACGGTGGTCGCCGGATGGCAAGCAGATCGCCTACGTGACCTGGGGCATCGGCGGCGGGGCGATCCAGACCGTGAGCGCGGATGGCCGGGGCAAGCCCGCCCGGCTGACCCCGGGGCCGGCGTTCTACCAGTACCCCGCCTGGTCCCCGGATGGCAGCCGCATCGTGGCCCTCCGCGGCCCGCGCGAAGCGCGGATCTCCGAGAGCTTCGGGCCCGGGTATGAGCTGCTCTGGCTGCCGGCAAAGGGCGGTGCGGCCCAGCGCGTGGCGCCGGTCAACCCGGGCGGGCGGCCGCACTTCTCGCGCAGCCCCGACCGGATCTACCTGTACGACCCCGGCGAGGGACTGCTCTCGATGCGGTTCGACGGCACCGATCGCCGAGCCCACCTCAAGGTCACCGGGTTCACCGTCAACGCCCCGGCGGCGGAGCCCAACGCCGCGGACGAGATCCTCATCGCCCCCGACTCCACCCGGGCCCTGGCGCTGGTCAATAACTACATCTACCTGGTGAACCTGCCGCTCACGGGGCAGCAGCCCCTGGTCCTGAATGTGGCGGACCCCGCCGCTGCCGCCTTCCCCGCAAAGCGGCTGACCCGGACTGGCGGCGATTTCATCGGATGGGCCGCAGACGGCAGGAGCGTCACCTGGTCCCTGGGGCGCAGCTTCTTCCGCTGGGAACTGGCGCGCGCCGACTCCCTGGCCCGCGCCAAGGCCTCCGCCGACTCGGCCCGCGCCGATTCGGTGAAGCAGGCCGGCCCCAAGGCCGATTCCGCCTTCAAGGCCCGGGTGGACAGCCTGGCCAAGACCCCGGCCTACGAGGCCACCCGGCTGGATGTCGCCGTCACGGTGCCCCGCGATGTCCCCCGCGGCACCGTGGCGCTGACCGGCGCCCGGGTGATCAGCATGAAGGGAGACGAGATCCTCGAGCCGGGCACCCTCGTCATCACCGACAACCGGATCACCTGCGTGGCCGCCAGCTGCCCCATTCCGGCCGGCGCCAAGGTGATCGACCTGGCCGGGAAGACGGTGATTCCAGGGCTGGTGGATATCCACGCCCACCCATGGCCGGCCTGGGGAGTCCACCAGCCCCAGGTCTGGAAGTACCTCGCCAACCTTGCCTGGGGGGTGACCACCACCCGGGATCCCCAGACCTCCACCACCGACGTACTGACCTACGCGGACCGCGTCGAGGCGGGCGGCCTGCTGGGTCCACGGATCTACCACACCGGGCCCGGCGTGTTCGGGCCCTTCATCGAGGAACCGTTCGCCTCGCTGGACGAGGTGCGCAATGCCCTGCGCCGCTACAGCGACTTCTACCGCACCAACACGATCAAGCAGTACATGGCGGGCAACCGGAAGCAGCGGCAGTGGGTCATCATGGCGGCGCAGGAGCAGGGGCTGATGCCGACCATCGAGGGCGGCCTCGACTTCAAGATGAACCTCACCGCCGCCATGGACGGCTACCCCGGCCACGAGCACAGCCTGCCGATCATGCCGCTCTACCGCGACGCCATCGAGCTCTACGCCCGCTCCGGCATCGTCTACACCCCCACCCTGCTGGTGTCCTACGGCGGGCCGTTCAGCGAGAACTGGTTCTATGAGCACCATGACATCCACGACATGCCCAAGGTGCGGCGCTTCATCCCGCATGCGGAGATCGATGCCCGCGCCGAGCGGAGGCCCTGGTTCCGCGACAACCAGTACGTCTTCGCCCGGATCGCGGACGGGGCGCGCCGGATCGTAGAGGCCGGCGGCAGGGTCGGGTTGGGCGGCCACGGCCAGCTCGATGGCCTCGGCGATCATTGGGAGCTTTGGGCCCTGGCCGCCGGAGGCATGAAACCGCATGACGTGCTCCGCGCCGGCACCATCTTCGGCGCCGACGCGATCGGCATGGCGCGGGACCTGGGCAGCCTCGAACCGGGCAAGCTCGCCGACCTGATCGTGCTCGACGGGAATCCCCTGGCCGACATCCACCTGACCAACTCCATCCGATACGTGATGAAGAACGGCCGGCTGTACGATGGGGACACCCTCGACGAGGTCTACCCCCGGGTGCGGCCGCTGGACGCCCAGTGGTGGTGGAACCGCGACGCCGGGGATGTGGGCGCCGCCCCCTCAAGCCGGGGCGACGACGTCCCGAGCGGGCCATGACACTCCGCCTGGCGCTCTGGGCATCGCTCTGGGCTTCGGCACTCGGTGCCCAGGTCCCTGCCCGCGGGCCGCTCGCTCGTGCCGAACTCCACTTTCAGCAGGCGCGATACTGGGCCGATCAGATCCGGATGGCCGACGCGCTGGGACGGGACCGGCTGCCTCACGGACCCCCGCGCGCCGCCGCGGCGGACAGCCTGCCAACCGCCGTGAGCCGGGTCCGCGACGAGCTCGCGCGGGTCGATACCGCCGCCCTCAATCCGGAGGATCGGCGAGCATGGACCGCCATGGGACGGGTCATCCGGGAGATCACGGTGGCAGAAGGGGGCACCACCACGCCGGTGAAATGCGAGCCCGGGGGGCCGTCGGCCACGGCGCTGCAGCCACTCACCAGCGCCACCATGGCCTGCTATGGCGCGGCACAGGCACGAATCGTGGTGGGCAACGACACCCTGGATCGCCTCACGATCCTCGGGCGCCTCGCCCGGGAGGCCGACCCGGAGCAGCGCCGTTCCCTGTTTCGCGCGCTGACCCCGGTCTGGCGCAGTGTGAACGGCGGCGATGAGCCGGACAGCCCGTATCGCCGGCTGCTCCGGCTTCGCCGCGAGGCGTGGGAGGGAGGGGCCAGTCCGCTCGAGCAGACGGGACAGGCGTTCGGGCTCACGACGGCCGAGCTCCGGCGCTGGCTGGAAGACGCGCTCGAGGCGTGGCGACGGGCCACCCCCGGACCGGTGATGGAGCCCTGGGACTGGTATTACCGGAACGGCGCGGCCGCCCGGCACCTCAGCCCGCGCGTCCCGACCGTGGAGGACCTGGTACGGGTGGATCGCGATTACTACCGCCAGCTCGGCGCGGACCCCGAGCGGCTCGGCATCCGCCACGACCTCGCGCCGCGCGGCGGCAAGTACCCCGTGGCCTTCACCGACCTCAGCGCACGGACCCGGTGGGACAGCGCGGGCCGTCGGCTGCCCGCGGAGCCATGGGTCGTCGCCACCTATCGCACCGGCGGGCTCGACAATCTTGCCGAACTGCTGCACGAGACCGGGCACGCGATTCACCTCGCCGCCATCGAGACCCGCCCCGCCTTCCTCGGCTGGCCCGACGATGACACCTTCACCGAAGCGCTCGCCGAACTCCCCGCGCTGGAGCTGTACGAGCCCACCTGGCAGCAGCGCTTCCTGGGCGACAGTGCGCCGGCCGGGGACGGACTGCGAGCCCGCTACGCCGGCGTGGTCCTGGACCTGGCATGGGCGCTGTTCGAACTCCGGGTGCATGAGACCCCCGATGCCGACCCCAACCTCATCTGGACCGTCATCACCAGCCGCTACCTGCGTATCGCGCCCTGGCCCGAGTGGTCCTGGTGGGCCATGCGCGGACAACTGGTGGATGCGCCCGGCTACCTCATCAATTACGCCCTCGGCGCCTTTATCACGGCCGACCTGCGCGCCCGGGTCCGGGAGCTGCGCGGCGCGTCCGCCTGGTCCGACCCGGACACCTATGCCTGGCTGTCGGAGCGGCTCTATCGCTTCGGGCAGGAATGGACATCGCGCCGCGTGCTGGAGGAGTTCCTGGGCCGCCCGCTCAGCCCCGATGCGTTGCTGCACGACCTGGGCCGGCTGGCTCGATGATCCGCACCCCGCTCTCCGCGGCCGATGCCGCCGACCGGGCCCAGTACCTCTCGCTCTTCGTGCGGGTGCTCATCTTCGGCATGCCGCTGGTCATGGTGGGAGAATCGCTGGCGTGGGCCCAGGGGTGGTTCAATGGGTGGGTGCTCCTGCTGCTAGTCCTCCTCAACATCCCCCTGCTCTTCCTGGCGACCGGATTCCTGTACGGGATGATGGAACGCGCCGCGGAGGGCTTCGCGCAGACGGTGCTCGGGAGCGGGAACCTCAAGCCCGATCCGGCCCATTCCGGCTGCGAGTCGCTGGTGGCCCGGGGACTGTACCGCGAAGGGGCCCACGCCTTCGCGGCGCACCTGGCACGCCATCCGGAGGACAACCTCGCGCGGGTCAAGCTGGCAGAGATCCACCGCGCCCACCTCGGGGAGCCCGAGGCCGCCGAGCGGCTGCTGCTCGAGGTCCGGGGGCACCAGCCTTCCGCTCGGGAGGAAGTGCTGGTGGCGAACCTGCTGATCGAGCTGTATCGCGGGACGGGGCAGCAGGGACGCCTGATGACGGAACTGGCGCGGTTCGCGGACCGCTACCGGGGGACGCGCCCGGGCACCGAGGCCGCCCGCACCCTCCGCGAGATGAAAGCCGAGCAGGACCGCGAATCAGGGCGAGAAGAGGGGTAGCGTCGGCGTCGGGATCAGCGAGCCCTGGCGGGTGGCATTGCCGAACTGGCCCAGGATGTTGCGGCCCCAGCAGTAGATCCGGTTCGCGGTGGTGCTGGCGCAGGTGTGATTGCCCGCCGCCGCCACGTGTGTGAAGCGCAATCCACTGCTGACCGGCACCGGCACGGTCGTCGGCTGGACGCCTTCGTTCCCCAGCTTGCCGTAGACGCTCGAACCCCAGCACCAGATCGCTCCCGCCGCCGTGATGGCGCAGGAGTGGTCCCGTCCCACCGTCAGGCTGACGTACCGCCTTCCCCCATGTACCGGCACCGGCAGCACCACGGCATCCGGCGACGGGAGGCCGGAGCCCAGCTCGGCCGCGAAGTCGCTGCCCCAGCACCACGCCTCGCCATGCTGGACCACGCCACAGGTGTGGTAGTTCCCGGTGTCGAGCAGGTCGAACCGGTGCCCGCCCCCCACCATTCTCGGCGTCAGGGAGCCGACGGTGTCACCGGAGCCGAGCTGGCCGAGGAAGTTGGCGCCCCAGCACCACGCTTCCCCCGCCGGGGTGCGGGCGCAGGTGTGGAGGCCACCCGCGGCGATCCGACTGAAGCGGAGGGAAGTGACCACCGCAGTCGGGGAGGGACGTGGGAGCGTGTCCCCCAGGCCGAGCTGCCCCCATTCCCCCTGCCCCCAGCACCAGGCGGCGCCGGACAGGTCGAGCGCGCAGGTATGGGAATCGCCGGCGCTGATGCTCTTGAACCGGTGGCCCCCGCTCACCGGGAGTGGATTCGGCTCTCGACCGGAGTAACGGCCGATGCCGAGCACACCGATGAAGTTGGTGCCCCAGCACCAGGCATGGTCGTCGCGGTCGAGACCGCAGGCGTGGAAGTCACCGGCGGAGAGGGCCGTGAGCGTAAGGGGGACGCTGAGCGGCTGGGGGGTGAGGCGGCTGGTGGTATCGCCGTTGCCGAGCTGGCCGGTCAGCCCTGCGCCCCAGCACCAGCCCTGCTGCAGGGTATCCACCGCGCAGGTGTAGTCGCCCGCCGCCGCGAGCAGGACCGGCGTGGCGCCGGCCCCCGACGGGCCGGTACCGTCGCCACAGCCGCTCCCGCCGTCGGTCAGCACGGCGAGGAGCGCGATCCTGCCGGAAGAGGACACCTTCAGGCTCGGCGCAAGGTGAACACCCCGATTTCCGGCGCGCAGCGGAAGCGCGCCCGGATTCCGCTCGTCCCCACCCCCCGGTTCACGTACAGCGGTGCGAAGCTGTCGCGATACCAGCCGGCGACGAAGCGACCGCTCGCCGGCGGGGTGATGGCAGGGAGGAACGGTGGTCGAATCTGGCCTCCGTGCGTGTGCCCGGCAAGAGCCAGGAAGGGCCGCGGCAGTGGACGGGTCTTGAGCACGTCGGCGAAGCCGGGGGCGTGGAACGCCCAGACGACCGGATCTCCCTCGGCGACGTCTCGGATCGCACGCTCCGGATCCGGCAGGCCGGCTCGCGGATCATCCAAGCCGACAATCATCAGCCGCCCGCACCCACGTTCCACTCTGAGGCTTTCGTTGAGCAGCAGGGTGGCGCCGCCGCGGGAGGCAGCCTGGGCTAGCGCCATGGGTGTGACGCCGCTCTGGTGCTCCCAGTTGCCGAAGGTCACCACGGTGCCGAGCCGGCCGCGGCAGGCTTGCAGCCAGCTGCTGGCCTCCGGCAGCTGGCCTGGATGTTCCACCAGATCCCCCGTGATCACGCTGAGATCGGGCGCGAGGTCCGCCAGCAGTTCCATCGCGCGCCGGGCGGGGGCATGCAGCCCAGCGTGCAGGTGCAGGTCGGTCAGATGGGCGATGGTCAGCCCTTCCAAATCCGGCGACAGCCCGGGCACCGCCACATCGAAACGATCGAGCCGGATGCGCGCCGGCGCATAGGCGAAGGCATCAATGCAGGTCCCGGCCGTGCCGGCAACAACGCCGCCGGCGGCCAGCAGGAAGCCGCGCCGGGAGAGCGGACGAATGGTCATGCCTGGTGTAGCTTCCTCACTCGATGAACCTCTTCGTCCGCCTGGCCCTGGTCCTGCTCCGTGCGCTGCGCTACCGGCCGGGGGAGTTCCCCCCCTTCGGGGAGGCGCGGCTCGGCTGGCGCGTGCTGCCGACCGATCTCGACCTGAACCTGCACATGAACAACGCCCGCTACCTGAGCCTCATGGACCTCGGGCGGGTGGACCTGCTGAGCCGGTACGGGCTGTTGCGGCTCGCCTTCCGGGCCCACTGGCTGCCGGTCCTCGGCGCCGTCACCATCCGCTTCTTCCGCCCGCTCCGGCCCTGGCAGCGGTACGATCTGATCACCCGGGTGGCCGGCTGGGACGAGAAGTGGTTCTATCTGGAGCAACGGTTCGAGTCGGAGGGAAAGCTCGTCGCCCGGGCGATGGTAAAGGCCCTGGTGCGGGGCCCGGATGGCAGCGTGCCGACAGGGACACTCCTGGCGCAGCTGGGCATCGCCGCTGCCTCCCCGCCATTGCCCCCCGAGATCACCCACCTGCCGGAGTAGGCGGGCCCGCCGCGGACCTCAGGCCCCCGCCTGCGGGCGGAGATCCGGATAGACCGTGGCCACGGGGACGTCCGACCCGGCGAGTTCCCGGGCGCTCCAGGCCAGGATCCGCTGCCGCACGTCCTCCGGCACGTCGAGGTGCCGGTCTGCGGTGCCCCGGACGAACAACTCGGCGTTGGTCTGGAGAATGTGCG
Source organism: Gemmatimonadota bacterium (assembly GCA_033763675.1). Classification (GTDB taxonomy): domain Bacteria; phylum Gemmatimonadota; class Gemmatimonadetes; order Gemmatimonadales; family GWC2-71-9; genus JADJOM01. Next base: position 16,767 of record JANRJZ010000242.1, read on the forward strand.
GCGGGTGCATCTCGAAGTTGTCCTGGTGCTCCTGCATGTACCTGAAGCTGCACTTCTCCACCACCCGGGCCAGTTCGGCCTCGGAGAGCGGGGCCACGCCGAGGAATGCCGCCACCTGGCGGACCACCCCGCCCAGGTCCTGCTTCATGTGCTCGAAGTACAGGTAGAGCACGTTGCCGTCCCGACGGGACCGCGCCCACCATCCCTTCACATGATCGGGCCAGGTGCCCCACCACATCAGCTCGGGCGACCGGTACCACTCCTCAAACGCGGCCATCCCCGGCGCCATCGCCCCGACGTTGGTCACCACGAAGTCAATGCAGCTTGCGAAGCACGAGACCGGGTGCCGCGCGACGTAGATGTACCGCGCCTCCGGCCGGCTGGGACAGAGCTGCGCGGGCAGATGGGTCTTGAGGATGCGGCTGGGCCGCTCGCGCCCGAGCAGCGGGGCCTCCTCCAGCGCGACGCTCTTCCGGCCCTCCAGCCACGGCGCCACCGCGTACATCGCGGTGCCGGTGGCCACCAGGTTTCCCTCCCCCCGGTGCAGCACTTCGTAGACCACGTGCTGCATCCAGGTGGTGCCGCATTTCATCTGAGTGACCACAAACACATCCTCCAGCCGCGGCTGGTAGCCTTCCGCCCGGGCAAAGCTCTCCGGACTGCAGCTCCCGTGCGGCGCGGCGACGCCCTTGTACCGGAAGGCCACCCGACGAAAATCCAGCTTGGCGAGGCGCGCGTTGAGCCAGAGTACCGGCGAGAGCAACCGGGCGTGGCGCCGGAGCCGGGCCTTGAAGGCCGCCCGCTCGGCCGGCGGCAGGCCGTAGTAGCGGAGCCCGACCGTCTGCTCATCCTCCCACTTGAGCACCATCCCGAGGTAGATCCCGAACCCCACATAGAGCGCGAACAGCACGGCGAGCGGCAGGACGATCCACCAGACAAGCGACATCGTGCGGGGTCTCCAGGAGGGTGAGAGCGGTCGCGCTTAGCGGGCGGGCCCGGGTTCCACGCGCACCACGTCCACGATCTCGCCCACCATGCAGGTGCTCATGAGATCGGCGCGCTTCTTGAGGATGAGGGTCACGGCGCGGCCGTCCACCAGCACCTCTGCGGGCGCCTGCTCGGGCCGCAATTCGTACCCCTTGCCGTCCTCCCCGGCAAACCGCCAACAGTTCATCCCCACATCCGACTTGTTCACCGTCCCGGACACCCGAAACTCATCCGCCGCCAGAGCCTGCACCGTCCCTCCCTTGGGCGCGCAGGCGAGCAGCAGCGTCACCCCGACCGCCACCCCGCCCAACGCCAGCAAACGTCTGATCATCCTGCCCCCCCACCGCAGGTAATGGTCGCCATCCGAACCGGCGGAGTCTATCCGATCCGGGTCAGAACCGCCAACGCCGCCGGCAGCAGCCAGACGGCCGGGCCGAGCCCGGACCAGGGCTCCCGGTCGGCCGCATGGGAGGCGCCGCGCCCGCCCCCGAGGGGGCAGACCACCAGCATCACCGCGGCCAGAAGGGGCAGAACCAGGGTAGTGCCGGTCACGGCGGGGACGGGGGAGGGGTACGCCCAGGGGATACCAGGGTGAACGCCCCCGGAGCGATCATGGCCGGGCCTGGAGTTGGAGGGATGCGACCGCCGTCCTGGCGCGGTGCGCCGACAGCCGCCACGCGCGAATGCCGGCCGAGTCCGCACCACCAAACCGGGTGGTGAGCGTATCGCGCAGCAGCCGCTGCTGCCATTCGGGGAGCGCTGGCAGCCCGGCCACCAGCGCCGGAACGGCATCGGCGCCGAGCGACGCGTGATAGTAGTTGTCGAAGGCCCGCTCCGCGGACACCCGACGGAGGTTGGTCTCGACGATCACCCGCTCGGGATTCACGGCATTCAGGGTGAGGAGCCACGCCCCCCAGGCCAGCAGCGCCCCCCGCGCGAACGGAGCAGGCTTGCCGCGCAGCACCGTGGTCATGAACCAGAGCGCCGATACCGCCAGCCCGCCCATGAAGGCCGAGGCGAAGAACCGATCCTCGGTGAGCCCGAACGCCGCCTGGTACAGCGCCATCCGGTGCGCTGCCGAGGCCATGATGGCCAGGACCAGGACGACCTGGATCCCCGCAAGGCTCCGGAACATCCGGGCGGTCCACGCCGACCCGGCGTCGAGCCGCTCCGACACCAGCAGCAGCAGCGGCAGCACCAGCGCCGCCACCGCCACGAGCTGGAAGAATCCTTCGCGGGCATACTGCGAGAGGGTGACGCCGGCCGTTCGCTCCACCCAGGCGGTGCCGCCGAAGAAATACGGAAGCTGGAATGCGACGAAGGCGGCGAACAGCAGGTCCACCAGGCCCAGCGTGACTCCCACCTCCACCGGCCCCAGCCCCCCGCTCCGCGCGGGACGCGTCGCCACGACCCAGCGCCCCGCCTCGGGCAACGCGCCGTGGAGAACGCCGGCGCCCACCAGGGCCGCGGCCAGCGTCACGACGACGTGCTCGGCCACCCGCTCGGGGTCCACCTGGAACGTATCGGCCAGGAAGTCGCCAAACACCGGATCGGCGGAACTCAGCAGGCCGCCAAAGATCAGCAGCACCGGCGCGGCCAGCAGCAGGCCACGGACGTAGGGAGCAATGACGCTGATCCGCTTCCCGTCCCCCGGGCGCCGCTGCTCGTGCACGATGGTCAGGATTCCACCGGTGGCAAATCGCCCACCCATCGCTACCAGGGCGCGTACCAGGCGCTCCACCGTCAGGTCGAGCAGCGCCCGCGCCGCTGCCGGCTCCGCCGCGAGCGGCAGGAGCGCCGTCACCACGGCCAGCCCCACCACGTTCAGCAACAGGAGCGTCTCATTGGTGCGCCAGGCGAAGACCAGCGACAGTGCCACCGCGGCCAGGAGGAGGTGGCGCTCCGGGCCCCGCAGGGCCCGCTGTTCCCCGCGGCGGTGACGCACCCAGCAGGCGGCCACGGTGCCGACCCAGAGGGGGACGTTGAGGCCGAGTTCGCCAACCCGGAAGAGCCCGTCCCCGAGCAGGCCAAGCAGGACCACGGGGCCGAAGAGGGAGGGAGACGCCCGGAGGTCGGTGTTCATGCTCCCTCCTGCACCAGGACCCGCCCGAACCGGCGGTCCCGGGCACGGAACTCCGCCACCACGGCGGCCAGGTCCGCTTCGCCGAAATCGGGCCAGCAGCGGTCGGTGAAGCAGAGTTCCGCGTAGGCGCACTCCCAGAGCAGGAAGTCACTCAGGCGCCGCTCGCCCCCGGTGCGCAGCAGCAGGTCCACGTCCGGGGCCGGCCGCCGGTCGTGGGCCGCCTGGCCGAGGAGGGCGGGAAAGCGTTCCCGGGTGAGGGACTGGGGTGAGGTCGCCCGGCGCGCGGCACGGAGGATCTGGTCCCGGGCGGAATAATCGAGCGCGATCCGAAGCCGGAGCCGCCGCCCCTCCCGGGTGGCCCGCTCCGCCACCGCGATGGCGGAGCGCACCGGGAGGGGGAGGCGGTCCCGTCGGCCGATCACCGCCAGCTGCACCCCTGCCTCGGCCGCCTCGTGGCCGGCGGTGCGGAGGTACTCCTCGAAGAGCCGCATGAGTTCCCGCACTTCGGGGGCGGGTCGCTGCCAGTTGTCGGAGGAGAACGCGTAGAGGGTCAGGGTCCCGATGCCCAGGCCCGGGGCGACGCGCACGATCTCGCGGACCCGGGCGGCCCCGGCGCGGTGCCCCGCGGTGCGCGGCGTGTCACGCCGTTCCGCCCAGCGGCCGTTGCCGTCCATGATGATGCCCACGTGCAGCGAAGTACTTTGTTCCATAAAGTCAAACTCCGAAAAGGCGGGCGACCCTGGGGTCGCCCGGAGGGAGGTGGCGGGCCGGCCCCTAGCCGCGGGCCATGCGGATCAGCGCTTCCATGTGGTCGAGGTACCGCTCCAGGGCGCGGCGGCCGGCGGCGGTGAGCCGGTAGTCGGTGCGCGGCACCCGGCCATCGAAGGCCTTGCGGCAGGCGATGTAGCCGGCGTCCTCGAGCTTCCGGGCGTGGACGCTCAGGTTGCCGTCGCTGGTCTGGAGCACGGCCTTGAGCTCGCTGAAGGTCAGCGATTCGTTGGCCGCCAGCGCGCTCACGATGGCCAGGCGCAACCGCTCGTGAATGAGCTTGTCCAGCGCGGGCGCGCCGCCCCCGCCCACCTCTCCCTTGAGGGGCGCCGGCCCGCCCGGGCCGGCGCGCCGTGCCGCGTTCGACTTAGCCACCGTGCCTCCGCGCAATCCAGATGCCGAACCCGATGTGCAGCCCGCCGAAGCCGGCCGCCAGCAGGAGGTTCCCCGCGCCCGCGGGGAGCAGCAGCGCGGCGGCGCCGAGGGCGAGGAAGCAGCCCCCCATGACGGGGACCACCCGCACCGAGAGCGCACCGCCCGTGGTCACCGCCGCGCCGTAACAGAGCAGCCAGGTGGTGGGGAGCAACGCGGTGTTCCCGGCGCGGTAGAGCGCCAGGGTGAGGAGCGCCCCCGCCAGGATCGGGGGGGTATAGGCGAGGACGAAGCGGCGCCCGGGCCGGCTGGTGAGGGGGGTATCTCCGGCGCTGGCCTTGCGCACCATGGCGACCACCCCGATGGCGAACGCCAGCCACCCCTCCGCGACCCACACCAGCAGCCAGCGCTCCACCGATGGCTGCCGGGCAGCGAGCCAGGCGGCGACCAGCGCGGTGACACCCATCCCGACGCCGCCCCACCCCGGGACGCCGGTGAAGGTCCCGGCCCGTGCCATGGTGTCCCGGATGAACGCCAGGTTCTCCCGGGCGCGGTCATCCAGGGGGGGCTCATCGGCCGGGGGCCGGGGGGCGAGCGGGCGGGGGCGAGCCATGGCCACAGAATAGGGGCGGGCCCGGCTTTCGTCAAGTACTTTGTTCTGCAAAGTCACGGCGCCGGAAAGCGGGCCGCCCTCCCACGAGGACGGCCCGGCCACCGCCCTACTGGACCGTCACGAGGCGGATGCCATTCGCCGTCACCGTCAGGAATCCGGGAATCGTGGCCGTGAATGTGCTTGTCCCCGCCGCCACCGGCCGCATGGCCACCCCGCCCTGGGCCGGCCCGTTGGTTGGGGTGTAGTAGAAGTTGCCCGTGGCGGCAATCACCGCCGTCTTCGGCGTACCGGCACCGACACTGTCCACCAGGGTTGCGGCCGCGGGGGTGGTGCTGGTGAAGGTGACCACCGGCGCCGCCGGGGCCCCCGCCCGTACCGTCTGGACCCGGACCAGGCTGGTGTTCTGCGCACTCGGCAGGCCCACCTGGGCGTAGAAATTCACGTCCGGGCCCCCGGCGGTGTAGTTCGTGCCGAGGCCCTGGATCTCCACCGCCGGCCGGTCCACCGACACGCCGGCCGTGCCGGTGGTGAAGCCCGAGGCCCCGGCCGTGATCGTGACCGTGGTGGTAGTGCTGATTCCCTCCAGCCCCTGCGCGGTGAAGCTGAAGCCGGTCTGGCCGTTGGCCAGGGCGATCTGGATCGATCCGCTGCCCGGCGTCGTGGCATTCGGCGCCAGCAGGAGGATGGTGCTGTCGGAGGAAGTCAGCGTCACCGTCACCCCGCCATGCTGGCTGGCGCCGAGGTTGCCGAACCCGCCCTCCTGCAGGCCACTCCCGATGGTCGGGTAGTTGGTGTTCAGGCTGATACTTGGCTGGATGACGTTCACCGTCCGCGTGCCGCCGTTGATGGCCGTAGTGAAGCCGGGCATGGTGACCGAGACGATGGTCGAACCCACCAGCAGCGGCCGGAAGGCCACCCCGCCGCCCGCCGTGCCGCTCGGGTGGGTGTAGTAGAGGTTCACCGGGACCCGCGCGGTGCCGCTGGCGGCACCCCCGCTCGCGGCCGAGAGGCTGTCCAGCACGGTGCCCACGGCGACGGTCCCGCTGGTGAAGGTGGCCGTCAGGGGGCCGCTGGCGCCGCCCCGGCGATTCTGGACCCGGGCGAGGTTGAAGTTGCCCCCGCCGAGCACGCCAACCTGGGCGTAGAAGTTCGCGTCGTTGTCGAAGGGCGTCATCTGCCCCGGCAGGCCCTGGATCTCGACCCCGGGCGTCACGGTGCGGACCAGGACGCTCTCCGGCGCGAACCGGGGCTCGGAGATCACCACATACGTGCTGTCCACCACGCCCTCGAGGGCCTGGTAATAGACCGTCAGGCTCGACTGGCCGTTGGCCAGGTTCCGGGTGAACGAGGTGAAGCCCGGGCCGCCCGAGAGGCTGTCCACCAGGATGACGGCCGGGTTGCGGGAGGTGACCGTCACCACCGCGCCGCCGTGCTGGCCGGCGGAGAGGAAGCCGGTCCCGCCCTCCTGCAGCCCGCTCCCGACGAACGGATAGTTCACCCCGATGCTCGTCGTCGGCTGGGTGACCGTGATGCCGCGGCTGGAGGTCGTCACGGTGGCGTACCCCACCGCGCTCACCCGGACGGTGTCGTTGCCGGCGACCAGGGGGCGGAAGTGCACCCCACCGGTGGCCGGGCCGCTCGGCGGGGTGTAGTACAGACTGCCCGTGGTGTCGATGCTCACCGTGACGGTGTCCGCGCCACCGGTGCCCTGGGTGATGCTGTCCGCCAGGATGCCCGCTCCACCGGGCAGGCTCGCAAAGGTCACCGCAAGCGGCGCCGGCGCGCCACCCCGCAGGTTCTGCACCCGGGCCATGAAGGTGAACTGCCCGTTCGCCACCCCGATCTGCGCGTACAGGTTGTTGAACCCGGTGAGGGTGGTGGTGGTCGTCGGAAGGCCCTGCAGCTCCACCGCGGGCTGCACCGCCGTCACCAGCACCGAGTCGGAGGCGAAGCGGGGCTCGCTCACCCGGATGTAACCAGACAGGAACTGGGAGAATTCCTTCACCTGCACGTAATAGCTCACGCCGGTCTGCCCGTTGGCCAGCGGCTTGACGATCGAATCGTACCCCGGGCCGTTCGGCAGGGTGTCGATGACGAACACCGTCGGATCGAGCGAGCGGATGGTCACCGAGGCGCCGCCGTGCTGGCTGGCCCCGAGGCTGACGAAGCCGGATTCCTGCAGGCCGACCCCGACCTGGGGGTAGTTGACCGAGATGGAGGTGACCGGCTGGGTGACCGTGATGCCCCGGGTGGCGTTGGCCAGGGTGAGGAAGCTCGGAGCCGAGACCGAGACGGAGTCGGTCCCCTGCCCCGCCGGCTTGAAGCTGATGCCTCCCGTCGCCGGGCCGGACGGCGGGGTGTAATACACCCCGGACGCGATCACAGCCTGGGCGGTCTGGGCCCCCGCCGGGGTGGCGCTGTCGATCACCACACCGACGGCGGTCCCTCCCTTGACCGTGAAGGTCACCGGGATGGGCGCGACGCCGGGCCGGTGATTCTGCACCCGGTTGAGGCCGGTGAGCTGCACGTTCGGCACCCCGACCTGCGCGTAGAGGTTGTTCGCCGTCGACAGGGTCGTCGTGGTTGTCGGAAGGCCCTGCAGCTCGATGCCGGGCGCGACCACGGTCACGGTGTCGGGCACCGGCGCGAATCCGGGGGCGGAGGCGGTCACCACCGCGACGCCACTCACCCCCTCCAGGCCGTGCACGTAATAGGTGAAGCTGCTCCCCAGCGGCGGGACCGGGACGGTCAGGCTGCCGACGCCTGTCGTGCCCAGCGCGGTCGAGAGCCGGAGCAGCGACGAATCAGAACTGGTCAGCGTGACCGTCACCCCGCCATGGTTGGTGGCGCCGAGGAAGACATTGCCGGACTCCACCAGGCCGTTCCCGACCTCCGGGTAGTTGGTGCTGGCCGTGATGGGCGGCGCCGGGTTCACCGTCACCAGGACGCTGTCCGCCTGCAGGTTGGGCGCCGTCGCCACCAGGTACGTCGAGCAGGTGAGGCCGGCCGACCCACCATAGCTCACCGTCGAGGTGGTACTCACCTGCCCGGTGATGATCGTGACCGGCGAGGTCGCGGCGACGCAGGCGGGGGCTCGCGGCGTGAGGGTCACCGTGATGCCGGGGGCCGGCGCGGCCGTGGCGGCGCCGCTGCTCTCGAAATTGATGGTGATCGGGCTGCCAAAGGTCGCGTTGATCGTCAGCCCCGTCTGCACCACGTTCAGCGACGCGGCGGTGGTGGCCGAGGTCACGCCGTCCACGTAGCTCGGATTGCTCACCGTGATGGTCGCGGTACCGGGGAGCACGCCGGAAAGGGTGGCGTTGGCCGACTGGCTCCCGGCCGGGATGTTCACCGTCGGGGTCAGCACGCCCACCAGCGAGGTGTTGCTGCTGCTCACCGCGAAGGTCACGCCGCCCGCGGGCGCCGGCGCCGGCAGCACGATCGGCAGCGACTGCGTCTGGCCGTACGGCACTGCCAGCGTGGGCGGCACCGAGACATTCCGGTTCTGGACGTCCACGGTCAGCGACCCGGCGGTATAGCCGGCCGCCGTGCCATTCAGCGTGCCGCTGCCCACCGACACCCCCGTGACCACCACGCTGTCCTGGGTGGCGCCCTGCGGGATGAGGACACTGGCCGGCGCAACGGTGAAGACCGAGGGGGCGCTGCTGGCGAGCGCCACCACCGTGCCGCCGGCGGGCGCCGGGATGTTCAGGGTCACCCGCACCTTGGACGTGAGGCCCACGCCGACGCCCGGGATGCCCATGAAGCTGAGCTGGATCGTGGGTTGCCCGAAGAACGTCGTCGCGCTGAAGCTGGTCTGGGCCCCCGCGGCGGTGACCGTCGCGGTCGGCGTGGCCTGGCTCCCGCCCAGCGTCCAGCTGCCCTGAACCCGGCCCTGGGCGTCGCTGGTATCGGTCGGCGGCACGATCGTGCCGTCGGTGGCGGCCCACACCGCCGGGATCCCCGGCACCACGTTGGCGAACGTGTCCCGCACCTCGGCGACCAGCGGCTGGGCCAGCGTGCGGCCGGCGGAGTCGGCCTGCGAGTCCCCGGAGATCCGCACCAGGGTGGCCACCGCCGTCGGGAGCCCGGTCGCGTTGAACGTGACGGCGGGAAGCCCGGTCACGGTGGCGGTCACGGAATTGGCGCCGATGAGCTGCCCCAGCCGCCAGCTGCCGACGGTCGCGATCCCGGCGCCGTTGGTCGCGGCGGTGGCGCCGGTGACCGAGCCGTTGCCGCTCGCCACCGCGAAGGTGACCGTGACCCCGGCGAGCGGCGCGTTCGAGGAATCCCGCACCAGCACCGAGGGGGCTGCCCCGACCGGCTGGTTCACGATGGCGGACTGGCTGGTGGCCGACGCGGCGGTCACCGACGCCGGACCACCAGGCCCGCCGCCGACGACGTCCAGGGTGAACAGCAACGGCGAACCGGTGAGCCCCGCCGCCGTCACCGAGACGTTGGCCGCGCCGGCGGTGCCGCCCGCGGTGACCACCGCCTGGGCGAAACCGTTGGCGTCGGTGACCGCGCTCGCCGGCGCGATGGTCGTCCCGGCGGGCGGAGCGACCAGCGCGAAGTTGACCGGATACCCGGCGGTGTAGGGGTTGTTCAGGGCATCACGGACCTGGACCACGAGCGGCTGGGAGGCCTGACCGGTCCCCACCTGCTGGCTGTCACCCGCAACCTCCACCAGCGCGGCGGCGGCCGGTGCGATCGCAAGCGGCGCGGTGCGGGTGAGGTCGTTGGGGGTGAGGGCCGTGAGAATCACCCCGCCCGTGGCGCCGGGGAGGGCGCGCACCCAGGCGCTGTCGAGCCCCCGCGGGGTGGTCCGGACCATCAGCGTATCCGACGAGGTGATCCCCACCGGGACCCCGGGCACCACCGCCCCGCCCTGCCACACCACCGCGAACGCGAGCACGCTGTCGCCGGCCGGCACGCTGCCGCTGGTCAGGAACAGCTGCACGCTGTCGGCGGCGCTTCCGGGGCCGACGTAGGTCGGATCGAGCGGCGGGGTGGGTGTCGTCTGGCCGGAGGAAGCGGTGACCACGGCGCGCACCGAGTAGTACACGACCCCGCCGCCCCGCGCCTCCGCGTAGAGGTAGAACTGCTCGGGCGAGGTGGTGAGCGAGACCTGGATCGGGACGATGAGCGAGTCGTTGCGGGCGGCGAAGCGGGCGGCCGGGATCAGCTGCGAGAAGGCAACGCTGGAATCGCTGGTGCGGCGCAACTCGATGAGGACCGTGTCCACCGGGATGGGAATCGCGCCCCCGGCCCGCAGCAGCCCGGTGACGTCCATGCGCGCCTGCACCACCGGCCCCGGCCCGATCGCGGCATCGGTGGAACAGGTCGTGAGCAGCAGCGCGCCCAGAAAGGCGCGGAGAGCTCGGACCAGCGCGGCACGTCGGACCGGGAGCAGGGGCACGGGGGTCTTTGGACTTGAGGTAGACAACTCCAACCTAGAGATGCACTTGTGGGGTGTCAAACGCGCGGCCGGTGTGGACCGGAAGCCACAGCCGTGCACGCGCGCCACGGTCGCCTGACCGGTTCTCCAGGGTCAGGCTTCCCCCATGCCCCTCGGCGATCTGCCGGGAGAGCGCAAGACCGATGCCCGACCCGCCGGGCTTCGTCGTAAAGAACGGTACGAACAGGTTGGTTGTCTCACTGATGCCGGGGCCGTCGTCGTCCACCTCCAGCGCCAGCCCCGGGCCGGCGAGCCGCCACCGGATGCGAACGCCGCCGTCGGTGTGCAGGGCGGCATCCACCGCGTTTTGTACCAGGTTGATCAGGAGCTGGTCGAGCTGGTCGCCATCCGCGGCAAGGGTCACGTCGGGCCCAGGCTCCACCGCCACCGGCAGCCGCCGTTCGAGGCCCGCGACGCGCCCCACCCATTCCGCCACCACCACCGGACGCGGGGCCGGCCGCGGGAGCCGCGCCAGCCGGGCGTAGGCGGCCAGGAACCGCCCCAGCGCATCGGCGCGCTGCCCGATGATGTCGAGGCCCTGACGCAGGTCGGCCTCGGCGTCCGGCGTGCGCGCGCCCCGATCGAGCAGCGACCGGAGGCTGCCGGCCAGCGAGCGGATCGGAGCCAGCGAATTGTTGATCTCGTGCGAGAGCACCCGGATGAGGCGCTGCCACGCCTGGCGTTCCTCGGCCTGCAGGGTGCGACTCACGTCGGTGAGCAGCACCAGCGTGTGGGGGCGCCCATCCTGCCGGAAGCTGCTGCGCCGCAGCTCCCACCGCCCCGGCCCCGCCCCGGGGCGGTGCATGACACGGGGGGAGTCCCCCGTCAGGCTCTCGGCCAGCCCCAGGGCCTCCGCCGAACGGCCCAGGAGCCGCTCCGGCGGCTGCCCCAGCAGGCGCTCGCCCCCGCGGTTCACCAGCCGCAGCACCGCCTCATCATCAAAGGCGAAGACCGCGGCATCGATCTCGTTGAGCACGGCGCGCACCAGCGCCGTCGCCTCCACCATGCCGAGCCGCTGGACCCGCAGCATCTCGGCCAGCTGGTTGGCTTCGAGGTAGACCAGCCCCAGGGAATCATCCCGGGCATCCGCGCCGCGGGCCCGCAGGGAGTAATCCCCTTCCCGCAATGCGCCGAGCACGTTGGAGAGGGTCTGCAGCGGCCGCACCACCCGCTCGTGCAGGGAGAGCAGCCCCGCGCCCAGGCCGACGGCGATGAACAGGGTAGCGGTCCACTGCAGCCGGGGCGTGAAGTCGCCGCGCCAGAGCAGCGCCAGCGCGATGACGACGGCCGGGAGCGCCGCCAGCCCCGCGACCAGCAGCACCCGCCGGGGATGATTCGGCATGGCCGCCGGCTAGAGTCCGTACCGCTCGAGGCGCCGGTACATGGCGGAACGGCTCAACCCGAGGGCCCGCGCCGCCTCGGTGACGTTGCCCCCCGCGCGGGCCAGGGCCTTCTGGATCAGGACCTTCTCCACCTCTTCGAGGGTGAGCTGGTCCAGCCGGCCCGCGGCGTCGGTGGGCGGCGCCAGCGCGAGGTCGCTGGCGCGGATTTCGGTGCCATCCACCAGGAGCACCGCGCGCTCGATGGTGTGATCAAGCTCCCGCACATTGCCCGGCCAGGGCGCCTTGAGCAGCAGTTCCATCGCCTCGGGACGAAAGCCGGTGAGCGGCTTCCGGTAGCGGGTCCCGTGCCGGTGCAGGAACTGCGCGGCCAGGCGCGGGATGTCCTCCCGCCGGTCGCGCAGCGGCGGGATCAGGATCTCCACGGTGTTCAGGCGATACAGCAGGTCCTCCCGGAACCGGCCGGCCTCCACCTCGGAGCGCGGATCGGCGTTGGTGGCGGAGAGCACCCGCACATCCACTCGCCGCGTCTTGGATGAGCCGACCCGCTCGAGCTCCCCCGTGTTGAGCACCCGGAGCAGGCGGGCCTGCTGCGACGGCGTGATGTTCGCGATCTCGTCGAGGAAGAGCGTCCCCCGGTCCGCCAGCTCGAACCGCCCGATCCGGTCGGTCTTGGCGTCGGTAAAGGCCCCCTTGAGGTGCCCGAACAGCTCGCTCTCGAACACCCCTTCGGACAAGCCGCCCACATTGACCGTGATCATCGGCTGGGGGGCGCGGGCGCTCGCGGCGTGGAGCCAGCGGGCGGCCACTTCCTTCCCCACCCCGTGCTCCCCCAGGAGCAGGGCGTTCGCGTCCGAGGGCCCGACCCGTTCCATCAGCCGTGCCACCTGCCGCATCGCGGGCGACTCCGCGACCAGGTCCGGCAGTCCCACCCGCCGGAGGCCCTGGTTCTCGCTCTCCAGCCGCTGGCTCTGCCGCAGGGCCCGGCCCAGCTCCACCTGGACCCGGAGCAGCGCCACCAGCCGGGTGTTGTCCCAGGGCTTCTCCAGGTAGTCCCGGGCGCCGCGGCGCATCGCCTCCACCGCCCCCTCGACGCTGCCATAGGCCGTCATGACCACGACCGGCAGGGACGCGTCGAGCAGCTGGATCCGGGTGAGCAGGTCGAACCCTTCCGAGCCGGAGGTGGTGTCCCGGGTGTAATTGAGGTCCATCAGCAGGACGTCGTAATCGCTCCGCTCCAGGGCGGCGAGGACGCCGCCCGGGCTCCCGGTGGTTTCCACCGCGAAGCCCTCTCCCTTGAGCAGCAGGCGGAGCGCCTGCAGCACATCGGGCTGGTCGTCGGCGATCAGGATGACGGGGACCCCGGCGGGGATGGGCATGATCTCAGTTCGGCTCCAGCAGCCAGCGCACCAGGTTGAGGGCCAGCGTCGCGTTCCCTTCGGCGCCGGGGGCGTTCATGCCGACCCGCGCCCGGTTGGGCCCGGCGAGTTGGGCCGTGAACATCGCCGCCTCGCCGAAGACCGCGACCCGCCCGCGCCCGAAGCGCCGCACCGCACCCTGGGCCAGACCCGCCGCCGGCGTGCGCGGCGTGTTGGCGCTGAACCGCCAGGCAGTATCCGGCAGCAGGGTCACGCTGCCCGCCGGCAGGACCAGGAGCGGTTCGGCCCCCGGGGGCACGGTGAACGCCTGGCCGGTGAAGCTCCGCACCTGCGTCACCGCCTCGCCGCCCGAACGTCCGCGCGTCACCGGGTGGTCCCGGAGGCTCCCGTCCGCGCGAGTGAAAGGGGGGATGTCTTCGCCCGCGGAATCCCCCACGAAGCCGCCCGCCATCGCGAACCCGAACGCCTGACCCAGGCCGGCCGCCGCTTCACCGAAGGGCATGTGGTCGGCGATGAGCAGGAGCGACCCGCCCCGTTCCACCCACGCGCGCACCGCCCGCACCTCGGCCTCGGTGAAGGCGGGCAGGATCGGCCGGATCCAGGCGCGGGCGTTCTCCGGGGCGACGGCGTTCGCCACCACCAGGAGGCCCACGCGCGCCAGGGACGCGGAATCGAAGGGCAGCGAGGAAGAGATGACCTGGTACCCGTCCCGGGTGAGCAGGGCGGCGAACGGCGCAAAGCGCCCGGTGCCGGTGTGGAAGTTGTGGTGGGCTTCATCAATGGCCACGATGGGACCGCGGCCGGCGGGGTGGGTGGGCTCCAGGATGACGGGGCGGAACGCCGTGTCCGCGACCTGCTGCGCCAGCAGCGGAGTGGCGGCGAGCAGCCCCGCCAGCAGCAGCGCGTCAGGCCGCGGCGGCGCCATCCACCAGCCAGCCGTCCTTGAGGCGGATGATGCGGTGGCCGTAGCGGGCATTCTCCTCCGAATGGGTGACCTGGACGATCGTCGTGCCCTGCTGGTTGAGCCGGCCGAAGAGTTCCATGATCTCCCGGCCCTGCTCCGAGTGCAAGTTGCCGGTCGGTTCATCGGCCAGGAGGAGCGCCGGACGCGAGATCACCGCCCGGGCCACCGCCACCAGCTGCTGCTGCCCGCCGGAGAGCTGGCGGGGGTAGAGGTCCTTCTTGCCCACAATCTGGAACCGGTCCAGGGTATCGGCCACCAGCGCCGCGCGTTCCGAGGCCTTCATGTCCCGGTAGCCGAGTGGGACGTCGAGGTTCTCGGCCACGGTCAGGTCGTCGAGCAGGTGGTATTGCTGGAAGACGAACCCGATCCGGCTCCGCGACAGCGCGAACCGTTCCTTCTGCTTGAGCGCGTGAACCGGCTGGCCGTCGAGCCAGTACTCTCCGCGGAACTCGGCGTCCAGCATCCCCAGGATGGCGAGGAGCGTGGACTTCCCCGCCCCCGAGGGGCCCATCACGGTCACGAACTCCCCCCGCGGGATCTCCAGCCCGATGCGCCGCAGCAGCCAGGTCGGGCTGGGGCGGGTCTCCACCGACTTCTCGACGTTGACCAGGCGGATCACGGCACAGGCCTCGCTGGGGGAAAGATGCGCAATCTACTCGGCCCGGAGCGCGGTCATGGGGTGTACCCGCCCGGCGCGAGCGGCGGGGATGGCGCTGGCCAGCAGGGTGACGGCCGCCAGCACGAGGGCCGTACCCGTCAGCGCCACCGGGTCGAGCGGCGACACCTCATAGAGGAAGCCGCGGATCAGCCGCCCGGCCGCCAGCGCCATCAGGAGGCCGATCCCGATCCCCGTCGCAGCCAGCCGCAGCCCGTCACCCAGCACCAGCCGGAGCACGCCGGCAGAGGTGCTGCCGAGCGCCAGGCGGATGCCCAGCTCGCGCGTGCGCTGCGCCACGGCATACGTGACCACGCCGTAGAGGCCCACCACCGAGAGCGCCAGCGCCAGGATGCCGAGCGTGCCCGCGAGGGTCGTGGCGATCCGGGAAAAGAGCAGCGCCCGGCCCGCCAGCAGCTCGTCCATGGTCCGGCTGTCGGCGATCGGAAGGTCAGGGTCCAGGTCCGACAGGGTGGCGCGGACCGCGGCGAGCGCGCCCCGGGGATGGGCGTCTGTCCGCACGACCAGCGTGGCCGCCCCCGCATCAGCCTGGGCCAGCGGCAGGTAGAGGTAGGAGCGCGGCCCCTCCGCGATCAGCCGGTACTTCGCGTCGGCGGCGACACCGATCACGGTCACGGCGGGCCCGGTGAGGTCGCCAAACCGAAGCACCTTGCCGACCGCGGATTGCCCGGGCCAGAGCCGGGTGGCCAGCACCCGGCTGACCACGGCCACCGGCAGGCTGCCGACGGTGTCCCCGGGGCCGAAGTCGCGGCCCTCGAGGAGGGGCGTGCCGAGGGTGGAGAAGTAATTGTCCCCGACGATCGTCCACCCGGCCGGTTCACCGGGCCGCTCCGGTGTCGGTGCCTCCCCTCCTTCGGCGACGATTGTGCCGCCGTTGGAGATGAACTCCATGGGAAGGCCCTCGGCGGCGGTCGCGGAGGATACCCCGGGCAGCGCCGCGAGGCGGGCTGCGGCCTCGCGGTAGAGCGTCCGGGTGCGGGCGGCGTCGTACCCGGCCAGCCTAGGCGCGATGCTCACTAGCAGCACATTCCGCGGATCGTAGCCGAGCGAGGCCTCCTGCATGGCGCGGAGGCTCCGGGTAACCAGCGCCGCACCGGTCAACAGGAGGCATGCCAGCGCCAGTTGCGCGACCACCAGCCCGTCCCGCAGCCGGGAGCGGCTGACCCCGCGCCAGCCCACGGAGTCGTGGCGCAGGGCGCCGGCGATGCCCGGCGCGGTCGCCTGCAGTGCGGGGGCCAGGCCAAAGGCCAGAGTGGTGCCGAGCGTAACGACCGCGGTGAACCCGATGACCCGCTGGTCGAGCGCGAAGGCGAAGACGAAGGGGATGTCCGTCGGCAGGGTCAGGAGCCTGGAGAGCCCGGCCGTGAGCCACGATCCCACCAGCAGCCCGAGCGTCCCGCCACCGAGCGCGAGCAGCAGGCTTTCCACGAGGAGCTGCCGCACCAGCCGGCCGCGGCCGGCGCCGAGCGCCACCCGAACGGCGAGTTCACGGCGGCGCGCCAGGGCGCGTGCGAGCAGCAGGCTCGCCACGTTGGCGCAGGCAATCAGCAGCACCAGCCCCGCCACGGCCAGGAAGAGCCGGAGGGCCAGGTTGAATCCCGCGGCCAGCTGTGGCTCCGGCCGTGCGGAGCGCTCCGGCAGCAGCACCGCCTCACGCCCTGCGTAGTCGGGGGCATGGTCCGCCGCGAGACGCCGGCCGATCAGGCCCACCACCGCCTGGGCCCCGCTGAGCGTGGCCCCGTCCGCCAGCCGGGCAACGAGACGGACGCTCTCCTCCCCCTGCGCATCCAGGGCGCCGCGGCCTGGGTGCAGCACCGCATGCGCGCCGCTCGGCATCCAGAGGGTGGGACTGAACCCCACATAGTACGGCGTCACGAAGTCCGCCGGCGCGACACCCACGACGGTGAACTCCCGGCGGTTGAGCCGCACCGTCCGGCCCAGGATCGCGGCGTCTCCGTGGAAGCGCGTCCGCCAGAGCGAATGACTCAGCACGACGACGGGGGTCGCCCCGGCGCTGTCCTCCGCGGCCGCAAAGCCACGGCCCAGGGCCATCGGGGCGCGGAGCAGCGCGAAGTAGTTGGCGGTCACCATCTCGCCCCAGACCCGCACTGCCGGCGCCCCCTCGTCGGCGAGGCCCACCGCGACCGGCATGACGCCGGCCACCCCCGAAAGCACCTCGGCGGTGCCGGCGCGGAAGTCGTCGAGCTCGCTCCAGGCGTAGTCCTCATACTCGCCGCCATCCCCGGTCCGGCCGTAGATGAGCGTCAGCCGGTCCGACTCGGGATAGGGCAGCGCCCGCCACAGCAGCGTGTTGCCGATGCTGTACACCGCGCTGGTGACGCCGATGCCCAGCGCCAGCGTGATCACGGCCGCGAGCGCGACCCCGGGGATCCGGGCCCAGGCCCGAACGGCGAGACGAAGGTCCTGGAGCAATCCGGACATCGTGGCTCCTTGCCGGAGGGTCGCGGTCAGTCGGAGCGAAGCGCGGTGACCGGGTCCACCCGCGCGGCGCGGCGTGCCGGAATGCTGCTCGCGAGCAGCGCCGCGACCAGCACCGTGCCGGTGCCGAGGACCAGGGTCAGCGGGTCCCACGCCGGCACGTTGTACAGCAGGCTCGCCAGCGCCCGTCCCGCCGCCAGCGCCCCCGCGACCCCGAGCACGGCGCCCAGCAGCGTGAGCTTCAGCCCGTCGCCCACCACCAGGCGCATCAGTCCGCGCGGCTCGGCGCCGAGCGCGAGGCGGATGCCGAGTTCTGGCGTGCGCCCGCGTACCGCGTAGGCCAGGACGCTGTAGAGGCCCAGCCCGGCGAGCAGCAGGGCGACCGCGCCGTACAACCCGAACAGGGTGGCCCCAACGCGGAACCCCTGGTAGTGCGGCTCCACGACGTCCTGCAGCGTCTGCACCGCCACGAAGGGGAGTTCCGGCACGGCGGTCTGCAGGATGGGCCGGATCGCGGCGGCCACGCTCGTGGCCTCGCCGCGGGTGCGGAGGAAGAGGGTGAGGTGCCGGGTGTCCGCGCCGGGGGGCTGCAGCGGCAGGTAGTAGAGGGCCTGTTCCTCCTCCCGGGGGCTGTAGCGGACCCCGTTCTCCACGATCCCGATGATCTCGGCGCAGCCGGTGGCGCGCGCCACCATCAGGCACTGTCCCAGCGGATCCCGGTCGCCGAAGATGCGGCGGGCCATGACCTCCCCGATCATCGCCACCGCCGGCTCCGCGCGTCGGTCCTGATCGGTGAACCCGCGGCCGCGAATCACCGCGAGGCCCATGGTCTGGAAAAAGTCGGCGGTGACCCGCTGGATGTAGGGTCCGCCGGACGAGAGCCGCGGCAGCGAGTCCATCCCGGCCACCCGGAGGCTGGTCGCCAGGCTCCACCCGAACGGCTCCCCATAGGTGAGCGCGGCGGACTCGACCCCAGGGTGCGCCCGCGCCGCCTCCACCATGGCGTCGAAGGCGCGCCCGGTGGCCGGGCCGTCGAAGCCCGCCCCGGCGGGATCCACGTTCACCATCAGGACGCGGGCGGCGTCGTAGCCAATATTGATGGCCAGCATGTTGCGCAGGCTGCGGACAAAGAGCCCGGCCCCGATCACCAGCATCACGCTGAGCGCGACCTGGGCCACGACCAGCCCTGCCCGGAGCCGCGAGCGCCGGAAGCCGCTGCCGCGGCCCCCTTCCTTGAGCACCGGCGTGAGGTCGGCACGGGTGACCTGCAGCGCGGGGACGAGACTCGAGATAAGCGCGGCGACGAGCGTCGCCCCGAGCGCGATCGCGAAGACCCGGCCATCGGTGCTGAACCGTTCCGCGAGCGCCGCCGGCAGCACGTACCCCCGCAGCGCGCCGCCACCCCAGACCGCGATCAGCATGCCGAGGGCCCCGGCGAGGGCCGAGGTCATCACCCCTTCGAGGAAGAGCTGCCGCACCAGCCGCCCCTGCCCCGCGCCGAGGGCCTTGCGGATCGCCAGCTCCCGGGCCCGGGTCAGGCCCCGCGCCAGCAGCAGGTTGGCCACGTTCGCGCTGGCGATCAGCAGGACCACCACCGACATCGCCGCCAGCCACCGCGCGAGCGACGCCCGGTCGGCAAAGTCGGGCCCGGCGGCCTCCAGGACCGGCCCGAGCGACACTGCGCGGAAGCCATGAGACTCGGTCGAGTCCGACCGTCCCGCCTGGATCAGCGCCGTCGCCTCCGCCGCCGCCTGGGCGGGAGTGACTCCGGGCGCGAGGCGCGCCATAATCGAGACGAAGTACCAGCCGCGATCGGTGCGGTATTCGTCCCCCGGCCCCATCTGGCGGGCCACGGCCGTGAACGGCACCCAGAGATCGGGCGGGTTGTACTCGCCGCCGTCGAAGCCCGCCGGGGCCACCCCGACGACCGTGAATACCTGGTCATCGAGGGCAAGGGTCCGGCCGACGATCGTGGAGTCGGCGCCGAACCTGGTGCGCCAGAGACGCTCGCTCAGCACCGCGGCCGGCACCCCCGCGTCGGGCCCATCGTCCGCCGGCCCCAGCAGGCGTCCGAGCAGCGGCGTGGTGCCCATGAGCGGGAAGAAGTTGCCGGTCACGCCCGAGAGCGAGACCTCCGCGGCCTCCGAACCCCGGCCCAGCGAGGCGCCGCCAAAGTACTGCGCCGTCACCGCGGTGAGCCCCCGGGCCCGCTGCAGGTCGGTGAAGTCGGGGTAGCTCACTACCGAATTGGTGTACTCGCCAAACTGCGGGCTGGTGAAGTGGAAGTAGGTGCGCACCACCCGCTCCGGCGCCACGACGCCCGCCGGCTGCCGGAACAACAGCGCGTCGAGCACGCTGGTCAGCGCGGTCACCGCCCCGATGCCGAGCGCCAGGGTGAGCGCGGCGGTGACGGTGAAGCCGCGCGAGCGGAGCACCGCGCGGGAGGCATGCGCCAGGTCCTGCCACAGGGCACGCATCAGGTACTCCTCGGATCGTGAACGTGATCGCGCCGCGCCGTGCTGGCGGCGGCGTGACGTGCCTGCCCCATGGTCAATCCTCCCGCAGGACCACGGCGGGGTCCACGCGAGTGGCCCGGCGGGCAGGGAGCCAGGTGGCAAAGGCGGTGACCGCCAGCAGCAGCACTGTGATGCCGGTGTACGTAAGGATGTCGGTGCCCCGTACCCCGAACAGCATCGTGGTGAGGAGCCGCGAGAGCCCGAGAGCCGCCAGCAGGCCGATCCCCACACCCAGCACCACCAACCGCATCCCCTGCCCCACCACCAGGCCGAGCAGGTCGCGGGCGCTGGCGCCAAGCGCCAGGCGTACCCCGAGTTCCCGGGTACGCTGAGTCACGGTGTAGGCCATGACGCCGTAGAGCCCGATGGCGGCGAGCAGGGCGGCAAGCCCCGAGAAGAGCGTGAGCAGAACCATGGAGAACCGCCTCGGCCCCGTGGTACCCTCGATCAGCGTCTCGAGGCTGCTGGGATTCGCCGCGGGAAGGTTGCGATCCACCGTGCCGATGGCCGCCTTGACCGCGGGCAGCGCGGCGAGCGGCTCGCCCGCGGTGCGCACCGCGAAGGCCAGGAACGGGATGGGCACCTGCGCGATCGGGAGGTAGAGCTGGACCCGCCGCCCCCCATCGAGGCCCTCGTGCATGGTGTGTCCCACCACGCCGACGACCTCGATCCAGGTGATGGCGCTGTCCCCCGGGTTGTTGAACGTGATCCGCTTCCCGATGGGATCCTCGTTGGGCCAGTAGCGCTGCACCATCTCCTCGTCCACCACGACGACCCGCGGTCCGCCGGCCCGGTCCTCGGCGGTGAGCCCACGTCCCTGCCGCAACGGGATCTCGAGCACCTCAATGAACCCGGGCGTCACCAGTCGGATGTCTCCCCAGGGGCCCGGCGTGTTGGCCGGCGTCTGGTAGCCCTCGACCGTGAAGCTGCCGGTGGCCCAGCTCCCGCCGAAGGGGAGCACCGAGGTGCCCCCGACAGCGGTGACGCCGGGCACCGCCGCAATCGCCGCGGTCGCCCGCTCGAAGAATGCCACCCGCACCGTATCGTTGGGGTAGCTCGCGGCCGGCAGCGCCACGTTGAAGGTGAGCACCCGCTCGGGATTGAATCCGGGATCCACCCCCAGCAGCCGGGCAAAGCTGCGGACCAGCAGGCCGGCGCCGACCAGGAGGGTGAGCGCCAGCGCCACGGTCGCCACCACCAGGCCGCGCCGGAGGGTCAGGCCACCCCGGTCGCCGGCGGCGCCGCGGGCGCCATCCTTCATCGTCTCCGCCACGCTGGTGCGCGACACCCGGAGCGCCGGCACCAGGCCGAACACGAGGCCGGTGAGCAGTGAAATGCCGAGCGCGAAGCCGAGCACCCGGGCATCGAGCACGAGTGCGGGACTCGGCGTGACCGCGCCGCTGTTGAGCGAGAGCAGGGCCGGCACTCCCCACACGGCGAGGAGCACGCCGAGGGCGCCCCCGGCCAGCGCCAGCACCAGGCTCTCGACCAGCAGCTGCCGGAGCAGGGCGGCCGGCGAGGCGCCGAGCGCCACCCGCACCGCGATCTCCCGTCCGCGTCCGGCGGCCCGGGCCAGTTGCAGGTTGGCCACATTGGCGCACGCGATCAGCAGCACCGCCGTGACCGCGCCCAGCAGCACGTAGAGCGCCCGCCGGCTCCCCCCGTTCGCCTCTTCGGGGAGGGTCGTCAGGTGCAGGTCCCAGGTGGGGGCGTACTGATCGGGGAAATCGGCCTTGAGGCGGGCGGCCAGGGCGTGCATCTCCCCCCGCGCCTGCTCCACCGTGACGCCGTCCTGGAGCCGCGCGGCAAAGTTGAGGAACTCGTTGGTCCTGGCGTTGTCGCTGAACTGGTCCGGCCGGAAGACCAGCGGGGTCCAGAGCTCTGCCCGGCGGGCCCAGAAGCCCCGGAAGCTCTCCGGCATGACCCCGATGATTTCATACGCCTGCCCGTCCAGCTGCAGCGACCGCCCGACGACGTTGCGGTCGCCGGCAAAGAGCCGCTGCCAGAGCCCATGCCCCAGCACCACCACCCGCTCCCGGCCGGCGACCGCGTCCTCCGGCAGCAGCCCGCGCCCGACGAGGGCCGGGACGCCGAAGGTCTTGAAGTAGTCGCCGGTGACGCGGAGCCCGCCCAGCCGCTCGGGCTCTCCCTCACCGGTGAGGTTCGGGGCCCAGCCCTGTTCGACGGCGGCGGAGCTGAAGAGCTGCTGCTGGGCCGAGTAGTCGCGGAACCCCGGCACCGACACCGGGGCCTCCATGTTGTTGAGCGAGGGATAGAAGTGCTCGACGGTGACCAGCCGGTCCGGCGCCGCGTACGGCAGCGGCCGAAGCAGCACCGCGTTGATCACGGAAAAGATCGCGGTGGTCGCCCCGATCCCGAGTCCCAGGGTGAGGATCGCGACCGCGGCGAACCCCGGGCTCTTCCGCAGGGTACGCAGCGCGTACCCCACCTCCTGCCGCAGGGCGCCCACGCTCAGCCTCCCGCGAGCGCGGCGGTCTGGTCCTCCACCACGCGGCCGTCGAACAGGTGCACGGCGCGATCAGCGTGCGCGGCGTAGCGCGGGTCGTGGGTCACCATGCAGATCGTGGCGCCGCCCCGGTGCAGCTCCTGCAGCAGTCCCATCACCGCCTCGCCGTTGGTCGAGTCGAGGTTGCCGGTGGGCTCATCGGCCAGGAGGATCAGCGGCTCGCCGGCCACGGCACGGGCCACCGCCACCCGCTGTTGCTGGCCGCCGGAGAGTTGCGACGGATAGTGCTTCACCCGGTGCGACATCCCCACCTTCTCCAGGGCCGCCTGGACCCGCTGCTTCCGGTCCTGGGCCCCCAGGCCGCGGTACGTGAGCGGCAGCTCCACGTTCTCGTAGACCGTGAGGTCGCCGATGAGGTTGAAGGCCTGGAAGATGAAGCCGATTTCCCGATTCCGGATCCGGGCCCGCTCCGCGGGCGAGAGCTGCGCCACCGGCTTCCCGTCGAGCCAGTACTCGCCGCCGGAGGGCGTGTCCAGGAGGCCCAGGAGGGACAGCAGCGTCGTCTTGCCGCAGCCCGAGGGTCCCGAGATCGCGACGTACTCCCCCTTCTTCACCTCGAGGTGGATCTCGGCCAGGGCATGGGTTTCGACCTCGTCGGTGTAGAAGACCTTCTTGATCCCGTCCAGCCGGATCAGCGCCTCACCGTTGTTCGACATGTCCGCTCCATGACAGCGTTGGTTGGTGCATCCGGCACCCGCGGCCGACCGGCCGGGGCGCGCCTCCTGCGCCCCGCTACTGCAACCGCACCCGCTCCACTCCGTCCCACCGGGACATGTCGGAGAGGATCACCACGTCCCCGACATCCAGCCCGCGGAGGATCTCGATCGCGTTGACCGAGCTGCGCCCCAGTTCCACGCGCACCCGCTCCGCCTCGTTCGTCCCCGGCAGCACCCGGAAGATCCCCACGGTGCTGTTGGCCTGGCCGTAGGCTGGCCGCCCGACGTGGAGCACCTTGTCCAGGCGTTCAATCTCGATGGTGCCGTCCACGCTCAGGTCCGGGCGCGCCCCGCGGGGCAGCGCGCCCTCGAGGGTCACGTCCACCGCGACCGTGGCGTTCTGGCTGGCCGGGTCGATGCGGACGACCCGCCCGGTGACGATGCCGTTCCGGGTATCAATCCTCGCCACCTGGCCCAGCGCCACGTCCTTGGCCATGGTCTCGGGAATCCGCAGCACTGCCTTGAGCCGCTCCGGCTGAACCACCTTGGCGAGGGTGGCGCCGGAGATGGCCCACTGCCCCACCTCGAGCGGCAGTTCCTGCAGCACCCCGTCCGCGCCGGCCCGCACCACCATGGACGTGACCATGGATCGCTGGAAGTCCGCCACCGCCTTGAAGCGCTCGACTTGAAGCTCCTGGACCTCGAGCTGGCCGCCGATATTCTCGGTGTAGATCTGCAGCCGCTGCTGCTCCACGCTCAGCCGCTCGGTGAGTTCCTCGGCCCGGTCGCGGGAACGGGCGTATTCCGCGGTGGAGATGAGGTTCTGGCCGGCCAGGGCGGAATCGGCCGCGGCCTTCCGCAGCGCCTCGCGATACTCCGACCGGACCGTCGCCACCACGCCGGCCTGGTTGAGCCGCTGGGTCTCGAGGGTGGTCCGCAGGGAGACCAGCTGGGCCTGGGCATCGGTATGCTGCCGCTCCGCCTGCAGCCGCTGGATCTCCACGTCCGGATTGCTGAGCTCCAGCAGCACCGTCCCCGCCGTCACCCGCTCCCCCGGCTGCACCAGCTTTCGCTCCACCCGGCCCGGCGTTACCGCGGACACCCAGCGGATCTGCTCCGGCACCAGGGAACCCGGGCCGCGAACCTCGCGCACCATCGGACCGAGACGGACGGTGTCGGTCCAGAGGGTGCCACGATCGACGCCCGGCGCGGCCGGCTTGAGCCGGGCGAGTCCGACCGTTACGGTGACGACGGCAAGCAATCCGGCGCCGATCAGGGCGTAGCGCCGGCGATTCGGGCGGCGCTCGCGAGGGATGTCCACGCGGATACCTTGGCTCAGATTGTAGGATTGTCGATCGGCGTCCGTGAAGACGCTA
>JANRJZ010000243.1:0-2206 GCA_033763675.1 Gemmatimonadota bacterium
ACCACAGCGTGGAAATCGGCCCTGCTTGTTCCCCAGAATTTCAGCCCGATTGTAGGGCAGGGTTGGACCTTGGTTCACGAGGTCAAGTTCTATGCCATCTTCGGACTTCTCCTCCTGTTCCCACGGGCGGTTGCCTTGCGAATTGCCTTCGCTTGGGCAGCAGTTTCCGCAGCTGTGCTCGGACTAATACCACGTCTTCTAGATAATCGGTTGATATGTCTGGCCGATGAGGGTGCTATGGAAGAAGGTTGGGGATGGGAAGAAAACGCACGAAACTGACCCTGGACGATGGGGTGGCCGTCCAGCTTAAGCAGCGCTTGCGCGCCGTCGCCGACTCGCGGGAACGAGAACGCCTGCAGGTGGTGCTGTGGGCCACCAGTGGCCAGCACACCTTGGAGGATCTGGCCCAGCTGGCGGGCCGGGCCCGTTCGACCGTGCAGGTGTGGCTGGACCAATTTGCCGCCGGCGGCGTGGACCGGCTGCTAGCACGGGAGACGCCCCCCGGCAAGAGCAGCCCGGTGGGCGCCCCGGAGGTGCAGGCCGAACTGCGGGCCGGACTCCAGGCCGGCCGCTGGCGCACCGCCGCCCAGGTGGCGAGCTGGCTGTGGGAGACCCACGGCATCCGGCGGGCGGTCAAATCAATCTACCGCTGGCTGGGAAAAGTGGGCGGCGCGCTCCGGGTTCCGCGTCCCTGCCACGTCAAACAGGATCCGGCGGCCACGGCGGCGTTCCGCGCCGGGCTGGAGCAAAGGCTGGCCGGCCTCGGGCTGCCCAAAGACCGGCCGGTGAAAGTCTGGGTGGCCGATGAGGCCCGCTTCGGACTCCACACCCAGAGCCGGCGGTGCTGGGCCCTGCGGGGCCAGCGGGTGGTGATCCCCCAGCAGCAGCGCTACGAATGGGAGTATGTCTACGGGGCGTTGGAGGTCCTCGAAGGCGGAGCCCAGTTCCGCTTCATGCCCGCCGTCAGCCTGGCCTTCAGCCGGGACTTCCTCCAGCAGATCGCCGACAGCGACCCCGCCGCCGAGCATGTGGTCATCCAGGACCAGGCGGGCTTTCATCCCCGGGAGACCGATCCCGGCCTGCCGGAGCGGATCCATCTGCTGCCACTGCCGCCCTACAGTCCGGAACTCAATCCCACCGAGGGCCTGTGGGATCAGGTGCAGGATGTCACCTGCAACCGCCACCATGATACCCTCGACGCGCTTGAAGAAACCCTGACCACGGCCTTGCGCCCCTTCTGGGAGACGCCCGCACGGGTCCTGTCCCTCGTCCACCACTGGCTTCGCGATCAAGCAAACGCTACGCCCTGAACCATTCTACCGGTTGTTAAAGGGAATCGGTATTAGCAGGCAGCCTGGCGTTATCCAATGACCATGCTGCGGAGATAATACACCCAGAAGGCCGGCACTTCCCGGAGCACCGACCGGAGGTCCCAGGCGCGGCGCCAGTCCCGGGCTTCCGCGGGAACCGTGAAGACATCGATTCCCGCCCGCGCGTAGGCGAGCTTGATGCGCGGCAGGTGATAATACTCGCTGACCGCGAGCACCCGTCTGTCCGCGAACTCCCGGGCGGTGTTTCGCACCGTGGCCGCGGTGGATAGCCCCTCGGGATCGCAGCGGATCGCCGCCGCCGGCACGCCGGCCCGGACCGCCGCCGACTTCATCGCCGCGGTCTCGTGAATTGCCCCGTCGCCCGGACCACCTGACATCACCAATTCGCGGATCCAGCCCTGACGATACAGTTCGACCGCCGTGGCCACGCGGTCACCCACCGCATCAGACAGCCGTCCGTCGGCATAGACCCGGGCCCCGAACACCACCGCCACGTCCGCCGGACGGCGATAATCGGTGCGGCCAAAACACAGAATCTGGAGCAGCGGAAACAGAATTCCGCCGACCAATAGTGTGACCACCATGGCCGGCCGGTCGGTCCGGACCGGAACCTCAGCCCTTACGCCGCGATAAACCAAGCCCAGCAACAGCGCGAAGAAGGCCGTCGCCGGCAGGGGGAAATCGGCCTGCACCCGGCCCGCCAGAAACAGGGCGAGCACCACGAGCGTGTTGAGAGCCAGCACCCCAATTCCTGCCCCGACTACCCCCCGCGTGAGTTGCTGACGCCATTCCGATGACCGCGGTCGAATCGCCCAAGTGCGTCAGCACGGCGGCCAACAGGAGGTAGGCAAGCCGGGCCAGCCCGGCGGGCAAAG
>JANRJZ010000244.1:0-1504 GCA_033763675.1 Gemmatimonadota bacterium
GGGATCGGCTCGGCGTACCCGCCAATGTCTCCCCCCGCCAGCTCCATCCGGGTCGGTTCGCTGAAGGAGAGGTTCCAGGTCCGCGCGCTTGCCGCGTTGGTGAGGAACAGCCGGATGCGCTCTCCCCGCCGGGCGGTGCGCCGCCAGCGCGGCTCCCCGTTCACCAGGAGCAGGTTTCCCATCCGGCCCATTGCGGCGTGGGTGGCGGTGTCCCGGCCGTACGGCACCAGGCCAGCGTCCCCCAGCAGCAGGTCATCCAGCAGCAGGAACTCTTCCCGCGCGGTTGGCCAGGCGGCGCTCGCCGGCTGCACCAGGATGTTGCCGTACAGGCCGAGGTCCTGCTGGATGTCGTCCCGAACGTGGGGGTGGTACCAGTAGATCCCCCCGTCCGGGAAGCGAAGCCTATAAAGGAAGGTGGCGCCCGGCGCCACCGGCTCCTGGGTCAGGTGCGGAACGCCATCGAAGGGGGCGTCGAGCCGGAGTCCGTGCCAGTGCACGGTGGACGGGAGCGGCAGCCGGTTGCTGAAGCGTACGGTCACCTCGCTCCCGCGTCTCACCCGGAGCAGGGGGCCCGGATGCTGGCCGTTGAAGCCGAACATCGGGTAGCTGCGCCCGCCGATGCTCCGGAGCACCACCTCCGCGGTGAGGTCCAGGGTGTCACCGTCCCCGAGCGAGACCACCTGCATGGGGCGCACGTCGGGCGTCCCCGGAGGGGCGGTGGGGAGCCAGGCCGGGGTCCCGGGACGGAGTGCCATCTCCGCGGCGAGCATGGTGAGTCCCGGCGGCATGGGCACGCCGCTCCAGCCGAGGGAGTCGCGCATGGCATGATGCGCATGGCCCGTCGGCATCGGCGGCGCCGTGGCGCCGAGCGCAAACTGGAAGAGGTCGGGGGGCCGGAGGCGGTTGCTGGCCGACTCGCCGCGCAGGACCATCGGGCCGGCACGTGTCTGGCTCAAGGTGTCCGGCTCCGCGCTCACCAGCACCACGAACCGGTCGAAGCTCACCGGGCCAGTCAGGGTGCGCCCCTCCCGCACCACTCCCAGCCGCTGGAGCGGCGTGAGCGTCGGCGGCGCCGCCCAGGCCACATAGCCGGCGCGCTGCCCGGGCGGGAGCGGGGGCAGCCCGGTCAGCACAAAGCGCAGGTTGAATTGCTGCGATCCGTCCGCCGCCACCGACACGGTGAACGGCCCCGGCACCCACTCGAGGGCTGCGGTGCCATGCACGGCGGCTTCCGGATCGGCAGGGAAGAGTTCGATGCAGTAGAGGTCGCGGCTCGGAGCGGGGCGGAGGGAATCGGTGCGCGCGTCGCATGGGCCCGGGGCAGGCAGGGCGGTATGCGCCCCGGTGAGCAGGGCGCCGAGCCCCAGCAGCGCCGCGGCGTGGCAGTGCTTCATGTCCGGCCGTGGGCCCGGATCTCGGGGACGCCGAGGATCCGGTAGCCGTCACCGGGATGCTCGACGGCGAACTGGAGCGACGCGATCATCTCCGCGAGCGTCACCAGCCC
>JANRJZ010000245.1:0-41631 GCA_033763675.1 Gemmatimonadota bacterium
CAGCCGCGCCAGCGCCTCCTTCGCTTCCGTGATCCTCGGTTGCAGGCTCGGGTCGGCCTTGTCCCACAGCTTCAGGAACCTGCTGTAGGCATCGATGGCGGCCGCCTTGTTCCCCGCCGCATCCTCGATCCGTCCCAGCGCATACTGCGTGACCGGCGAGATCCCGGCGTCGTAGACGAATCCATACTGCAGCAGCCGGCGCCCCTCCTCGCGGGTGTCGGGGCGCTGCGCCAGGGCGGTGGCCAGCTGCAGCCGGACCGGGGCGGTCATGAAGGAGTTCCACCCTGACCCAACCCCTTCGAGGCCGGTACGCATCTGCCGGATTCCCGCAGCCGTGTCGCCGGCCATCATCGTCGTCCACCCCTTGGCAGCCCCCACCAGGTCGTACAGCTTGGGCGGCATCTTCGGGTCCCGGTGCGCCAGCAGGCTGTCGAGGAGGCGGGTTCCCTCCACCCGTTCGCCGCCGCTGAGCCGGATGATCGCCTGGAAATAGACCTGGAAGGGATTGCGGCGCGGCTCGGTGTGCAGCCGGGTGACCAGCTCCGGCGCATACGACTTCGGCGCGAACCCGATCATCAGCGGCCACATCATGATGGCGCCGGCCTGATCGGGGTTCTCCATCCGGGCGGAGTCGAAGACGGCCCGCGCCGCGTCGAGCTGCCCCAATCCGGCGAGCACCAGGCCGCGGCCCAGCAGGAACTGCAGCTGCCCGGTTCCGGTCCTGGGGCCAATCACCTCGAACCGCTGCAGCCGGTTCAGCACGGAGTCGGAGGTCACTTCGTCACCGCCCGAGATCGCCACCTGGGCCGCGCCGGTGCTTCCCCCGTAGCGGAACATGGCGCGGAGGGTGGCGCTGTCGGGGGGCGCCTTGCCGAACACCAGCTCCCCCGCTCCCCGGTAGGCCTGGTTCTCCAGCTGATTGGCAGACGACTGCAGCACCCGCGCATAGGCGTCGTAGCGCGACCGGTCGCGGGTCTGGAGCGCGATCTCGAGCGGGTGGATGGACGCGGGTGTGAGCGTCGAGTCCCGGGCCAGGACGCTGTCGAACGGGGCCCGGAGGGTGGCGGGATCGTACCCCACGAGCTGCCGGGTGTGGTACTGGGTCTCGCCCAGGAGGAACCAGCCGTCCACGTCGTCGGGGTACTGGGCCACGTAGGCCCGCGCCGAGTCGGTGGCCTCGAGGCGCTGGTGCTGGAACAGGTTGTAGGCGATGACCAGCGACCGTTCGCGGGGCGGCAGCCGGTCCGAGAAGCGCCGGGCGGCGTCACTGGCCTTGAGCCCGTCCGCGAGCCCCAGCCCGCCCGACCAGCCCACGGTGGCTGCCAGGCGGTAGTGCGCCAGGGCGAAGGTCGAATCGAGCCCGATGGCCCGGTTGAACGCCGCGGCCGCCGAATCCCAGGTGGAGCGGCGGTAATACTGCTCGCCGACGAGGTACTCCCGCATGGCGGCGAGGGAGCCGGTGGTGAGCCCGCTCACCCGCACCGACGGCACCGGTCCGTTGGACCGCCAGATCTCCCGCACCAGCCGGAGGCTGAGGCTGTCCACCAGCGCGAGCACGCTGTCGGCGGATCCATCCACCTGGGCCCGGGCCAGGTTCTTCCCGTCCTGGCCGTAGAGCTCGGCGCTGAGCCGGACCTGCGTGCCGGTGGCCACGATGCTGCCGAGCAGCACCGACCGGGCCTTCACGTCCCGGGCGATGCGGAGCGCGCCGGCGATGTCGCCGCCGTCATCGCCGCGTTTCTTCCAGGCGGCGAGGATGGCGCGCGGTTCCGCCGCCCGGATCCCTCCCACCGCGTTGAGGTTGGTGGAGAGCAGGTCCACCATGCCCTCGCCCATCAGCTCCACGCCGGGGCCGGAGGCGTTGAAGGGCAGCACGGCCACGGTCTCCGCCCCCTCCACCACCACGCCACCGCCGCGCGGCACGAGGAACCAGGCGAGCGCCGCCACCGCGGCCACCGCGAGCGGCAGCCCGACCACGAGGCGTCGGAGCCGCCGCCGCTCCGCCATGCCCCCGGCCCCCCCGCCGGCCGCCTGCTCCAGCGCGGCGGCGAAGGCCGTCACCGAATCGAACCGCCTGCCCGGATCGGCATCGAGCGCCCGGGCCACCGGTCCGTCGGCGTCGGCGGGAACCTCGCGGCTCACCTTGCTGAGCCGGGGCCGGGGGCCGGTGAGGCTCTTCGACAGCACCGCCTGCACCGTCTGGCCCGCGAACGGGGTGCCGCCGGTCACCATCTCGTAGAACACGCAGCCCAGGGCGTACTGGTCGCTCCGGCCGTCCACCTCGCTGGCGGTGGCCTGTTCCGGGCTCATGTAGGCGGGGGTGCCGATGGCGAAGCCGATGCCGGTCATGTTGGCGCCGGCGCCCTGCTGCGCCGCGCTCAGCGCCCGGGCGATGCCGAAGTCCGCCACCACCGCGTGGCCCCCCGAGAGCATGATGTTCTCGGGCTTGATGTCGCGGTGGACGATCCCCTGCTGGTGGGCGTAGGCGAGGGCGCTCGCCACCTCGCGGATGAGGGTCACCGCCTCCGGGAACGGCACCCGGTGCTCCCGGGTGAGCCGGTCGCGGAGCGATTCCCCTTCGACGAAGGGCATGACGTAGTAGAGGATCCCGCCGGCCTCGCCGGAGTCGTACAGCGGGACGATATGCGGGTGCTGCAGCTTGGCCGAGACCTCGATCTCGCGCAGGAAGCGCTCCCCGCCGATGGCGGCGGAGATGTCGGCGCGCAGCACCTTGATGGCGACCGGCCGCCCATGCTTCAGGTCCAGCGCCTTGAAGACCGTGGCCATGCCGCCCTGTCCGGCACGCCCGGTGAGCTGATACCGGCCCTGGAGCGCGGTGGCGAGTCGCTGTTCGAGATCATCCATGACGGGCTACTCCTCCGCGGTCCGCGGGCGGTCCGGCGCGTCGGCCTTGCGGGCCCAGCGGGTGGTGTCGCGGTGCTCGACCTTCTCCATCATCCGGTCGAACGCCTCCGAAAGGTCGATCCCCTCGCGGTTGGCCATGCAGATCAGGACGAACAGGATGTCCGCCATCTCCATGGCCAGGTCCCCCTCGGGTTCATCCTGTTTCTTGGTCTTCTGGCCGAAGCGGTGATTCACTTCCCGGGCCAGCTCCCCCACCTCTTCCGACAGGCGGCAGAGATTGGTCAGGGGATGAAAATAGCCGGCTTCGAACTGGCTGATCCATGCGTCCACGCGGCGCTGGCAGTCGGTGAGGGACATGGGGGTCCGGGGGAACGGGGAAACGGGGAAACGGGAAATGTGAAACAGTGAAGCGGGGAAACGGGTTGCAAGGGCGGGGCTTGTCCCCGCCCGTGCCCGCCCGTCCCCGCCGTCCCCCTAGGCTCGCCCCCCCAGCGCCGCCAGGAACGCCCGCATGAAGTGCCCCAGGTCCGCTGGGGTGCGGGAGCTGATGAGGTTGCCATCCACTACCACGGGGGCGTCCTCCCAGACCATCCCGGCGTTCTCCAGGTCATCCTTGATGGCGCGGACGCTGGTGCCGCGACGGCCCTTGAGGATGCCGGCCGAGATCGGCACCCAGCCGGCGTGGCAGATGAAGCCGACGGGCTTCCCCGCGGCGAAGATGTCGCGGGTAAGGGAAAGGACCCTCTCGTGCCGCCGCAGGATGTCGGGGGCGTAGCCGCCCGGGATCACCAGCCCGTCGAACTCCGCGGCGGTCACCTCGTTCACGTGGGCGTCCACGGTGACCGGATAGGCGCCCTTCTTGCCCAGGTACGTCTGCTCCCCCACGCCCGCCACGACGGTGACCACCCCTTCCTCTTCGAGCCGGATCTTGGGATACCAGAGCTCCAGCTCCTCGTAATAGCTGGCGGCGAAGATCAGCACCGTCCGGCCGGCCCGCGTCATGTCGCCTTCCGTTCCTGCAGCCAGCGGGTGATGTGGGTGACCATGAACCGGGGACTGACCTTGCCGGCGAGGATCAGCGCCTTCATGGCCAGTCCGGGAACCACCACCGGCCGGCCTCGCTTCATGGCGCGGTAGCCGACCCGCGCCACCGCGGCGGCGTCCAGCGCCCCCGGGAGCTCCTGCAGGTGCACGCCGTTCATCCCCGCGGCGGCGCCGAAGCCGGTCGCCACCGGCCCGGGGCAGAGCGCGGTGACGGTCACCTGCGTTCCCCTGAGCTCGTTATTGACCGCCTCGGAGAAGTGGATCACGTACGCCTTGGTGGCGAAGTACACCGCCATGAGCGGCCCCGGGGCGAATCCCCCGGCCGAGGCCACATTGAGGATGCGCCCGCGATGCCGGCTCACCATCCCCGGGAGTGCCAGCCGGGTGAGGTGGGTGAGGCTGGTGAGGTTGAGCTGGATCAGGTCCAGGATCTGCCGCGGCTCCTGCCGGCCGAACAGTCCCCAGAGTCCCGCGCCGGCGTTGTTGATGAGGACGTCCACCACCATGCCGCGCCGGGCCACTTCCTCCATGATCGCGACCGGGGTCTCGGGATCGGCGAGGTCGGCAACGACGACCTCGGTCCGGACGCCATACATGCCGCGAAGGTACTTGGCCGCCTCCTCGA
This sequence comes from Gemmatimonadota bacterium, assembly GCA_033763675.1. Taxonomy (GTDB): domain Bacteria; phylum Gemmatimonadota; class Gemmatimonadetes; order Gemmatimonadales; family GWC2-71-9; genus JADJOM01. The sequence goes on from JANRJZ010000245.1 coordinate 4,535, forward strand.
GCTTCTCGGCGCTGCGCGCCACCAGGATGACATCGTGCCCATCCTTGGCGGCGAGCCGCGCCAGTTCGAGCCCGATCCCGCCGGAGGCACCGGTGACCAGCGCGACGGGCCGGGTGGACGGGACGGCCGCGGTCACTTGATCCGTCCCGCCTGGCGGAGCAGCGCGACGACCTGGTCGGTGGGCAGGGCGGGGACCCGGTAGCCGTCGGCCCCCGTCATCGTCTCCGCGGCGAACATGGCGTTCACGATCGCTTCCTCCGTGGCGTCCACCGTGGCCTCGAAGATCGGGTTGATCCGCTCGTTGGGGATGAAGCGCGCGGTCGAGAGCGAGTCGTCGCTGCCGCCCCCGCCGTTGGCCGTGGAGAAGGCGATGAAGATATCGCCCGAGCTGTCCCCGCCGATCCCGCCCATGCGGCCAATGCCGAGCGCCACCCGCCGGGCCACCCGCTTGAGCTGATGCGGCAGGACCGGGGCGTCGGTCGCCACCACCACGATGATCGATCCCAGCTCCTCGCGGGCCGCGGCCGGGAGCGCCCCACCGGAGCGGGCATCGCAGCGGGGCAGGTCGCGCGCCCATGGCTCGGATGGATTGGCCACGCCCACGCACTGCTCCGCCCCCTGGATCTCCGGACCCACGGCCAGCCCGCCGATCGAGAGCCGTCGCCGCCCGCCGTAGTTGCACTGCACCAGCACCCCCACCGTGTAGCCGGCCGCCTGGACCGTGACCCGGCGCGACGAGGTGCCGATCCCGCCCTTGAACGAGTGGCACACCATGCCTGTGCCGCCGCCGACATTCCCCTCGGCCACCGGCCCGGGCCGGGCGCCGTCGAGGGCCTGGAAGGCATGCTCCTTGGTGACGTGCATCCCCTTGATGTCGTTGAGCCCGCCGTCGTAGGTCTCCGCCACGACCGGCAGCGCCCACAGGAAGTCATCGTAGTTCCGCTTGACCGCCCACTCGATCACGGCATCGTGGACCACGCCGACACTGAGCGTGTTGGTGATCATGACCGGTCCCCACAGGTACCCGGATTCCTCCACCCAGGTGGTGCCGGTCATCTCGCCGTTGCCGTTGAGGGTCCACCAGGCGGCCATCACCGGATCGCTCGACTTGCCTCGGGGGAGCACCGCGGTGACACCGGTCCGCACCGGGCCCTTGCCCACCTCGAGCCGGCCCTCGCCCCGGATGAGGGTGACCTGCCCCACCTCCACCCCGGCGACGTCCGTGATGGCGTTCAGCGGGCCCGGGGTGCCGTTGAAGGGGATGCCGAGGGCGCGCGCCCGCGGCTTCTGGGCGGTGAGGGCCAGGGCGGTCGTGGCGAGGAGCAGGGCGGTGCCGGCGAGGCGCATGGTGGCAGCGGGGGTGAGGTTGCTGTAAGCTACACGGCACCGTCTGGGGCGCTATTCTGACGGGCCGCCCAATCGCCCAATCGCCCAATCGCCCAATCGCCCAATCGCCCACGACCTCCATGCGCCCCCGCGACCAGATCCTCGCCAATCTCGAGTCCGCCTACCGCGAGCAGTACGACCGGGCCCGGACCGAGCAGCTCCCGCGCCGGATGGAGGAGCTGGATGCCGGGTATCAGCGCGATCAGCTGATGCTGGAAGTGCTGCTCGATATCCGCGACCAGCTCGCGACTCCCCGACTCCATCCATGAGGTCCTTCATGCTGCACCGGTACGCCGCGCGACCGCTCCTGCTCCTGCTGGGCGCCGCCTGCGCCCCCGCCGCGCCGGCCGCGGACCTGGTGGTGTTCGGCAAGGTGTGGACCGGGGACAGCGCCGTGCCGCTGGCGCAGGCGGTCGCGACCCGGGGAGACACCGTCGTGGCCGTGGGGGACAGCGCCACGGTCGCGAGGCTGGTCGGGGCGGCCACCCGGGTGCTGGTCAATCCCGGCGGCCTGGTGGTGCCGGGATTCATGGACGACCACGTCCACTTCCTCGACGGCGGCTTCCAGCTGGCCAGCGTGGACCTGCGGGACGCCGCGACCCCGGAAGAGTTCACCCGCCGGCTCCAGGCCTTCGCGGCGGAGCGGCAGCCGGGAGAGTGGATCACCGGCGGCGACTGGGATCATGAGCGCTGGCCCGGCGCCCCGCTGCCCCGGCGGGAGTGGATCGACTCGGTGACGCCCAACAATCCCGTTTTCATCTCCCGGCTCGATGGCCACATGGGGCTGGCCAACAGCCTGGCGCTCAAGGCGGCCGGCCTCACCCGCGCCTCGCGTGAGATTCCTGGCGGGACCATCGTCCGGGATGCGCGGGGAGAGCCGACCGGGGTCCTCAAGGACGAGGCCATGTCGCCGGTGTACGCCGTGATGCCGGCGCCGAGCGAGGCCCAGGTGGACGCGGCCCTGGGGCGGGCCATGGCCCACGCGGCCGCGAAGGGCGTCACGGCGGTTGCCTCGGTGAGCGCGGGGTGGGCCCAGGTGGCGGGACTCCGGCGGGCCCGGAGCCGGGGCACGCTCATTACCCGGGTGACGCTCTTTCCGTCGCTCGCGGCGTGGCGCACGGTGGCGGAGAGCGTCACCGCCAACGGCCCGGGGGACGACTGGCTGCGGCTGGCTGGGGTGAAGGGATTCGTGGACGGCTCGCTCGGGTCCACCACGGCGCTGTTCTTCGAGCCCTACAGCGACGACCCGACCACCAGCGGCCTGCTGGTGACGCCGGAGGATTCGCTCCGCCGCTGGATCGGCGCGGCCGATTCCGCCGGGCTGCAGGTGGTGGTCCACGCCATCGGCGAGCGGGCCAATGCCCTGCTGCTCGACATCTACGACAGCGTGGCGCGGGCCCACGGGCCGCGGGACCGGCGGTTCCGGATCGAGCATGCGCAGCACCTCCGGCCCCAGGAAGTGGCCCGCATGGCCTCGCTCGGCGTGGTGGCCTCGATGCAGCCCTATCATGCCGCCGACGACGGGCGCTGGGCCGGCAAGCGGCTCGGGGCCCGGGTCGGGGACAGCTACAGCTTCCGCTCCCTGCTCGACGCGAACGCCCACCTGGTCTTCGGCTCCGACTGGAGTGTGGCCCCGCTCGACCCGCTGCTCGGGATTCATGCCGCCGTCACCCGGCGCACCCTGGACGGCCGGAATCCCGACGGCTGGATTCCGGAACAGAAGATCTCGGTCGAGGAGGCGCTCCGGGCCTACACCAGCGAGAACGCGTGGGCGGTATTTGCCGAGGGGAGCCGGGGCATCCTGCGGCCCGGCTACCGGGCAGACCTCGTCCTGCTGAGCCAGGACCTGCTGACGATGCCCCCCGAAACGCTGGACCAGGTGGAGGTGGTGGCCACCGTCGCGGGCGGGCGGGTGGTGCACGAGCGACGATAGTGTGACGGGCGCTGACTAGCGCCCCGCGCGTCCACGCTGCATCTTGGGGGTGCCCCGACCGGCCGCGGGCTACCCCATGCCTTCCGTACGACTCCATTCTCTCGGGCTCGTCCTGCCCGCCCTGTTGGCGGGGAGCCTGCTCGCGCGCCCCGCCGGGGCCCAGCAGCCGAAGGACCTGCCACTGTCCGAGCTGGAGTCCCTGGCACGCCGGGACTCGAATGACGCCACGGTGCACTACCGGCTCGCGATGGCCTATTGGGAGAAGAAGAAGTGGGACCAGGCCGAGCAGGCGCTGCGACAGGCGCTGGTGGTCGCGCCCAGCTATGCCGAGGCGCATCTCGCCCTCGGCGTCCTGCCCGACCGCCGGGGCGAGGGCTACTGGAAGCGCCGGGCCAGGGAAGACGGCGAGAGCGCGGTGGTGGGCGACCTCATCCGGGCCGGGTCGCACTACCGGAAGGCCTTCCAGCTGAACCCCTTGGTGGACCTCCGGGTCTTCGGGAAGTTCGAGGAACGGGGCCGATTCTCGTTCATCCCGTTCAAGGGGGGCTTCCTCTTCTTTCCGACGCCCTGGTGGGACAAGGAGCTGGTGAAGGGGATGAATGAATTCCGGGAAGGGCGGTACCAGCAGGCCCACCAGCGGTTCGTGGAACTGACGATGGACCGCCGCTTCTCCGGCCGGGATGTGGACCTCCCCGGCGACCTGCTCTGGTACCAGGGGCTGGCGGCGGCCCACCTCGGCAACTTCGACCAGGCGGTGCGCAACCTCGCGATCCTCACCGGTCGCGCCGTGGCGGCGGAGCGGGACACCACCGCGATGCTCTCCGCCATTCCGCTCCAGACCAACCACTACCGCTTCCTGATGGCCACCATGCTCTACCTGGGGGGCCGCTACGACGAGGCCATCCCCACCTTTCGGCGCGCGCTGGAGTTCGACATCAGCCTGTACGAAGCGCATATGCACCTGGCCCGGATGCACGCCGCCCGCGGCGAACCCGAGCGGGAACTGGCGGAGTGGCGGCTGGCGCTGGACGCGAATCCCGGCGACGCCGACCTGCTCACCTCGTACGCGTATGCCCTCATCCGGGGCGGGCAGCTGAAGGACGCGCTCGATGCCCTGCGCGAGGCGGCCGCCTCCAACCCGCGGGACTCCCGGGTGCCGTACCTCCGGGGCATCGTCGCGGAGCAGCTGGGCCAGGGCGGGGAGGCCCGGGCCGCGTACGAGCGCTTCCTCCTGCTGGCGCCGAGCCGCTTTGCCGAAGAAACCGCCGACGCGCGTCAGCGCCTGGCGGGCTTGCCCTGACCCCGGAGAACCACGTGACCCTGTCGCGCCTGCTCCCTCTGCTGCTGCTGGCCGCCGCCACGCCAGTCGTGGCCCAGCGTGCCAAGATGGTGGTGCCGCTGAATGCGCTGGTGGACCGGGTCCAGGCGGACTCCAACGACGCCCCGGCGCACTACGAAGTCGCCCTCGGCTACTGGCTCAGCAAGAAATACGACGAGGCGGACTTCCACCTGCGCCGCGCCATCGCCATCGAGCCCGCGACCGCCGCCGCGTACCTGGCCCTCTCGTACCTCCCCTACGCCCGGCGCAACAAGCTCTGGGACGAGGAGGATCAGGGAAAGGTCCCGGCCGAGTGGCGGGTCCCGCTGGAGGAGGCCTACGCATTCCGGCGCAGGGCGTTCCTGCTCGACCCGCTGGTAGATCTCAAGCCGCTGGCGCTGATGATCCCGCCCGCCGGGGCCTTCGGGCTCAAGGGCCGCAACGAGGCGATCTACACCTATCTGATGAATGGCTTCGGCAGCTTCTGGGACGGGCAGTATGGCCGGGCCTACCAGTTCCTGCGGGAGCTGGCGGGGAACGCCACCGAGGCGGAGCGGAAGGAGAAGTTCGCCGGCTGGTTCCTCTGGTACGAGGCGCTCGCGGCCGCCCACGCGAACGACTTCGCCCGCGCCACCACCAACCTGCGGGTGCTGGTGGAGCGGGCCGAGTCTGCGGCCGATCAGAGCGGCGGCGCCACGCTCGCCTTCAGCAGCCCGACCCAGTACCGCTACGCGCTGGCCTGTATCCTGGACCAGGCGGGGGAACGGCGCGAGGCGGTGGAGCTGCTGCAGCAGACCCTCACCGAGGATGTCGGGCTCTACGCGGCCCACGTCCGGCTGGCGCGGATCTACGAGGACCAGCACCGCACCCGGCCGGCGCTGGAGGAGCGGCGCCGAGCGGTGGCGGCCAATCCGGAGGACCCCACGCTGCTCTTCGAGCTGGGGGAGGCGCTGGCCCGCGCCGGGGAGCTGGTGGAAGCCCAGGGGGTGCTGCGCCAGGCGGTGCAGGCCAATCCCCGGAGCCACCGCGCCCTGTACGTGCTCGGCTTCGTGGCGCAGCAGGTCGGGAGCAAGGAGGAGGCGCGCACCGTGTACACCCGCTTCCTCGAGCTGGCGCCGAGCCGTTTCAACGACCAGAAGCTCGAGGCGCGCCGCCGCCTCGAGGCCCTCAACTGACCCGGAGACCCGGTATGCGACCCGTTCCCGCCCTCCTCCCGCTGGCCCTGCTGCTCGCCACCGCGCCGCTGCCGGCGCAGCGCATCAAGCTGCCCGTGAAGCTCCCGGAACTGGAACAGCGGGTGAAGGCGGATTCGAATGACGCGGCGGCCCACTACAACGTGGCGCTGGGCTACTGGAACGAGAAGCGGTACGACGACGCGGAGCGGGCCCTGAAGATGGCGGTGACGATCGAGCCCCGGTTCGCGCCGGCGCACCTGGCGCTCGCCTACCTTCCCTTCGCCCGCCGGCCGAAGTTGTGGGACGAGATCTGGGACAACGCGGTGCCGGAGGACCAGGTCCCGCTCCTCAAGCGCGCCGACAGCGAGTACCGCCACGCGTTCCTGATCGACCCGCTGGTGGACCTCCGGATCCTGGCGGTGGCCACCCCGCCCAAGCCCAACTTCGTGGACGTCAACAATTACTTCGGCGAGATCTGGGCGCTCTACTTCCAGGGGTTCGCCGACTGCCAGGAAGGGAAGTACGAGGACTGCCACGGGCGCTTCGCGGCGCTGATCCGGGAGATTGACGGCGACCGGTTCGGGGAGCGGATCCCCGCCTCGGTCCACTGGTACAAGGGGATCGCCGCCGCCCACGTCGGCAAGCATGACATCGCGGAGCGGCATTTCCGCACCCTGCTGGCGCTGGGCGATGAAGCAGTGAAGGAGCGGGAGCGAAAGGGGGACCTCACCCGGGTACCGCTCCAGTCGAACGAGTTCCGCTACACCCTGGCCACCATCCTCCAGGCCGCGGGGCGCACCAGCGAGGCCATCGCGCTGTTCAGGGAGGTCCTGAACGACGACGTCGGCTTCTACATGGCGAACGTCCGGTTGGCGAACATCCACGAGGCCGCGCGGGACTACCCCCGCGCGGTGCAGGAGCGGCTCAACGCCGTGAACGTCAACCCCGACGATGCCAGCCTGCTTACCGATCTCGGCGTCACCCTGGGCAAGGCGGGGATGATGCCGCAGGCGGAAAGCCGGCTGCAGGCCGCGGCCGACGCCAATCCCCGGGACACCCGGTCGCTCTACTGGCTCGGCATCGCCCAGCAGGAGCTGGGCAAGACGGCGGAGGCCCGGGCCACGTTCACCCGCTTCATCGAGCTGGCCCCGAGCCGGTATCAGCCCCAGGTGGCGATGGCGAAGGAACGCCTCGCCCGGCTCCAGTAGGCGCCCGCCATGCGACCCCGCCTCCGGCTCCTGCTCGCGCTCGCCCTGGCCGCGCCCGGCCCCGCCGCCGCGCAGGGCGCCTCCTACGAGCAGCTGCAGACCTTCTCCAGCCTGCTCAATCAGATCCGCCTCAACTACGTGGACTCCGTGAACTACACGGTCCTGGTGCAGGCGGCGATCGACGGCGTGCTCGCCTCGCTCGATCCGCACAGCCGCTTCGTGCGCCGCGACCAGGCCGAGCGGGAGGCGGCCTACGAGGCGGGGGTTCTCGCCGGCACCGGCGTGATCCTGGACGAGTCCGATGGCGCGCTGGTGGTGCTCAGCGTGCTCCCGAAGAGCCCCGCCGCCCGCTCCGGCATCGCGGCGGGAGACCGGTTGCTTGCGATCAACGATACCGCCAGCGCCGGCCTGACCGCCGCCGATGCGATGGAGAAGCTGATCGGGGAGAAGGGCAAGCGGGTGCGGCTCCTGCTTGCCCGCGGGTCCCGGCTCGAGCCGGACACGGTCCGGGCCGGCCTCAAGTTCGACTTCATCGAGCCCCGCTCCGTCAGCGTGGTGCGGATGGTGGATGGCACGACCGGGTACGTCCGGCTCTCCGGCTTCCACGCCAAGGCCGGAGAGGAGGTCGGGCGGGCCCTCAAGGACCTCCGCGGCAAGGGGATGAAACGGCTGCTGCTGGACCTGCGGGGCAATCCCGGCGGGTTGATGGTCGCCCCGGTCGAGATCGCCGGCTACTTCTTCCCCAAGCGCACGCTGGTCTTCCGCACCAGCGGCCGGCACCGGAGCGCAAACGGGGAGTTCTACACCGAGAAGGACGGCGATTTCCGCGACCTGCCGATCATCCTGCTGCAGGACGGCGGCAGCGCCAGCGCGTCGGAAGCGCTGGCCGGCACCCTGCAGGATCACGACCGCGCCGTGCTCCTCGGCCGCCGCAGCTTCGGCAAGGCGCTGATCCAGGCCGGCCTGCCGATTCCCCCGCAGGGAGACGCGGTCTGGCTGACCATCGGCCGGGTCGTGACGCCGAGCGGACGCATCATCCAGCGCGCCTACCGCGGGCTCAAGTCTCAGCAGTACCGGAGCTTCGGCGGGGTGAGCGGGGCCGAACAGGATACCAGCCAGATCTTTCTCACCGACCGGCGGCGGCACGTGCGGGGCGGCGGCGGCATCGTGCCGGATGTGGAGGTGCCGCGCTCTGCCGAACTCCCCGGGTGGTGGGGCACCGTGGCGGACTCGGGCTGGATCGAGGCGGTCGCGGACAGCGTGGCGGCGGGGCTCCCCAAGGACCAGGGTCAGGCCGCCGCGTGGCTCGTCGGCGGAGAGCCCTGGCGGAGCGGCCTGGTGGCGCCGCTCCTCGCGCGGGTCCACGGCCGGCTGCAGGTCACCGCCGAGCCTGACTCCGCTCAGGCCGGGCGCATCGGACGGATCATGGCGTATCGCGCCGCCGAGGTGCGCTGGGGGCCCGAGGCCGCCGATGCGCTGCTGCTGCGCCACGATCCCGACGTCCGGGCCGCGATGGCCACCTGGGACCGGCTGCCGGCGCTCCTGGCCGGCCCCTGACCCCGGCGGCGAACCCCGGCGCCCCCCGCCGCCGTAGGGGCGCCGCCTCCCACCCACGGATCCTCGCATGCAGCTCACCGAGCGTACCGGGCTCGCCGCCCTCCGCGTCCTGATTGCCCTGCAGCTCGTGATTCACGGCAGCTACCGCGCCCTCTCCGGCGGGGTCCTCCCCTTTGGCGGGTGGCTCACCGACCAGCAGGGGATTCCCTTCGGAACCGCGCTTGCGATCGGTATCACGGCGGTCGAGATCGTCGGCGGGCTCACGCTGATTGCGGGGCGCCTGGTCCGGCCGCTCACCGCCTGGTTCGCGCTCCAGCTCCTGGCCGGGATCTGGCTGGTGCACCGGCCGGAGGGATGGTTCGTGGTGGGCGGCGGCCGGAACGGGATGGAGTACAGCGTCGTCCTGATCGGCTGCCTCGCGATCATCGGGCTGACGGCGCGCCCCGGGGAAACGCACGCGTGACGTGGTGGGGTGGAGCGAAGCTCCACCCCTACTACCGCCGGGCCCCCCCAGTCACGATCTTCCCCACATGGCCTCCCGAACCCGCCCTGCCCCGAAGACGGCCCGAACGCTGTCCAAGGCCGACCTGCTCGATCTCTACCGCCTGATGTTGCTTTCCCGCCGGATTGACGACCGGGAGATCCAGCTCAAGCGGCAGAACCGGATCTTCTTCCAGATCTCCGGCGCCGGCCACGAGGCGGTGCTGGCGGCCGCCTCCAAGGTGTTCAAGCCGGCCTACGACTGGTTCTACACCTACTACCGGGACCGCGCGCTCTGTCTTGGCCTGGGGATGACCGCCACCGAGATGCTGCTGAGCGCGGTCGCCGCGGCGGACGATCCCAATTCGGGCGGGCGGCAGATGCCGTCGCACTTCGGGCACAAGGACCTCAACATCGTGAGCGCCTCGAGCCCCACCGGCACCCAGTTCCTGCAGGCGGTGGGCTGCGCCGAGGCCTGGCTGCGGTACTCGAAGGTGCAGGGGATGGCGGACGGGGTCACCGGGCCGCACGGCGACGAAGTGGTGTTCGTCTCCTCGGGCGACGGCACCACCAGCGAAGGGGAGTTCTGGGAGGCGATCAGCAGCGCCAGCAACCTCAAGCTGCCGGTGGTCTTCGTCATCGAGGACAACGGCTACGCCATCTCGGTGCCGGTCGAGGTCAACACCCCGGGCGGTTCCATCTCGAAGCTGGTCGCCAACTTCCCCGACCTGTACATCCAGGAAGTGGACGGCTGCGACCCGGTGGCGTCCTTCGAGGTGATGCAGCGGGCGGTGGATTACTGTCGCGCCCGCAAGGGACCGGCGCTGGTGCATGCGCACGTGATCCGCCCCTACAGCCATTCGCTGTCCGACGACGAGGTCCTCTACCGCCCCGCGTCGGAGCGCCAGGCGGATGCCGCACGGGACCCGGTGACGCGCTTTCCCCGGTCGCTGGTCGAGCAGGGCGTCGCCACCGAGGCGGAGATCGAGGCCATCAAAGCGGAGGTCGAGGAGGAGCTCGGCATCGCCACCGAGACCGCCCTGGCGGCGCCCCAGCCCGCCACCGACACGATCTACGACTTCGTCTACTCCCCCGACGTCGATCCCACCAGCGACCAGTTCGACACCGAGGATGATCCCCGGTTCACCGGTGATCCCACCACGATGGTGGACCTGCTCAACGTCTGCATGAAGGACGAGATGGCGCGGGACCCGCGCATCGTCGTCTTCGGCGAGGACGTGGCGGACGCCAGCCGGGAGGAGAACCTGGAGCAGGTCAAGGGGAAGGGCGGGGTCTTCAAGGTGACCTGGGGGCTGCAGCGGGCCTTCGGCAGCGACCGGGTCTACAACAGCCCCCTGGCGGAAGCCAACATCCTGGGCCGCGCCATCGGGCTCGCGACGCGCGGCATCAAGCCGGTGGTCGAGATCCAGTTCTTCGACTACATCTGGCCGGCCTACATGCAGATCCGGAACGAGCTGGCCCTGATGCGCTGGCGCTCCAACAACACCTTCGCCTGCCCGGTCGTGGTCCGCGTGACCTACGGCGGGTACCTCAAGGGCGGGGCGGTGTACCACTCCCAGACCGGCGCCGCGGTGTTCACCGGCGTACCGGGGCTCCGGGTGGTCTGTCCGTCCACGGCCCTCGACGCCAACGGCCTGCTGCGCACCGCCATCCGCTGCGAGGACCCGGTGCTGGTCCTGGAGCACAAGCACCTCTACCGCCAGACCTACAACAAGGCGCCCAACCCGGGCCCCAACTTCATGATCCCGTTCGGGAAAGCCCGCGTGGCCCGGGAGGGGACCGACCTCACCGTGGTCACCTACGGCGCGGTGGTGCAGCGCTCGCTGGTCGCGGCGAAGGAACTCGAGGAGAGCACCGGGCTCTCGGTGGAGGTCATCGACCTGCGCTCGCTCTCCCCCGTGGACTGGGAGACGGTCTACACCTCGGTGCGGAAGACCAGCCGGGTACTGGTCGCGTACGAGGATTCGCTGTCATGGGGTTACGGGTCGGAGATCGCGGCGCGGATCGCGTCCGACGCGTTCGAGTGGCTGGACGCGCCGGTCCGGCGGGTGGCGGCCACCGACACCTTCGTGGCGTACGCCCCCGAACTCGAGGACGTCATCCTCCCGCAGGTGAGCCACCTGCGCGCGGCCATGGCGGACCTGGCCGCCTACTGAGGCCGCTGGAGGGTCGCTAGGCGGCGGGGCCGGCCTCCGGGCCGGCCCCGGCCGTTTGGGAGGGTGGCACGCCGTCCACCGGATAGCCCAGCTCCTCGCCCAGCCGGCCGTAGGTGAATCCGGCGGCGATGTCGTACAGCACGTGCACCGCGATCGCGACGGTGAGCGAGCCCGCCAGGAGGACCAGCCCCTGCAGGCCGAGGGAGATGAGCGCGATCGCCCCAACGCCCTTCCACCCCTGGACCGCGTGCGCCGCGCCGAACAGCGCCGCCGTCCCCAGCGCGGCCACGACCGGATCCTGGGTCAGGCGCCACAGCAGGGCGTACATGACCCCGCGGTAGGTGATCTCCTCCCCGACGCCCGCTGCGACCGAGACCCCCACCCACAGCCGCCGTTCCACCGCGTCGCGCGGCATCGCGAAGTGGACCCGCGGGTCCCGCCGGGCCACCGCCTTGCGCCACGTCGGCTTGAGGCCCACGTAGCATCCCGCCAGCATCACCAGCCCGGCGGCCACCGCCACGAGCGGGGGAGCGGTCCGCGGCCAGAGTGGAATGTCCTCGAGATGCGCGACGCCCAGGGACAGCACGACGGTGACCCCCTGCACCACCAGCACCGAGATGAAGTGCTGCTTTCGGGGCCGCTGCGACAGGGCCGGGAGCCGGGCGGCGCTCCTCATTGCGAGGTAGGGGAGAACCAGCCCGAAGCAGGCGAGGTGATACCAGCCCCACGGGCCGATGGCCATGTGCGGGTCCGGTGTGGGGTGGAGGAGAGGGTGCGCGGGCGGGGCCGGCCGCGCGGCTAGTCGCGGCCGAGGGCCTCGCGGATTTCGCTGGCCGCGACGATCGCGTTGTCCACGTCACGGGAGAGCGCCCGCGCCTGCTGGGTGGCCATGGTCAGGTCACCGAGGGCGGATGCGGCGTCGGCGGAGCGGAGCCGCAGCAGGTCGAACCGGACATTCTGCATGGCGAGGATGCAGCTCTCCAGCTGGCTCGCGATCTGGTCGCGCCGGCCGCGCAGGTCGCCCAGGGTCTTCTTCTGCCGCTCCAGCAGGGCCATGCGCCGGGACCGCTCCGCATCCGCCGGCTCCCGTTCCAGCGCACGCATCCGCTGGTCCAGCCGCTCGAGGCTCTCGATGTCCAGGTTCTGCTCCATGGCGTGGAGCGTCCTGGCGAGGTCGGTGGCCCGCTGGTAGAGGCCGTCCACCGTGGCGGGGACATCCTCGGGGAGCATCTGGCGCTCCGCGGCGGACATCCGCTCCAGCAGCTTGAAGATCGCCAGCCGGTCGGCGTGGGCCTGGTTCACCAGTCCGAGGTGCTGGCCGTACTCATCGTGCCGCGGGGCCGGGAGCTGGCGGGGCACCTTGCCGCCCTTGCCCGGCTGGCCCAGCACGGCGTCCGGCGCCGGCGGCCGGTTGAGCACGTCGCGCCAAGTGTAGCCCGCCTGCCAGAGCTTGGCGTAGTTGTTCACCAGCCCGAAGCCCATGAACACGCAGGGGAAGAGGAACCACGGCTCGCCGATCCCGGTGGCGATATTGATCATGAACAGGCCGCCGGACACCGCGGCCCACCGGGCGAACTGGGCCCGGGTCTTCTGCACGATCATCGGCTCACCGGTGTCCGGCACCGGGAGGGGGGTGTCGGCCCCCTTCCCGCTCCGCCGTTCCATCTGCCGGCTGGCCCGCTCCATGTGCCGGTCCAGCCGGCCGCGCCAGTCTTCATTGCCGGGGCGCCGGGAGGCCAGCGGACGGGGCGGCGACGGCGGCGGCGCATCGCCTGCGGCCCCGCCCCCGCTGGTCCGCCGCGAAGCGGCCGCGCCGCCCAGGGTGCCCCGGCCTCCGGCCCTGGTCTGACCGGTGGGGCGGTACCCGCTCACCGTGCGCGATTCGAGCGCGCGCCGCAGGGCGTCGGCCGAGGGCCAGCGGTTCTCCGGGTCCTTCTCCAGGCACCGGGTGACGGCGAGGGCGAGATCCTCCGGGCAGTCCGGCCGCTTCTGGCCCACCGGGGGCGGCAGCTCGGTGATCTGCTTCATGAGGATGCCGGCCACCGTGGGAGCATTGAAGGGCAGCTCGCCCGTGAGCATTTGGTAGGCGAGAATGCCCAGGCTGTAGAGATCGCTGCGTCCGTCGATCTCCTTCTCCCCCGCCGCCTGCTCCGGGCTCATGTACTGCGGCGTGCCGATCGCCACCCCCGCGCTGGTCAGGGTCGCGCCGGAACCGCCCGACATCGCCTTGGCGATGCCGAAGTCGGTGACCATCACCCGGCCCCGGGTGCCGTCCAGCAGGATATTGTCGGGTTTGATATCGCGATGGATGACTGACATCGCGTGGGCGGCGCTCAGGGCGTCGGCCGTCTCTTTCATGATGCGGCGGACTTCTTCCACGGGGAGCTTGCCACGCCGCTTCAGCCGCCCGCCGACCGATTCCCCATCGACGTAGCCCATCACGAAATAGACGAGGCCGTTGCCCTCGCCGACGGTATAGATCGGAACGATGTGGGGGTGGGACAGCCGGGCCGCGGTCTCCGCTTCACGGGTGAAGCGGGCGCGGATCTCCTGCTGGAAGGCGAGCTCGGGAGGCAGGACCTTGATGGCCACCCGGCGCTTCAGCCGCTCGTCCCGGGCCCGATACACCACCCCCATCCCGCCGCGACCAATCTCGCCCTCGATAGTGAAGGCGCTTCCAAGAGCTTCGCTGAGGCGTGGCGCAAGGGAACTGGTCGGTTCGGTCATCGGGTATCCGGAGAAGCCCCATAGATTTAGCGACGTCGGACGGGGGGGACAAGGAGGCAACCCGCCCCAGTTCACGGCCCCAGACAGAACGGCAGGGGGCGGCCGCACCACGGACGATGTGGCAGGGTAGCATGTTTCGTATCTGGACACAGTGGGGCCCAGCGGTCTAGGACTCGGACGCCGCTTCTCCCTCCGGGAGCGGGCCCCTACCACGACCAGGCTCGACGGCGTGGCACACGGGGTGCACCTTCCACCTCCACACGCTGGCCCGTCTGCCAATTCGCCAGCCGAACGGAGCAAACACAGCATGGCTGAACATACCGAACGCCTCGTCCTGCCGGTTCTCCCCCTCCGGGAAGTGGTGCTGTTCCCGGGTACGACCGCGCCCATCGGGGCCGGCCGGCCGGGGACCCTCCGCGCCATCGAGGCCGCCCTGAATACCCCGGACCGCCTCATCTTCGCGGTCTCCCAGCGCCAGAACAATGAGCAGGTCTCTCCCGAGGGCCTGTACACCATCGGCACCATCGCCCGGATCGGCCAGCTGCAGCGCGGCCTGGCCGGCATGCAACTCCTGCTTCACGGTGAGCGGCGGGGCATCGCCATGCACGTGAGCGAGAAGAGCGGCCACCTCGAAGCCATCGTTCGCGAGGCGGACGAGATGGCGCCGCTCGACAGTGAGGACGCCGCCTTCGTGGGCCTCTACCGCGAGGCCCGGGCGCGCGCCGCCGAGCTGGGCCAGAAGTCCGGGCTGCCGGAGGAGGTGGTGCAGCAGGTCCTCGCCGGGGTGAACGATCCCGGCAAGTTCGCCGACCTCGTGGCGGGCTACCTCGATATCGCGCCGCCGGACCGTCAGGCGCTGCTGGAGACGCTGTCGGTGGAGGAGCGGCTGCGCCGGGTGCTGGTGCACGTCCAGCGCCAGATCAGCGTGCTGGACGCACAGGAGGACATCAAGTCCCAGGTGCAGGAGGAGCTGGGGGAGCGGCAGCGCGAGATGTTCCTGCGCGAGCAGCTCAAGCAGATCCGGCGCGAGCTGGGCGAGGACGACGAGCGGGGCGACCAGGAGGAACTGCGGGAGAAGCTCGAGGGCCTCGCGCTCCCGGCCGAGGTCCGCAAGGAGGTGGATCGCGAGCTGGGCCGGCTGGAGCGCATCGGGCGGGAGTCGATGGAGGCGCAGGTCATCCGCACGTTCCTCGAGACCGTGGCGGAACTGCCCTGGAACGAGCGCAGCGACGAGTCGCTGGACCTGCTCCGGGCCCAGACCATTCTCGATGAGGATCACTACGCCCTGGGCGACGTGAAGGACCGGGTGCTGGAGTTCCTGGCCGTGCGGCAGCTGAAGGACCAGGCCCGCCGCCTCGCCGACACGGCGGAGACTCCCGTCCCCGGGGAGGAGGCCGCCGCCGGGGTCCCCGCGCCCGAACCGCCGAAGGGCAACCCCGACGAGAAGGCCACCAAGGGCCCGATCCTGCTGTTCGTGGGTCCGCCCGGCGTCGGCAAGACCAGCGTGGCCAAGTCCATCGCCCGCGCCATGGGGCGGAAGTACGTCCGGATTTCCCTGGGCGGTGCGCGGGACGAGGCCGACATCCGGGGCCACCGGCGCACCTACGTCGGGGCCATGCCCGGCCGGATCCTGCAGGGGATGAAGCAGGCCGGCACCCGCAATCCCGTCTTCCTGCTGGACGAGGTGGACAAGCTCGGTGTCTCCTTCCAGGGGGACCCGGCGAGCGCGCTGCTCGAGGTGCTGGACCCGGCGCAGAACGACAGCTTCGTGGACCATTACCTCGGGGTGCCGTTCGACCTGAGCGAAGTGCTCTTCATCTGCACGGCCAACTTCATCCAGAACATCCCGGCGCCGCTGCTGGACCGGATGGAGGTGGTGGACTTCGCCGGCTACACCGAGCGCGAGAAGCTGATGATCGCGCGCAACTACCTGGTACCCCGCCAGCTGATGGAGCATGGGCTCTCCACCGCCCAGATCGACATCCCGGACGAGGCGGTGAGCGAGGTCGTGGCCAGCTACACCCGCGAGGCCGGGGTGCGACAGCTGGAGCGCGAGATCGGCAAGCTGTGCCGCAAGGTGGCGCGGAAGATCGCCGTCAACGAGGTGGAGCGGCTGACGATCACCCGCGAGATGGTGGATGACCTCCTGGGCCGGCCCAAGGTGCACCCCGAGCGTGCCGCCCGGGAAGACCAGATCGGGGTGGCCACCGGGATGTACTACACGCCGGTCGGCGGCGACATCATGTTCGTCGAGGCCAGCGTCATGAAGGGGAAGGGGGAGCTGGTGCTGACCGGCCAGCTGGGCGATGTCATGAAGGAGTCCGCCCGCGCCGCCTGGACTTACGCCCGCTCCCACGCGGCGGGGCTGCACATCCGGGAAGACCTGTTCGCCGAACGCGACGTGCACGTGCATGTGCCCGCCGGCGCCATTCCCAAGGACGGCCCCTCGGCCGGCGTCACCATGGCCACCGCGATCGTGTCGGTGCTCTCCGGCCGGCCGGTGCGGAACGACATCGCGATGACCGGGGAGATCACCCTCCGCGGCGAGGTGCTGCCGATCGGCGGGGTGAAGGAGAAGGTGCTGGGCGCAGTGCGGGCCGGAATCACCCGGATCGTGCTGCCCCGGAAGAACGAGCCCGATCTCGAGGACCTGCCGGAGGAGGTGCGGCAGACCATCGAGATGTACCCGGTCGAAAACCTGGGCCAGGTGCTGGCGCTCGCCCTCCGGGGCGCCTCATTCCGCGAGGGACGGCTCCTCTTCGGCGACCAGGTGCCGGGTGACGTGGCGCCGCTGCAGGCGTTTCACCATTAGGCGGTAGGGCGGTAGGGCGGTACCGCCTTTACCGCCCTTACCGCCTCACCCCCCCCACCGTCTTCAGGTACGCCCACACTGCCGCGATCTCCTCGTCCGTCATCAGCCGGGTCAGCCGCCACGGCATGAACGGGTTGATCGCCGAGCCATCCGGCCGCACACCATCCCGCAGTGCCCTGGCGAAGTCGGCTTGGGTCCACGTGCCGAGTGGCCCGGCCTGCGTCAGGTTGGCGGAGAGCGGGGTGCCTGGCGGCCCGTCCTTGAGCCCTCCCGTGAGATCGTCCCGGTGGCAGAAGGTGCAGCCACCCGACACCGCCAGGTAGCGACCGTACTCCGGGGTCGGTCCGGGGGGAATGGCGGCCGGGATCGGCGCGGCATGATCCACCAGGCCGGCGGAGATCAGCCGTTCCGGGGCGGTGGCGAGCATGACGCGCCCGATGGGCCCGACCCTGGTGGCCGGCAGTTCGTTGTCCACCGGCGGCATCGACTTGACCCAGGCGATCAGGGCACCCAGGTCGGCGTTGCTCAGCGCCGCGTAGACGCGGGAGGGCATGAAGAGCAGCGGGCGGCCGTCGGGCGCCACGCCGTGGCGGATGGAGCGCACCCAGTCCGCGTCCGAGCGGTCGCCCAGGCCACCCTTCCCGCTGGTCAGGTTCCTCGCCGTGAATGTCCCGACCGGTCCCATCGCCATGGCCTGGCCCGAGAGGTCCATGCCGTGGCAGTCCACGCACTTGCCGATGGCGGTGCCGAGGTGCTGGCCCCGTGCCAGGGCGGCGGAATCGGTGGGAATGGTGACCGCTTCCGGGGTGACGTCAAACCGGGCGCCCAGCGCGCGGCCGCTCAGCAGCCAGATCACCGCCAGCGAGACCACCACCAGCACCAGGAGGACGCCGAGAAATCTCAGGACCCATCGCATCGCTGCACTCCGAGGGGGGGAGGGGGAACGATTGCCAGCCTGTTGTGCTATCATCCGCGCCGTCCTGCCGTCCTGCCGTCCTGCCGTCCTGCCGTCCTGCCGTCCTACCACGCCGCTCCGCGCACGATCAGCTCGGCCGCCCGGTCCCGCCACACCCCGGGATCGCCCCACTCCCGGGTCACCGGGTGCACCGCGAAGTATCCCAGGGTGAGCAGGAGCGCGAGCCGGGCGTGCGTGTCGGGGTCCACGTCGTCGCGGAAGAACCCGGTGGCCTGGCCCTCCCGCAGCAGATCCGCGACCGGCTTGACCGACTGGTCGGCCCAGCCGCCGGCGTCCTCCGCCTGGACCAGGACCGCGGTATGTCCGGGATGCTGCAGGAAGAAGTCGAACTGGCCGCGCACCAGCCGGCGGAGCCGCTCCACCGCCGTGAGCCCCACGAGCGGGAGCCGGGCGAGCTCGCCCGCGACCGCCGCCGCCGCATGCACCAGCACCGCGGCGTAGAGCCCGTCCTTGGTCTGGTAGTAGTAGTGGATGAGCTGCTTGTTCACCCCGGCCCGTTCCGCGATCTGCCCGGTGCGGGCCCCCGCGCGTCCGTGGGCCGCGAATTCCGCGAGCGCCGCCTCGAGCAGCCGCGCCGGGGCCGGGGGCGAACGGTGGGTCAAGCCGACTGGGCCCGGGTCTCCCGGGTGAACTCCACGCGATCCCGGCCGCCCGCCTTGGCACGATAAAGGGCCGCGTCGGCGAGCTGGGCCAGGTCGCCGGCGGTGGCGGCATCGTCCGGGTAGGCGGCAATCCCGATGCAGACCCGCACCGGAATCGTCTCTCCCGCGGAGATCAGCGCCGGCTGCTCCGCGAGCGCCACCCGGAGCTTCTGCGCCAGGATGCCGGCGCCGGTGCGGTCGGTGCGCCGGAGGATCATGCCGAACTCCTCCCCTCCGTAGCGGCCGATCAGGTCACTGGCGCGCGCGGTGGTCTGGAACACCCGGGCCACGTGGAGCAGCACCTGGTCCCCGGCAATGTGCCCGTACCGGTCGTTCACCCGCTTGAAATGGTCCACGTCGATCATCAGGAAGGCGAACGACTCCCCGTGGCGCCGCGCGTATTCAACGGCATGCTCCAGTTCGGCCATGAGGGTGGCATGGTTGAGCAGTCCGGTGAGCCCATCGCGGTGCACCATCTCGCGCAGCCGGCGGCCGCGCTCGGCCCGGTTGATCACCAGGTGGGTCAGCAGCTCGCGATCCACCGGTTCGATCAGGAAATGGTCGGCGCCGGCGGAGAGCGCCTCGATCTGCTCTGTCACGGTGTCGTGCGAGGTGAGGAAGACGATCGGCGTCAGGCTGAAGCGGCTGTCCTGCCGCACCAGCCGGGCCAGGGAGATGCCGTCGATCCCCGGCAGCCGGGTATCCATCAGGATCAGGTCCGGCGCCTCGCGAATCATCGCTTCCCGCGCGGCGTTGCCGTCGGCGCAATGCGCCACCTTGGCGTTGACCTGTTCCAGCCAGCCGATAAGCGTCTCCGCCTGGGCCGCATTGCTCTCCACCAGCAGCACCCGGGGTGGCGGGCTCCCGATCCGGGCGAGCGTCTTGGCATACGTCGGGAGGTCCACCGCGATGCGGTCGGCCGGGATGATGGAGTCGATGCCCGAGGCGAGGGCGCGGACCCGGTCGGCCGATTCGGCACGCGTGACCAGCACGATGGCCCGGGGGCGCACGGGACCGGCGCCGGACCAGGCGGTCGCGGTCGCGAAGGGATCGGGCCCTCCCGCGTCATCCAGTACGACCACGAGGTCCGGCCGCTCGGTGAGCTTGAGCTCCCGTGGTTCACCCGCTCCGGTCTCGGTCCGCACCAGGAAGCCGGTGTTGACCAGCACCGAGGCAATCTCGGCCCGTACCGGGTGTTCCGGCCCCACCACCAGCGCGCGCCAGCCGAACTCGGTGACGGCCGGCCCGCGGGTCGGGAGGCCCAGTTCGCGCGCCGCGGCGTCGAAGGCCTCCGCCAGCCGGTCCACCAGCTCTCCGAGCCGAGTGGCGGCGACTTCGCCGGGGGCGGGCTGCTCGAGCTTGAGCCAGCGCTCGCCCCCGCGGGCGATCTCGCTGATGTCGGGGAAGCCGTAGGAACCGCCGGACCCCGCCAGGCGGTGGAACCGGCCGATGAGGGAATTGAGCGCGTCGCCCTCGCCCATGCGGAAGGCGGCCACATCCTTCCGCAGGTCGGCCAGGCGTCCCGGGGCGTCGAAGAGATACTCCCGGCGCAGTTCGGCGAGGGCGTCGTTCAGCGCATCCGTCATAGGGGCGTCCGCAGCCGTTCGAAAGTGTGGCGCGCCGCCGCGACGAAGGCCGGCGCGCTGCTCCAGTGTCCCTCGACCTCGGCTCCATCCCGGGACGCGATCACGGCGCTCCGGTCGTCGATCACCGCCACTACCGGCAGCCCCGGCCAGCGATGGCCGTCCGGGGCGACCGCCACCGGCGCGAAGGGCAGCGCCACCGGGCCGGAGGAGATGAGGACGAGCACCATTCCGGCCGTCGCCGCGCGGCGCAGCACCGGCGTGAGCAGCGGATAGGCCTCCGGGGGCGCACAGAGCAGCACCTCCCGCTGCGCCCGACCGATCTCATGACTCAGGAGCTGCAGGAGGCCCTTGGGGCTGGTCAGCTCGACGATGCGCGGGGTCGCCGGGGCCCCGAATCCGTCCAGCGCCCGGGAAAGCCGCTCCAGCGCCTCGCCCTGGCCGTTCGCGATCCGGGCCATCACGCCGGCCGGGGGCTCGGCCCGGAACACCCTCGGGTGCCCTTCATCCGCGCGGGCCGCCCCCTTGGCGACCAGGCCCTCCAGGGCGCCGTAGGTGTTGGCGCGCGCCAGCCCCGCACTCCGCGCGACGGCGTAGCCGGTCCCGGGCCCTCCCGTCAGGAGGACTTCGTAGATCTTGCTTTCGGTCGGGGTGAAGCCGAAGGGAGTGAGATCAAGCTCGGCCATCGTAGTAGTATGGGATACCTAGGCAGAGTGTGCAATGGACCTGCGGGACGAGGGAAAAGGGAAAAGGGAAGCGGGAAGGGGCCGCCGGCGCTTCCCTCTTCCCGCTTCCCCCTTCCCGCTTCCCGCTCGCGCGCGGTCAGGCGTACTCCAGGCTCCACCCCAGCACCTTCGCGATGAGCGCCAAGCGGAACGTCACGTCCACCTGCCGGAACTCCGGCGCCTTGGACTCCGCATCCAGCGGGAACATATGGTAGCTCATGTGGTTCACTGCCTTGGGCAGGGACCGGAGTCCCTTCGGATTCCACACGCCTTGCGCGTCACAGTCCTTGAGCAGGCGGTTGAGCACCTTGGTGGCCCCGGGGGAAGCCGGAAGCCCGCCGGTCCGGGCCAAAAGCTCGAGAAAGTGCAGGGCCAGCGGGATGTCCTTGGGCAGCCCCTTGCTGTCGGCCTCCACCGGATCGCCGAGCAGCAGGTGGGTCGGCTTCACTTTCTTCTTGCCGACCGCCAGGGCAAACGCCTTCTTCGGCTGCGGCTGAGCCAGGTAGTGGTTGAGGCGTTCGGTGAAGCCGGCCCGCTCCCGCTGCAGGTTCGGCATCGCGGCCATCATCGCGAGGGCGTACCAGGTGGGCGGGTTGGCCTCGGGGTGCAGCACCGCCCCGGTGCCGGCCCGCACAAAGGGCTTCTCGGCGAGGGGACTCCGCAGGAACTCGGAGACATCGGTCGCGATCTTGTGCGCCGCGCCCCGGACCCGGGGATCGTCGATCTGGGCTGCTTCCGCCAGGGCCGCCGTGGCTCCCTCGCGCACCAGGTTGCGGGCCCACAGGGTGTAGCCCTCGTCGCCCTTGGCCGCCTTCTGGTACTCGAACAGCAGCGCGGGATCGTCATCGCGGGAAAGCAGGCGGAAGAGCAGCCGATCGGCCAGGCGGAACGGACGGCTGCTGTTCGGCAGCCCGAGCTGCAGCAGCCGCCGGTACTGGGGGATGGTGCCAATGTCCTTGATGCCGAGCGCCGCGGAGGGCGCCACGCCCAGGAGGTTCCCCCCCCAGGTCCCGGCTTCCTTCTGCTTCTTGATGACCGCCTGGGCCCCCTTCGAGGGCTCCGTGGCCGCGCGGGCGTGCTCGAGGGTCTCGTGCGCCACTGTGCCGGCGGGCGAGAGTTCGGCGAAGACCCGGTACCGGATGGCCTCACCGCCATGGGCGAGGAGCCAGCCGAGCGGTATTCGGTGATTATTCGGGAGATCCAGACGCGCCCCCGTCAGCAGAGTGTGACGACTGGGAAAAATCGGGCGCAATAATACCTGCGGCTGACGTGTTACGCTACCGCAACCCCGTCGCTCGCACTCAAGTCGCTGTGGAGAAACATCTTACCAATTCCGTCCCGGCTCCATCGACTTATCCCGCCGTCAGGATCTGGCACGCCTCCATCCGGTTCCCGTCCAGATCATAGAAAGCGAAGTACCGAACCCCGCCTCCCTCCTGGATCGGGTCCACCCTGGCGCCACGTGCCCGGAGCATGGCGTGCGCCCCCGCGGCGTCCTGCGTGGCGAAGATGGGAAAGGGTCCGGCGGTACCCGGAGCGGGCGGCACTTCGTCCGGGCTCAAGGTGTAGAGCGTGAGGCTGGTGCCATGCCCCAGTCCCAGCACCGCGAGCTCCTCTTCGGGGTCCTCGAACGCGACGCTAATGCCGAGGACCTCGCGGTACCATGCCAGTGCCGGGTCCAGCTCCCGCACCCGCAGGATGACCGTGTCCAGCCGGTCAAACAGCGCGCTCATCGGCGGCGGGCTTCGCCGGCGGCCCGGAACTCGGAGCCGGCATTCCAGGCGGGGGCAGCCGGCGTGTTGGCCACTGCGATCGCCACCCGGAGGACGACCCGCAGCTGCTGCAGGGCCCCGTCCATCGAGAACCAGGGCAGCAGCTCGTCCTGCGGCTGGTGGTAGCGGGTGGCGGTGTACTCCTTCCGTTGGGCCTCGGCCCACCCGGGGGGCCGGCCGGTGAAGTCCGAGCCGCCCTCCAGGGACAGGGCGGGGACGCCCGCCCGCGCGAAAGGGAAGTGATCGGAGCGGAAGAACGATCCGCGGATGAGTGCGCCGGAATCCACGCTCACCCGCAGGCCCTCCGCCGCCGCCGCCGTGACGAAGGTCCGGCCCAGGCTCGACTGGTCGGTGCCGAGCGCGGCAATGTCCCGGGTGCGGCCGTAGAGGTTCATCACGTCGAGATTGAGCACCGCCGCAAGGTCGCGCAGCGGCAGGCTCGGTCGTTCGGCGTAGGCCTGGGAGCCGAGCAGCCCGCTCTCCTCGGCGCCGAACGCCATGAAGAGGATGGAGCGCTGGTGCTCCACCCCGCTCGTCACGAACGCCTCGGCGGCGGTGATGACCGCGGCGGTGCCGGAGGCATTGTCCTCCGCGCCGTTGTAGATCGAGTCGCCGTTCACCGGTGTCCGGATGCCGAAGTGATCGTAGTGGCCCCCGATCAGCACCGCTTCCTTTGCCAGCCGGCCGCGGCCCGGCAGTCGTCCCACGACGTTGTAGGTGGCCGATCGCCGCAGTGTGCTCTGGACCCCGGCCTCGAGGCCGAAGGGGAGCGCGACGGGTCGAAACCCCTGCCGCCCGGCCTCCCGCATGAGCCGGGGCAGGTCGAGTCCGGCGGCGGTGAAGAGCGCAGCCGCGGTGGAGTCCCGCATCCACCCCGCCACGACCAGCGATGTGGGCGCGCGCTCGATGCGCACCTGCTCGCCGGTCCATGAGCCGGTGACCGTGGTCCAGGGGTAGGTGGCACTTTCCGTGGTGTGGATCAGGATGATCCCCGCCGCGCCCCGCCGTTCGGCCTCCTCGATCTTGTAGGTCCAGCGGCCGTAGTAGGTGAGGATCCTTCCCCGGAAGATCGCGGGGTCGTAGAGCCCGGGGTCGTTCACCAGGCAGAGGACCACCTTGCCCTTCACGTCCAGGCCGGCGTAGTCGTCCCAGCCCCACTCCGGCGCCACGATGCCGTAGCCGACGAAGGCCGCCGGGCCCGCCAGGTTCACCTGCGCCTCGTTGCGCATGGACCAGAGCACGAAGTCATCGCGGTAGCGGAGCAGCGCGGGCGCCGGCCCGGTGACCCGCAGCGTGGGCTCCGGGGTGTGCGCGATCACGGCAACGCGGTGGAGGTAGCTGCCACTGTCCCCGGCCGGCTCCAGCCCCAGGCGGCGGAATTGGGCGGCGAGGTACGCCGCGGCCAGCTCACCGCCCCGGGTGGTAGGGGCGCGGCCCTCGAGCAGGTCGCTGGCGAGGAACTCGAGGTGGGCGCGGTAGGCGGCCGGGCTGGCGGCGCGGGCCAGCCGGGTGGCGGGGGTGAGCGCCTGCCCCGCAAGCGGGCTGCCCGGGAGCCCGAGTCCCAGGAGCGATCCCATCAGTGCGACCAGCCGGAGGCGCGGGTATGCCATGAGGATTCCGCCGGAAGGTGAAGGACTCAAAGGTACTCAGCCGCAGTCTGGCGCGCGGAGAAATGCCTCCATGGCCGCCCCGACTTCGTCCGGCAGCGTCTGGTGCGGGCGGTGGAGCGCATTCACGGTGATGAAGCGCCGGCAGGGGAGCAGTCCGGCGATGCGCTGGCCGATGCTCCAGGGGATCGTCGGGTCCTGCCGGCCCCAGATGAGCAGGACCGGCTGCCGCAGGTCGGCGAACGCATCCCCGATCGCGGAGAAATCGAACTGCTCCAGCACCCGCCGCGTGGCCAGCACCGAAAGGCTGTCCCCGTGTGCGCCGGTGGCCGCGTCCCCGTCAGGTTCACGCAGCCAGGCGCTGTCCCGCACCGGCAGCACGAAGCTGAGGGCGGAGGCCACCCATTGCGTCGCGGGCGAGGCGATGCCGGCGGTGTCGGTCAGGAAGGGATTGATGCCGGCGCCGGCCGGCGCAATCAGCACCAGGGCCCGGACCCGGTCGGGACGCGCCAGCGCCAGCCCGGCGGCCAGCTGCCCGCCCAGCGAATGCCCCACCAGCACCACCGGGCCCCTGGTTTCCTGGTCGAGCAGCCGCGACAGCTGCCGCACCAGGGCGGGGTAATCGTAGGGGCCGTCGGGCTTGTCGCTCCGGCCGTGGCCCGGCAGGTCCACGGCCAGGACCCGGTAGTGCCGGGTGAACCGGTCGAGCACCAGCCGCCATGCCATCAGCGACTCGCCGTAGCCGTGCAGGAAGACCAGCGTGGTATCACCCCGGCCGGCATAGAGGGCGCGGAGCCGGAGGCCGTCCACGGTGATCCACCGGGCCCGGTGCAGCGGTCGGACGGAGCCCGGGTTCCCGAGCCCGGCCCAGAGGAGGATCGCGGCGCCGAAGGCCACCAGGAACTTCCGGCCGAGTCTCCCGGCGCCGCGCCTCAGCCGGTCAGGCATCGCACTGCACCAGGTGGATCGGCCCGCCGCGGAGGTTGAAGGCCCGCTCGCTGGTGAGCACCAGGCGGCGGTCATCCAGCCACTCGACCCCCTCGCCCTGCGGTTCCAGGCCGGCCAGGTTGCAGACCCTCGGGATGCCGAGCCCGCCACCGGGAAAGAGCGGATAGAGGTACAGCTCGGTATAGGTCCGGATTGCGACCCGGCGCCCGTCGGGCGCCCGGGCCGCGTCGGTGACCCAGCGGCCCAGTCGCTGATCGGGCGCCATCGGGAGCAGCTGCAGCAATCCGGCCGTCACCGGGGCGCCGGCCCCGAAGGCCTCGGGCGGGACGCGAAAGAGCCGGATGCCGTCCCGCCGTCCCTTTGTCACCAGCGTGATACTGCCGTCATCGCCGGCCCAGAGCGCCTCGACGTCGTTGGGATGATCGGGGTAGCGGACCAGGGCCGAATCGAGCTCCGCCCGCGACGTGTCGGTGGTACCGGTGAATCGGGCCAGCGTCGCCGGCTCCCGCAGGCGGTAGAGGACCACCACGGGCCGCCGCTCCAGGTTGTCGCCGGTATCCGCGATGTACAGGCACGATCCGCCGGGGCAGGGCCCGATGCTCAGCGCTTCCCAGTCGCGGTTGGCGACGCCCGGCACCCGCCAGGCGCCCAGGTCGCGGCCGCCCGAATCGAAGGCGAACACCGTCGGGTCGTTGCCGGAATCGTTGATCGTGAAGAGCACCCCGGGCATGGTGCGGCTGCGCGCGACGCCGGAGCTCTCGGTGAGGGCGGGATCCTGGAAACTGCCGGTGTGCGTCGCGAGGACCGGCCGGGGCGACAGCGTCTGGCCGGCCAGGGTGGCCGGGAACAGGAGGACGACGGGCAACAGGCGCATGCCCGAATGGTAGCGCCGGGCGCGGCGCGCGCGCTATCGCCGGGCGCGGCGCTCCGGCCCCGCTGCGATGCCCGCCGGCGCAGATCCCAGCGCCACCACGACCGCGGGCGCCGGCTCATGCCGCGCGAAGATCCGCGCGTCGTACGCCGACCGCGGATTCCACAGCACCCAGCTGTGGATGCCGAGATCGGAGGCGGCGCGCATCTGCTCCCGCACATGCTCCGGCGTGTAGCGCGGCGCCCCAAGGGTGAAGGCCTGCAGGTACGGCCGGATCTCGGCGGTCTTGCTGCCCATTTCCCGGGCCCGGCGCTGGCCGTCCGCCAGCGCACCCTTCACCACCCGGTAGGGCTCCGCGTTGGGGCGGGAGGCGCCATACATGGCGTGGTAATAGTGGCTGGGGTACACCATCGGCAGCACCACATCGGCGGTGCCTACCAGGTCTTCCCACACCTGGCCGATCCCGAGGTCCACCGAAACGTTGGTGGTCATGCCGAAGACATCGATGGTGAACGGCACGCCGAGCGGCTTCACCCGGTCGCGGAGCAGGCGGAGGTTCCGGCTCACGGCGCTCCGGGCGCTCTCGTTCCCCCGCCGGCTGGGGAAGACGGCGTAGGCCATCCGCGTCCGCGGCTCATCGGGGAAGCGCACATAGTCGAACTGCACCTCGCTGAAGCCCAGCCGCACCGCTTCCGACGCGAGCTCGGCGGCGTACACCCACACCGAGTCGTTGTAGGCGTCCACCCACGCCAAGTCCAGCCGGTCCCGCCACAGCCCGCCGCGGCGGTCCTGGACCGACCAGGCCGGCTTCTGCCGGGCCAGCAGCGGGTCCTTGGCGACGACGATGCGGGCGATGGCATGGATGCCCCGCTGGTGCAGCGCCCGGAGCCGCGCCTCGGCGTCCCGCGCGCGCAGCTGGCTGTTGGCGCCGATGGCGATCGCGGTCGGCACGGCGGAGCGGTAGGTGAGGTAGCCGGTGTCGTCCTTCACGTCGATGACGAGGCTGTTGACCTCGGTCGTGTCGGCCAGGCGGACCAGGTCCCAGAAGCGGCTGCCGCCGAAGGCCCAGGCATTCACGTACAGGGCCCGAACCTGGGCCGGGGGCCGCCGCAGGGGCGGGGCCGGCCAGTCGAGGGGTTCCGATTGCCGCGGCCCGATCGCCAGCAGCCGCTCCGGCGAGGGGACCGGCGACAGCTCATCGCCCCAGCCGCCCGCCCGGCTCTGGGCGGCGAGCGGAATGGTCAGGACGAACGCGGCAAACATGGCGAGGCGCATGGCGGAATCCCTCCGGAAACGGCACAGGGGCGGGTCTTGGGACCCGCCCCTGTCCTAGAGGGCAATCGGCGTGCGCGGAGGGGTGTCTAAGGATTGCGGGTGACGCGAATCTCGACGCGGCGGTTGGCGGTACGGGCCGCCTCGGTGGTGTCGGACACGATCAGGATCTGGGAGCCCCGGCCGACCGCGGTGATCCGGCCCACAGGGATGCCCCGGGCGATGATGTAATTCCGCACCGCCTCCGCCCGCCGCTGGGACAGCCGGGTGTTGTCCGCCGGGACCAGCCGGTCATGGGCAAAACCGCTGACTTCGGCCGAGGTGTTGGGCTCGGCGGCGAGCACGGCCGCCACCGAGTCGAGCACCGGGAAGGCCTCCGGGGCCAGGACCGACTGCCGCAGGGTCCAGACGGTCCCCGGGAGCACGAACATCCGTTCGGCGGTGCTGTCGGCCGGCGCCGGCTCGGGCTCCGTGGGGCAGCCGGTCGGGTCCACCACCGCGCCGCCCCGGGTGTCGGGGCAGGCATCGAGGCCGTCGAAGATGCCGTCGCCATCGGCATCGCCGGGGCAGCCGAGGTCGCCCACGGTGGCCCCCACCGGGGTCTCCGGGCAGCGGTCGAGGCCGTCCAGCACGCCGTCGCCATCGGAGTCGCTCGGGCAGCCGGAGGGGTCCACGAGGGCGCCGGCCGGGGTATCGGGGCAGCGGTCAATGCCGTCGAGGTAGCCGTCGCCGTCGGTGTCGGTGGTGCAGCCCACCTGGTCTGGCGTGGCGCCGGGGGGGGTGTTGGGGCACCGGTCCACCCCGTCCGGGACGCCGTCGCTGTCCCGGTCCGTCGGGCAGCCCCGCTTGTCCACCAGCGCGCCGAGCCGGGTTCCCTTGCAGTCGTCGGAGCGGTCGTAGACGCCATCACCATCCTCGTCCACCAGCGGCTTGCTGCCAAGCATCAGGCTGATGCCGCCCTGCGCACTGAGGTTGGTGAACTTGAGTGTGGTAGTGCTCCGCTGCACCACGGCCTCGTAGCGCATGAACAGCGTCGGCGAAAGCGCGATCCGGACGCCGCCGCCCCCCTGGACCACGTCGGCGGAGCCGCAGGGGCCGGCCCCGGGTACCGATACGCCGGGACAGGTGCCGAAACTGAGGTGGGCGTAGCCGCCCTTGAGCAGGACGTGCGCGCTCTGGCCGAGCGGGAAGTTCCCCACCAGCCAGGCCCCGAAGACCGAGGTGGATACCGCCTTGTCGAGGCTGGTGTCGGTGCGGGGGCGGGCGAGGCTCGCCTCTCCCTCGAGGGACAGGGGGCCGTACACCCAGTAGCCCAGCCGCAGCACGCCGCCGAAGGTGGAGCCCAGCTCGAGCTTGCTGTCGTAGGTGTTGTAGCTGCCCGCGCCGCTCAGCTCCAGGCGGTAGAGGCGCTGCGCCTTCAGCGGGAGTGCCGCCAGCGCCGTCAGGGCGACGGCCGCCAGGTGGCGTGGCAGGCGGCGAAACAGGGCGAGGACGATCACGAGGGGAACCTGCCGGGGGCGGCTGGGCCCCGCAAGGGGGGATCGGCTACAGTGCAGGCCCCCGTCGCATTAGCTTCACTCTCCGGCGGCTACGCCGCTGCAGGTCTTTCCCCCTCTCGAGGCAGGTCATGCAGATCCGTATCGAATACTGCGTCGTCTGAAACTACGAGCCGAGGGCCGCCGGTCTGGCGGCCGAGCTCGCGCGGGAATACCCGGAGGCGGTGATCGAGCTGGCCAAGTCCTCCGGCGGCGTCTTTGAGGTCACCGTGGACGGCGCATCGGTCTATTCCAAGACATCGCTCGGCCGGCATGCCGCGCCGGGCGAGGTGGTCGAACTCCTGCGGCGGCGGCAGACGTAGCCGCGCCGGGCACCCGGAACTCCAGCATGCGTATCGCGATCAGCACCGGCGGCGGGGATGCGCCCGGCCTCAACGCGGTCATCCGCGCCATCGTCCTCTCCGCCCACACCCGGGGATGGCAGACGTATGGCATCCGCCGCGGCTACGGCGGACTGCTGGGCGATGATGGCGTGATGACCCTGACGCCGGACAAGGTCCGGGGCATCACCCATCTCGGCGGTACCATCCTGGGCACCACCAACCGGGGCAATCCCTTCCGCTGGGCGGTCACCGATCCCTCCGGGGCGCAGCACGAGGTGGATCGTTCGGACGAGCTGGTCTCCGCCTTCCACGCCAGCGGCTTCGATGCCATCATCACGATCGGCGGCGACGGCAGCCTGCGGATCGCCTATGACCTGTTCCGGAAGGGGATGCCGGTGGTGGGGGTGCCCAAGACCATCGACAACGACGTGGTCGGCACCCGCGCCTCCTTCGGCTTCGACACCGCGGTGGGCACCGCGACCGATGCGATCGACAAGCTGCACTCGACCACCGAGAGCCACGAGCGGGTCATGGTGGTGGAGCTCATGGGACGAGATGCGGGGTGGATCGCGCTGCACAGCGGCATCGCCGCGAGCGCGGACGTGATCCTGCTGCCCGAGATCCCGTTCGATATCGACAAGGTGTGCGCCAAGATCGTGGCGCGAGAACGGGCGGGGCGGCACTTCAGCATCGTGGTCGTCGGCGAGGGCGCCCGCCCGCTCGGGGGCGATGCCAGCCTGATCGAGCGCCGCGCGGCGGGCACCGTGGACCGCCTGGGCGGCATCGGCTCCCTGGTGGCCCGGGCCATCGGGGAGCGGACCGGCAAGGAAACCCGGAGCCTGGTGCTGGGGCACCTGCAGCGTGGAGGCTCCCCCACCACCTTCGACCGGCTGCTCGGGCTTCGCTTCGGGGCCGCGGCGGTGCGTTCGGTGGCGGATGGTGTCTTCGGGGTCATGATCGGCTACAATCCGCCCGCCCTCACCCGTGTGCCGCTGGAAGAGGTGATCGGCCGGTCCAAGCACGTTCCCCTCGATTCCGACACCGTGCTCACCGCGCGGGAGCTGGGGATAAGCCTCGGCGATTAGACCGCGGGAAACGGCGAAACGGGGAAACGGAAACCCCGTGACCGGACTGGTGCTGCGGCCGGTTCCCCATTTCCCCATTGCCCCGTGTCTCCGTCTTCCCGTTTCTCCGATCCCCATGCCCCGACCCGACTACCCCGCTTCCCGGCTCGACGACGTCGTGGAGCTGCTCCACGGCGAAGCCATTCCCGATCCCTACCGGTGGCTGGAGGATGGCGCCAGTGCGGAGACCCAGGCCTGGACCGACGCGCAGAACGCGCTGACGGCGCGGTACCTGGACGCCGTCCCGGCCCGGTCCGCGATCCGGCGCCGGCTCGAGGCCCTGCTGCGGATCGGGGCCCTGAGCGCGCCCACGCCCACCCGGGGGCGCTACTTCTACCAGCGTCGGGATGGCACCCAGAATCAGCCGGTGCTCTACGTACGGGATGGGGTGGACGGGGCCGACCGGGTGCTGCTCGACCCCAACGCCCTCAACCCGCGGGGCACCACTGCGCTCGACTGGTGGTACCCGAGCGAGGACGGCGGGCTGCTGGCGTACGGGCTGTCGGAAGACGGCAGCGAGGACAGCGTGCTCCGGGTGCTGGACGTCGTGAGCGGCGCCAGCCACGCCGAGGCGATTCCCCACACCCGGGCCGCGGATCTTGCGTGGCTCCCCGACGGGAGCGGCTTCTATTACACCCGCTATCCCCGCGCCGGGGAGGTGCCGGAGGAGGAGGCGGCGTACCACCGCGCGGTGTACCTGCATCAGCTGGGCGCCGACCCGGCCACCGACCAGCTGGTCTTCAAGCCGGAGCTCAAGGAACACTGGCCCGGCGTGGATCTCTCCCTCGACGGTCGCTGGCTGGTGGTCTCGGTGGCGCGCACCTTCGACCAGACCGATCTCTACCTGGCCGACCGGGAGGCGGGGGGCACACTCCGGCCGGTGGTGCGGGGGGAGCCCTTCACCTATGAAGGACAGGTGGTGCATGGCCGGCTCTATGTGCGCACCAACCGGGATGCGACCAACTACCGCCTGTTCGTGGCCGACCCCGAAGCCCCCGATCCCGCCGGCTGGCGCGAGATCGTCCCCACCCGGGCGGAGGCGGTGCTGGATGGCGTGCTGGTGACCCGGCGGCGGCTGGTGCTGTCCTACCTGGAGCGCGCCACCAGCCGGCTTCGCCTGGCGGGGCTCGAGGGTGAGGCACCGCAGGAGCTGGAGCTTCCCGGCCCGGGCAGCCTGTTCGGCTGGGGCGGCGAGCCGGAGGGCGACGAGCTGTTCTACGGGTTCAACTCCTACACCATCCCGCCGAGCGTGTACCGCGTGGAGCTGACGGGACCGACCGGCGGGCTCTGGCGCCGGGTCGAGGCGGACATCGACCCCGAGGCCTTCGAGGTGCGCCAGGTGACCTATGCGTCCCGGGACGGGACCCCGGTCACCATGTTCGTGGTGCACCGGCGGGGGCTGGCGCGGAATGGCAGCCATCCGGCCTACCTGACCGGGTACGGCGGCTTCAATATCAGCATGACCCCCGGCTTCTCCCGCTCGCTGCTCGCCTGGCTGGAGCAGGGGGGCGTCGTGGCGGTGCCGAACCTGCGGGGCGGGGGAGAGTACGGCGAGGGGTGGCACCAGGCCGGGATGCTGGCCCACAAGCAGAACAGCTTCGATGATTTCATCGCGGCGGCGGAGTACCTGATCCGCGAGGGATACACCCGGCCGGAACGCCTGGCCGTGGCCGGCGGCTCCAATGGCGGGCTCCTCATGGGCGCCGTGCTCACCCAGCGTCCCGAGTTGTTCCGCGCGGTCGTGATCCAGGTGCCGCTGCTCGACATGCTCCGGTACCACCGCTTCCTGATTGCCCGGCTCTGGATCCCGGAATACGGCTCGGCGGAGGATCCCGAGCAGTTCCGTTGGCTCCGGGCCTATTCACCCTACCACCACGTGGTGCCTGGTACGCCGTACCCCGCGGTGCTGCTGGCCACGGCCGTGAGCGACACCCGGGTGGATCCGCTCCACGCGCGGAAGATGGCCGCCCGGCTGCAGGCGGCGACCGCCTCCGACCGCCCGGTGCTCCTCCGCCTGGAAACCCATGCCGGACACGGGGCCGGCAAGCCCGTCTCCAATGTGCTCGAGGAGCTGGTGGATACCTGGAGCTTCGTCGCGGCGGAACTGGGGATTACGTGGGGGCCGGTTTCGGGGTAGCATAAGTCTCCTCCGCCAGTCCCAAGTTTCCGTTGCCAGAGAGGGCCGCCCGGCCATGACCGCTCCCGGTTCCACCCCGACCGCCGTGGACATGTCGCACCCGAGCCGGTGGCTCGCGGTGCTCCGCATCCTGGTCGGGCTCTGGTTCGTGAAGGCGCTGTGGAGCAAGATGGACCTGGTGCTGCTTGGCGGGTTCGTGCCATTCCTCGGGGTGGAGCAGCGCTGGATCGACGCGATGCCGGCCATCGTGGCGCGCCAGATGGCCGAGAACCCGATCGCCTGGTACAAGGATTTTGTGGAAGGAGCGGTGCTGGCGCACCCCGTGCTCTACGCCCAGCTGACCGCCTGGGGCGAGGTGCTGGTTGGAGTGTCGCTGACGCTGGGGCTCTGCGGCGGGCTCTGGGCGCTGGGCGGGCTCTGGCTCAGCGTGAACTATGGCCTGGCCACATGGCATATGTCGCCGGCGTCCCAGGGCTTTCATTACATGCTGGTGATCGCGATGGTGGTGCTGTTCCTGGCGCGGTGCGGGCGGGCGTGGGGGCTCGATGCCTGGATCGCCTGGCGCTGGCCCGGCTCGCTGCTGACCCGGCGGCCGATTGCGTGATGGCGGCTCGGCGGCTCGGCGGCTCGGCGCCTAACCGCCTAATCGCCCAACCGCCCAATCGCCTAATCGCCTAATCGCCCCTTTGCCTACGGCTTCGGTCCCACCGCCACGCCCCACGGGATGGTCCCCGCAGGAATCCGCTTGAGGACGGTCATGGTCTCGGTGTCCACCACCGTGACGTCGTTCCCCGGGCCGTTGGCGCTGTAGAGTTTCCTCCCCCCCGCGGCCAGCGCGATGCCCCAAGGCCGCATCCCGACCTCCACGGTGGCCAGCACGGAATCGGTCGCCGGATCGATCACCGAGACCGTCTTGCCCCGCCCGTTCGAGATGTAGACCCGCTTCCCGTCCGCCGGGATCGCCACCGCCATCGGCCGGCTCCCCTCCGGCATGGGGATGACCCGGAGCAGCTTCCGCGCGGTCATGTCCACCACCGACACGTTGCCGCTGGTCTCGTTGGTCACATAGGCGCGGGAGCCGTCGGGGAGGAAGCCGATCGAGCGGGGCCGCTCTCCGCCGACGTCGATCCGGCCCACCACCTGTCCGCTCACCGCGTCAAAGCCGGTGATGTCATGGTCGGTCTCGCCCGTCACCCAGACGATCTTCCCGTCCGGGGCGATCGTGACGCCCTCCGGCTCATCCCCGACCTTCACGTTGGCGATCGGCGTGCCGCTCGCGAGATCCACGATCGAGGCGCTGTCGGCATCCTCATTGGACACGTAGAGCCGGCTGCCGTCGGGAGCGATGTCGAACTCCTCGGGATCGGAGCCGGCGGGAATGGTGCGGACGGTGGTGCGCGTCGCCACGTCCACGATGGCGATGCCGTCCTTGGTCTTGTCCGAGGCGAGCTTCTCGCACTCCTCGTCGGGCATCGTCGGCGGGCACTTGGGGGACCCGGTCAGCGCGACGTACACCGTGCGCCCATCGGGACTCACCAGCACCCCGCGGGGGCGGGTGCCCACGAAAATCGTCGCCACCACGCTGTCGGTGGCGGCGTCGATCACGGTCAGGTCGCGCGAATCCTCGTTGGTGACGTACACCAGCTCCCCGCCTGCTCCGGCGCCGGGCTGGTCGGTGGCGGGGCGCTCCTTCGGCCCGCAGCCGGCCAGCAGGACCATCGCCGTGGCCAGGAGGGGGACACGTCGTATCTCCAGCATGGAAGTGCTCCTTGGGTCGGATGTCATCAGGGGTCGAACACCGCTCGGTCCCGATTGCGGGCCCGGTCGAGCCCCGTGAGGGTGGCGACGCCCCGGGCGCCGTGAAACGTCGCGCCGTTCAGGTCGGCGAAATCCAGGGCGACACCGGTCACGTCGGCCTCGGTCAGGTCGGCCTGCACCAGCTCGGCATGCCGCAGGTCGGCGTTCCGCAGGTTGGCGCCACGGAGCGAGGCGTAGGAGAAGTCGGCCTTGAAGAGGTTGGCGCCGCTCAAGTCCGCTCCGCTCAGGTCGGCGCTCACGAACTGCGCCCGCATCACCCCCATGGACTGGTTCCCCGGGTCGGCGCCGATATTGGCGCCGGCGAGCGTGGCGCCGGCCAGGTTGGCCTTCCGCAGGTAGCCGATGATCCGGGTCTCCCGCAAGTCGGCCTCCCGCAGGTCGGCGGCCTCGATGATCGTGGCGAAGAGGCTCGCCCCCCGGAGCTTCGCCCGCCGGAGGTCGGTTCGGCGGAGCGTGGTGCCGTCCAGGTTCGCGGCCAGGAAGCTGGCCCCGGTCGCGACCGCATCGGTGAGGTCGCAGGAGAAGAGGTCGGCGCCATCGAGCGTTGCGTCGCTGAGCCGGGCCCCGACCAGGCTCGCCTTCCGGAAGTCCACCCCGGACAGGTCCAGCCCGCCGAGATCCAGGCCGGCGAGGTCGGGGACTGCGGGGCTGAGTACGGTCGCCACGTACGCCTTCACCTGCGGTGCCGTGCGGAGCGAGTCGGCGGGGGGCCGGCCGGCGCGCTCGCCGCCGCCGGCGCCCATGGCCGGCATCGCTCCCGGCTCCTGGGCCTCGAGCGCGGCGGCCGCGCCAAGGAAGAGGGCCAGGAAGAGTACTACGCGCATGCGGGCTCCATGTCACGGGTGTCCGGCCAGGACGTCGGGGTAGTGCCGGGGATCCGGTTCCCGGCCGCCACGGGAGAAACGACGCGGGGCCCGGGCTCGGTGCCGGGGCCCCGCGGAGGACGGCGATCCGGCCAGGGGTCAGCCGTCGAGGCGGACCGCGGGGCGGCCGGGGCCGATCTTGCCGTCGGCGCGTGCCTTCACGTACATGTACATCCGCTGGATCTTGTCCATCTCGAGGCCGAGGGCGCACCAGGAGGGCATCCCCTTGTCCGGCCGCCCGGCGCAGACCGTCGTAATGAACGCCTCCTGGGAGGGGACGGTCCCGCCCTCCTTGAGGGAAACGATCAGCGCCGGGGCGAAGGAGGTCCCGACGGCGTACTCGCCATGGCAGCGGGCGCAGTTGAGTTCGTACTGCTTCCACCCCTGGTAGGTGTCGTTGTCCACGGTGTCACGGGGGACCGGATGATACGGATCCGCCTGCGCGGTCGCCGAACTCACGCCGGCTGCCAGGGCCACCGCCACCAGAATCCACGTCTTCATCGCTCGGCACTGTCCTTTCCGTAAGTGGTCTACCCGCCGGGGGTTGGCCCGACGTGCTGTCAGCCCGCCCCTACCGTGCCGGCCCCGTGGTCTTCGGGCGGCTGGTATCGGCGGCAAGCGGGAGCAGCGGGATGCCATACTGCTCCAGCAGGGCCCGGATCTCGGGGGCCTTGGTGGTCAGGAAGTTCTGCAGGCTGTCCAGGAAGGCCCGCTCGGACCGCCGGGTGGCCATGCCCATGTTGTAGGTGAAGGGAATGCGGGTCACCGAGTCGTCGTGGACGGGAGAGAGGACCAGGTCGGCGCCCAGCTGCTTGCCGTAATACCCGGCGATCGGCCCCCAGACGATGGCGATGTCGATCGAGTCCGACACCACGGCCTTGATGATGTCCTCCGGCCGGTTCTGGCCGCCCACGTAGGTGGTGCTGAACCCCACGAGGTTGCCCACGACCCCATGGGCCGAGAGCGCCATGGCGGGCGGGGTGTTCTCGCCGTCGGCGGCGAAGAGGTGCACGCCGATGGTCATGGTCTTGAGCGCGGGGTCGTCGAGGCTGGTGACGCGGTGCGGCGCGGTGGCGCGCTGCACGAACACGTAGCTGGTACGGTAGTAGGGGCGGGTGACGCCGGCCATGTCGGCGAGCACCGGCATCTGCAGCGTCACGTCGCAGTAGCGCCCGTTCAGCATCCGCATCATGCCCCGCGGGGCGGCCCACCAGACGTACTCGAGCTTCGAGTGCCAGGTGGCCGCCATCAATTCCGCCAGCTTGTTCTCGACCCCTTCGCCGGCCTGGTTGGAGAAGGGCATGTTGTCGGGGTCGGCACAGACCCGCAGCAGCCCGGGCGACATGGGGGCGGGACGCTGCGCCGAGAGCCCGGTGCCGCCGGCCAGGGCGGACAGGGCGAGGGCGAACAGGGCGGGGCGACGCAGGGGCATGAGCATCTTTCAGTATACGCACCCGGGCGGGCGGGTGTTCAGGTGACGACGCCAACGGGGTGCAACTGCACGGGAATCGCCCGCCGGGGGACAGGACAGGGGCGGGTCAGCGAGCGACCCGCCCCTGCCGGACCTGCTGTCCTCCAGGACCGGACCGGGCCCGTGGGCCCGGCCGGCCGGGAAGTGGTTACAGCCCGAACACGCTCAGGACACCGCCCTGAGTGGAGAACTGGCCCGCATCGCCGAACGCACCCAGCGCGCCCAGGCCCGCGGTCGGATCCTCAGCGCCGATGCCTGCGGCGACGCCGATGCCCGCCCAGCCGCCGATGCCCGACAGCACGTGCACATACTGCTTGCCGTCCGGACCACGGTAGGTGCCGGGGTTGCCGATGATGCCCGACGGGGTCTTGAACTTCCACAGCAGCTTGCCGGTCTTCTGGTCCACGGCCTTGAGCCAGCCTTCCATGGTGCCGTAGAAGGCGAGGCCGCCCGCGGTGGTCAGCGCGCCGCCGTAGGCCGCGAGGTTTTCCTTCAGATCCCAGACGACCTTGCCGGCCATCGGATCCCAGGCGAAGAAGCGGCCACGGTGGCCGCCCGGGCCGGGGAACATCCGCACGATCGCGCCGACGTACGGCTGGCCGCGGGTGTACTTGACCTCGACGCCCTCGTAGTCCAT
>JANRJZ010000246.1:0-20140 GCA_033763675.1 Gemmatimonadota bacterium
GCACCTCCACCACGACATACAGCTCCGAGGCCTCGTTGTTGAGGATGCCGAAGCCCACCCCACCGTCATGCAGCCGGGCGGCCACCGAAAGGTCGGCCATCGACGGCTCCCGCACGCCGCTCGGATGGTTGTGGAGCAGCATCTCGCCCCGGGCCGTGACCCCCGGCAGGGCGAGCACCCGGTCCACCGTGCCCCGGGCCACGGTGCGCGCGGCCGTGATGGCGCCGGAGGCATCCACCGTGGCCACAAAGGACACCACCCGCCCGCGGGCGGCGGCGATCTCGGCGGCGAGGAACTGCTGGACGTCGGGGGGAAGACGACTCATGGCCGAAAGATAGCGGGAGGGTGCGTCAGGTCTTGAGCTCGCGCTTCTTGGCCGCTGGAAAGAGGACGTTGTTGAGGATCAGCCGGTAGCCCGGCGAATGCGGATGCAGGGAGAGGTCGGTCGGCGGATCGCCGATCTGATGCTGCGGGTCCTCCGGGTCGTGCCCGCCGTAGAAGGTCCAGGTCCCCTGGCCCAGCTCCCCATGGACGTACTTGGCCCAGGGGGCGCCCGGCTCATCCGCCAGGATGGTGGCGGACGGCTTGAGGGTGGACTTGGTAAACGAGGTGGTGAGTCCGTAGAAGTCGGGAATGACATCCCGGTGGCACTGCACCAGCATGGCCGGCACCGGGTCGATCTTGGCACTGAAGTTGAACAGCTTGAAGGCCCCGAGCGGCTGCCGCCGGTCGAGGCTGTTCACCTGGTGCCCATCGATATCCGAGAAGCTGGGGATGTTGGGCGAGAGCTCGAGCTGTGCCCCCTGGAACGCCAGCGCCTGGCTCCAGTCCATCTTGCGGCTGGCGTCGGGGTCCATCGGGGAGCCATCGGCGTAGCTCGCCGCGATGTCCGCCCGCGCGCTGGCGAGCGCCAGGTCGAGGGTCTCCGTCGCCGTGCACATGGCGAACAGGAAGCCGCCGCGGTTCACGAACCCACGGATCTCCTCCGCCACCGCCCGCTTCTGCGCCGGCACGTTGGGAAAGCCGAGCTGCCGGGCCATCGCGGTATTCCGTTGCACCATGTCCACCAGCCACGGGGCGCCGGAATAGTTCAGGTAGAACTTGGAGTACTGCCCGGTGAAGTCCTCGTGGTGCAGGTGCAGCCAGTCGTACTTGATCAGCCCCTTTCCCATGACTTCCGCATCCCAGATCTTCTCGAAATGGATCCCCGCATAGTTGAGGACCATGGTGACGGCGTCGTCCCAGGGCGACGCGTTGGGCGGCGCGTACACCGCGATCTTGGGCGGCTTCTCCAGGGGAACCGCGTCCATGTTCTGCTGCTGGATCTGGGCCTTGATATCGGTGACCTGACTTTCGCCCACCGGCTCACTGGTGACTCCGGCGAGGGCCGCGTCCCGTACCGTGGCGCCGTCCCCGGGTACCAGGAACGCCCCGCCACGGTAATTGAGGAACCATTCGGCGCGCCCGCCGCGCTCCAGCACCCGGAAGGTGAGGCCGTACGCCTTGAGGTGATCGGCCTGGCTGTCGTCCATCGGGATCAGGAGATAGGGCGCGAGCCCGCGACGCGCCGAGCCGCCGAGCCGCCATGCCGCCGAGCCGCCGAGGGCCCAGCCCATGGTACCGACAAAGTCCCGTCGCCTCATGTCCGCGGCACCGCGTTGCGCGCCTGGTCCAGCAGCCGCCGGGCCTGGGGCACCAGGGCGCTGCCCGGATAGTCCAGGATCATCTGTTCCAGCACCGCCACGGCCTGGCCCCCCCGTTCGGTCGCCATTAGCAGACGCCCCAGCTCGAGCAGCGCCGCCGCCGCGGTGCCCGGCGCTTCCGGCAGCACCGCCGCGCGGAACAGCCGCTCCCCGTCCCCCACCCCGCCGGCGCCGGCATAGATGCGGCCGGCAAAGAGCAGCAGATCGGCGCGGCCACCATTCGGGGGGAGGCCCGCGCCCACCCGCTCGAACGCCGCGGCGGCCCGGAGGCTGTCCCCGGAATCCAGCAGCCGCAGCGCCTCGCCCAGCGCGGGCAGGCTGTCCGCCTGGATCGGCTGGATCAGCGCCAGCAGCTGGGCTCGCTCGGTGGATTCCTCCCGCGTACCGGCGAAGGCCCCGGCCGTCCTCCATTGATCGGAGGCTGCCTTCAGGTCCCCGGCATAGAGCCGGAACCGGCCGGTGAGGGCCAGCGCCTCGACGCTGCTGTCGGCGGCCAGCATGTCCTCTGCCGGCGCGAGGTCTCCGGCCTGCGCCCAGCGCGCGGCGACCGCCCGGCGAAGCCGCAGGTACTCATCCACGACCAGCACGCCGCGGTACCGGTCCAGCTGGGCGGCGGCCTCTTCCACCTTGCCTTCCTTTACCAGCAGGTCGATCAGGGTCCCCGTTGCCCCGGCGGCCACCGCCGGACCGCTGGTCGAGTCGTTGGCGATCTGGGTCAGCATCCGCCGGGCCGCGGGCCGCTCCCCGGCGTCCGCGTAGGCCCGCGCCGCGTCCAGCCGGTAGCGCGCCCGCTGGGGCGCGTTGACCCAGCGCGCCGCCAGCGCCTCGAGCGCCCGCGCCTGGGCCTGCAGGTAGGGCGCCGTAGACTCGATCCGGGCCTGCTCCAGGAACCCCTGCAACAGGTCGATCTGCTGCGGCGCGGGCCCCGTGAGCAGGCGGGTCAGGGCCTCGAAGGCGCCGAGCGGATCGCCCCAGCGGGTCCGGAGGTCCACGGAGAGGCGGGCCGCCTCCGGGCCGCTTTCCTTCTCCAGAGCCGCGAGGATCTCGGGCCGCGCCCGCGTGGAGGCCTGGCCCAGCGTGGCGGTGGCCGACGACCGATACCCCGGCAGCTGCCGCACCGCACGCAGCCATTCCCGGGTCGCGGCAGGCCAGTCCTCCTCCGCGGCGGCGAGCTGCGCCATCTCCGCCGCGAGGGCGTCGGGACGGTTGAGCCGTTCCCGCGCCAGCTGAAACGCGCGCCGCGCGGTGGGGCGATCCCGCCGCTGCAGTGCCGCGCTGGCCCATTCCCGATACGGGGTCTCGTCTCCGGGGGCGGCCCGGGCCCACGCGTCCACCAGCCCGGGCAGGCTGTCCATCAGGTTGGCTGCGGCATAGACCCGGAGTCCCACCCCGTAGACGGGAATGGCCCCCGGGGTGGCGCGGATCGCCGCCTGCAGCGCCGGGAGCACCTCCACCAGCCGATTGAGCGGCGTGAGCGCCCGTTCCAGCCCCAGGAGCGCGGTGACTTCACCGGGCTTGTCCCGCAACACCCCGCGATAGATCTCCGCCGCCTGGGCGTAGCTCCCGCGACGCTCCAGGTCGAAGGCGCGGGAGAGGGGATCCTGGGCCGTGGCGGGGGCCGCCGCGAGCAGGAGCAGGCCGAACAGGGAAGCAATGCAAAACCGGAACGGGGAAACCGGACTCACCGTTCTGCCCCTGGTCCCGGCGTCTCCGCCAGCCGCCGGAAGTACTCCACCACCCGCCGCCGATCGTCCGGGGAGAGCGCCTGGAGTTCCTCCCACGTCGGCAGCCGGAGGGGGGACTCGCCGTGCAGGATCCGGCTCCGGAGCGCCGGCGGCAGGCGGATGGAATCGTCGGTCGCCGCGGTGCTCTGCCGCTCCTGCTTTTCATCCTCTTCCTGCCCCTGCAGGGTGCGGCCCGCATCGAGCATCCGGCGGAAGAGCCGCTCCTGCCGCTCGACGGTCTGCCGGTCGAGCCGCCCCGCCTCCAGCGTGCGCGCCAGCTCCTTGGCCTCCTGCGACATCTCCGAGGCCCCGGGGATCTGCCCCCCGGCGCGCATCCGCTCCAGCCGTTCCGCGAGGGCCCGTTGCTGGGCCCCGAGTGCGCGCAACTGCTCCTGCATCTGCGCGCCCCCCTGCTGGCCCATCATGGGGAGCATCCCGCCGGACTGCTGGCCCAGCTGTCCCTGCTGCTGGGCCAGCTGGCGCATCTGCTCCATCGCCTCCTGCATGCCGGAGCCCGACCCCGCTCCCTCCACCGAGCCGCGACTGCGGAGCAGGCTGAAGGCCGCGGCGTTGAGGGCATCCACCGCCTCCCCGGCGCGGCGTCCCGCCTCCCTCGGATTCGGGGCCGCAGTGGCGAGCGCCTCGCGGGCCCGCCGCATGTTGTCCCGCCCCGCCGCCAGCGCCACCGCCGATTGCTGGCCCACGAGCGCGTTCTTGCCGCTGATCTCCTTTACCTGCTCCAGCAGCCGCTCCACCCCTTCCTCGATGGCCCCCTGCTCCGCGCGGACGCCGGGGCTGGTGTCTCCCCGCCGCAGCGCCTCGGTGACCCCGAGTTGGCGCTCCGCGAGCCGCCCGGCATCCGCCAGGACCTCGTCGAGTGCCTGCATGACTTCCTCACGCCATTCCTGCTGCATCGCCTCGCGCTGCTCCTCGATCTCGTCACCCAGTGGCTGGAGCTGGTCGGCCGCCTGCTGCCCCTGGCGCTGGGCCTGCTGCCTCTTTCCCTGCTTCGCCGACTGGGCCGCCTGGCGCATCTGCGCCGCCGCCTGCTGCGCCCGATCCGCCGCCTGCTCCATCGCCTGCTGCCGTTCGGCGCTCTGTTCGCCGAGTTCCTCCGCCAGCCGCTCCAGGGCGCTGCCCAGCGAGTCGGCCCGGTCCGCGAGCGCCTGTTCCTCCCGGGCGGCGCGCGTGCTGTCGAGGGCCGGGACCTGCTGGGCCCACTGCTGCTGCTGCTGGGTGAGCTCGCGCGATTCGGCGGTCAGGTTGGCCATGTCCCCTTCGAGGGCCGCTCGCTTGAACAGTTCCCGGCTCCGCTCGAGCGCCTCCCGCAGCCGCTCCTGCGCCTCCGCCAGCCGCTCCAGCGCTTCCCGGCTCCGCTCCGGATCCAGGTCCTTGAGCGCCTGCTGCAGCTCCGCCAGCTGCTGTCGCATCTCCGGCGTGAGGGCCCGCTCCAGCTGGTCCTGGATCTCCTGCAGTCGCTGCTGCCAGGCGGGATCGTTGAGCCCCGCGGCCTCCGCGCTCTCCCGCAGCGCCTCGATCGCCTCCCGCACCGATTCCGCCTCGCGCAGCAGCTGCTCCTGCGACTCCGCCACGTTC
Source organism: Gemmatimonadota bacterium (assembly GCA_033763675.1). Lineage (GTDB taxonomy): Bacteria > Gemmatimonadota > Gemmatimonadetes > Gemmatimonadales > GWC2-71-9 > JADJOM01. Next base: position 5,024 of record JANRJZ010000246.1, read on the forward strand.
TCCGCACGCTTGGCGTTCTCGAAGCTGAGCGACTCGTCGCTCGACCCCTGCTGGGCGGCGGTGTTGCGCGGCCGCTCCTGCGCCAGGTCCTCCGTCTGCCGTTCCAGCTGCTTGCTCGCCAGCGCGAGGCTGTCCAGCCGGCGGCTCACGGCTCCCGAGGTCTGCCGGGCCGCTTCCCGGACTTCGCTCAGGGTGGGCAGGCGCAGGACGAACTCGCGTGACCGGGAGACATGCGTCGCCGGGGCATTGTCGCTCACCCGCACGAAGAACCGCACGGTATCGCCCGGCAGCAGGCCGCGCTGGTTGAGGTCGAGCTCATGCGGCAGAATGGCGCGGTCCGGGCCCCCCTCGGGAAGCGCCACCACCTCCACCCGGGCCGGATCCTCGAACCCCAGCCGGCTGATGCGCCGGCTCTCGATCGTGACCCGGGTCAGGCCGTGGTCGTCCTGCGCATCCACCACCAGCGGAACCCTGAGGTTGAGCGGCACCAGCGTGTCGGCGCCAGGTACGGGTACCTCCACGCGCGGGGCGCTGTCCGGCACCACCACCACCGGGAGCCGTACCGTGTCCCCCGCGAGCGGATGACCCGTCGCGGTGGCAAGGGCAAGTTTCCAGACCCGGCGGCCCCCGGGAACGAAACTGCCCGCGAAGCGTCCGCCGTTCACCTTGAGCGGCACCGTCGTGCCGGGCGCGGTCCACGCGGCGGTAGTCAGGGCCGCCGTGGCCTCCCCGTCGGTATCGAACCGGGTGCCCTCGGGCACGACGATCGTGTCCCCGTCGGTGGGGAGCGGCTCGTCCTCGAGGTCGAGGTAGCGCGGATACCGGGCCATCACGGCGAGCGTGCCGAGGAAGGCGGGGATCCGCACCTTGACGGCGAGGGTGTCGGAGCCGCGTCCGCCGCTGGTCACCCGGACGAAGAGATCCTGGGTGAGCGGGCCCAGCGTCGTGGTGGCCAGTCCGCTGGAATCCAGGGCGAGCCCCTCACCCCGCCACGTCTCGCCCGGGGCCCGCACCCAGAGGATCGCGTGCTGGCGCCCGGGGGCCGCCACCGCCACCTCGACCGAGCCGCCCCGATCGATCTCCGTGGCGCTGACCGACAGCCGCAGGGGCGCCACCGTCGCCGACCAGGCGGCGGCAGGACGCCAGAGCAGCGCGGGCCGCCCGTGCGTCGGGCGGGCGCTCCCGAGCAGCAGGAGCCCCGCGCCCAGGGCGCCAAGCCCGAGCAGGGCCCGTCGCCGGAACCGGAGCTGGGTCTCGTTGAGGAGCGCGGGAGCCCGGGTCGCCACCTCCCGTGCCGAGGCCTCGTCGGCCGCGGCGAGCAGCGCCGCGCTGGTGCCGGCGGCGGCCGGCTCGAGGTGCGCGCGGAGCGCCCCCTGCCGGAATCCCAGCGCCTCCAGCCGCTCCGCCACCCAGGTCGGGGAGAGGCGCGCCAGCTGGTGCCGCGACTGGAACAACACCGCTCCGGCCAGCGCCAGCACCACGCCCCAGGTGGCCAGGACCCACCAGGGTTGCGAGAACCACCCCAGCCGCGCACCCCACGCCGCCGCACCGAGCAGGGCGAGCACCAGGCCGAGGCCTGCACCCGCCCAGGCGGTGAGCGCGAGACGCCGGAAGCCGCCCGTGAGGCCCTGAAGCGCCAGGCCGGTGTTGCTCACGGCTGGGACCCGCCGAAACCGACGGCGTAGGCGATCAGGTTCACCCCCATGCGAAGCGCGGCCTCGTGCTTCTCGGCCGGGTCCCGATGCACCACGGGATCCTCCCAGCCATCGCTCAGGTCGCTCTGGTAGTCGTAGAAGATCGCGAGTCGCTCGTCGACGAAGATTCCCAGCCCTTCCGCCGGCTTGCCATCGTGCTCGTGGATCTTGGGAAGCCCCTGGGGAAAATCGTAGACCACATGGTAGATCGGATGTCCGCCCGGCACCGGTTCCAGCGGCCGGTCGGGGAAGAGCCGGGCCACTTCCCTCCGGAACGACTCGTCGAGCCCGTAGTTGTCGCTCACGTGCAGGAAACCGCCCGCCACCAGCCAGCGTCGCAGGATGACGAGTTCCTGCTCACTCCAGCGCAGGTTGCCGTGCCCCGTCAGGTGCAGGTAGGCCACGTTCCAGAGGTCGTCGTCCACCAGCCGCACCACCTTCTCCTTCTCCGCCAGCCGGAGCCCGGTCCGCTGGCGGGCTGCGGCGATCAGGTTGGGCAGCGCCGAGGGGTTCGCGTACCAGTCGCCCCCTCCATCATAGTGCAGCCGGCCGATCGCCACCGTGCCCGGCACCGCCTGCGCCGGGGCGGGCGTGGCGAATCCCACCCCGAGCAGGACCAGCATCGGCCCGAGGACGCGGCCGTTCATGGCAGGGACGTCACAATCCGGTACGCCTCGTTGCGAGGGATGCCCAGGTCCTGGATCAGCTGCTGCACCGCGGCCTTGCGGGAGAGTCCTGCTCCAAGCAGCCGGGCGGCATGCGCGCCGGCTTCCGCGGCGGGGACGGTGGGAGACGCCTCTTCCGCCGCTCCGGCCACAACGAGGGTGATCTCCCCGCGCGGCTCCGTCTCTTCGTAGTACGCGGCCAGCTCCCCCGCAGTTCCGGCGCGGAACTCCTCGAACAGCTTGGTCAGCTCCCGTGCCACCACCACCTGACGCTCCGGTCCCGCCACCCGGGCGATATCGTGCAACAGGTCGGCGAGCCGCGGCGGCGCCTCATAGAGGACGACGGTCCAGGGCGACTGGGCCACGCTGGCCAGCAGGCGCTCCCGGTCCTTCCCCTTCCGGGGCAGGAATCCGAGGAAGGTGTAGCGGTCGGCCGGCATCCCGGAGGCGGAAAGGGCCGCCGTCACCGCGCTCGGCCCCGGGATCGGGACGACGGGAAAGCCCGCGGCCCGGACCTCCGCCACGAGGACCTCGCCCGGGTCGCTGATGCCAGGGGTGCCGGCATCGGTGACCAGGGCCACGTCCCGGCCATCGGCAAGGATCTCGAGCAGCGATTCCCGCCGCCGCTCGGGGGAATGGGCGTGAAAGCTGATAATGGTTGGCGGATGGGCATCGAGGTGGGACAACAGCCCCCGGATCCTGCGGGTATCCTCCGCCGCGACGACCGGCACCGTGCGCAGTACGGCCTCGGCCCGGTGGGTCAGGTCGCCGAGGTTGCCGAGTGGCGTGGCGACGACATAGAGGGTGGCGGGGTCGGACATGAACGTAATCTACGGTCGGTGGGGGTGAACGGGAGCCGGGGCGCGCCGGGTGAAATGGAAACGGGAGAACAGGCCTGCCTGTCCTCCCGTCCTCGTATCGAGCCGCCGAGCCGTGAGCCTACCCAAGGTGCTGCTGGATCTTCCCTTCGAGGATGGTCTTGATGCGGGGATCGGCGCCGACCACCGTGTCCACGTGCTTGCCGTCCTTGAAGAACATGATCGTGGGGATGGAGCGGACGTTGAACTTGATGGCGGTCTCCTGGTTGCTGTCGGTGTCGAGCTTGGCGACCTTCACCTTGCCCCTGTAGCTCTCCGCCAGCTGGTCGATCACCGGGGCGATCGCCTGGCAGGGCCCGCACCAGACGGCCCAGAAGTCCACGAGCGCCAGTCCCCTCATCTGCTGGATCTCGCTGCCGAAGTTGGCATCCGTCACGTGCACCACGTTGGCGCTGGCCATGCGTCCCTGCTCCTTTATTGTTACCTTGCCCGCGACGGCCCGGCGCCGTCGCCAATCGTCCGCGGGCCGCGGAGAACCACCGGCCCGATACTGTCGCCCCGCACCCTGGTCGCCATGTCTCCCGCTCCCCGCATCGCCCATCTCGGGGTGGCCGTCGAGAGCATTGACGCCGCCCTCGCGTTCTATCGCGATGTCCTCGGCCTGGTCCCCGGAACGCCGGAGCAGGCCGACGGCGCCCGCATCGTCTCGCTCCCCTTCGGCGAGTCGGCGGTCGAACTGCTCGAACCGCTCACCCCTGAGAGTCCGATCGCCAAGTTCCTGGCCCGGCGGGGACCCGGCATCCACCACGTCTGCTACCGGGTCCCGGACCTTGAAGCGGCCCTCGCCGCCTGCCGCGCCGCCGGGTATCGCCTGGTGGATGACGTGCCCCGCATGGGGGCGGGGGGCCATCGCATCGCGTTCATCCACCCGAAGAGCACGGCCGGCATCCTGATCGAGCTGACCGAATAGCCCCTCAGGTCCCGCTGCGGGTCACGGAGCAGGAGCGTCCCGGCGTGCCGACCTGATTGAGATCGAGGCCGGTGACGATCCAGCCATGCTTGCCGGCGTTCAGCACCGTGATGGGAACGGCGCGGGTGCAGCGCTTCCCGTCAAGATCCACCCGCTCGAACTCCACCTGCACCGCGCGCCGGTCCGCCTGGTTGGGGAGCGGATCGGTGCGGAGCAGCCGGAAGGGAGACTGGCGCAGGTAGGCCTGGGTGACGACCAGGCGGTCCTGGTAGTCCGCCGGCTGCCGGGTGACGGTGGCCGGGCCGCTGGCCGATCCCCAGAACTGCCCCATCCGGGTGATATTGCTGTCGGCCACCGCCTGCATGAAGTTCCGCACGGCGGCTTCGGGAGTGGTGGCCAGTTCCTGGGGAGACACCCCGGGCGCCTGGCCTCCCCCGCAGCCAAGCGCCGCGGCGAGCAGCACGGGCACGAGACGTCGATTCACGCAGTCCTCCATGGGGCGGGATGCGAAGAGCGCAACTTAAACGCGGCTTCTGGAGCCGGCAATGACACGGATGCGCTTGTACGTCAACATTGATCATGTCGCCACGGTGCGGCAGGCGCGGCGCACCGACGAGCCGGATCCCGTCGCTGCCGCCGCGCTGGCCGAGGCCGCGGGCGCGGACGGCATCACGGCCCACCTGCGCGAGGATCGACGGCACATGCAGGACCACGACATCGAGCGGCTGGCCGTGTCGGTGCGGACCCTGCTCAACCTCGAGCTCGCGCTCAGCGAGGACATCGTCGCCCTCGCCTGCCGGCTCAAGCCCTTCCAGGTAACCCTCGTGCCCGAGCGGCGCGAGGAGGTCACCACCGAGGGCGGCCTCGACCTCCGGCACGACCCCACCCGGCTCGGCGCCGTGATCGGACGGCTCACCGACGCGGGAATCCGGGTGAGCCTGTTCGTGGACCCCACCGTCGAGAGCGCCGAACGGTCCCGCGCCCTGGGGGTGCCGGCGATCGAACTGCACACCGGGCGCTATGCCCACCGCTGGCCCGGGAGCGATGCCGCGCTGGCGGAGATTGTCACCGCCGCCCGGCGCGCGCGGGACCTCGGGCTGGCGGTGCATGCCGGCCACGGACTCACCTACCGCAATGTGACGCCGGTCGCAGCGATTGCGGAGCTCGAAGAGCTCAATATCGGGCATAGCATCGTGAGCCGATCCATCGCCACCGGCATCGGCCAGGCCACCGCGGAGATGCGGCGGCTGGTGGACGCCGCCCGCGGCACGAATTGACCCTGCCGCCCCAGCCTCCTACACTACGGCACCCATGAATCAGCCGCTCGGCCTGGACGACTTCTTCGTGCTCGAGGCGGGAGAGTATCTCGACCGCCTGGCCGCGCTTTCGGCAAGCCCCACCGCCCCCAACGCGGAGGAGCTGGTCCGCTTCACCCGCGCGCTGAGGGGCAGCGCCCTCATGGCCAACCAGCCGGCGATCGCGCGGGCGGCGAATGCACTCGAGCACCTGCTCCGGGGCTTGCGCGATGGCAAGCAGGACTGGAGCGGGGAGCTCCCCGCCCGGGTCCGCGAGGCGGTGGACATTCTGCGCACGCTGGTGGAGCGGGTACGGACCTGGACCCCCGACGACGCGGCCCGGGCAGAGCGGCTGGCCATCGACCTCGAAGCCGCCGCCGGCCAGGCCTCCCGCGGGCCGGCTCCGGCCGTGCTGCAGTCGGAGACCGGAGTGCGCGCCTTCCTCGCCCGCGAGGCGGCGGCACTGGGCAGCGTGCTCGACCAGACGTCGAAAAGCCTCACCGCCGGATCCGCTACGGAGGAAACCCTCGAAACCCTGGTGCGCCGGCTGCAGCCGCTCCGGGGGCTCGCCGCCCTGACGGACTTCCCTCCCCTCCCCGACCTGCTGGACGGCATTGAACGCACGGCGGTGAGTGTGAGCCGCCTGGAAGTGCAACCCCGGCATGGCGCGGAACGGCTCTCCGCCGCCGCCGACGCCCTGGTCCGGGCGGCCCGGGAGATCGCCGACCGCGGGCGCCCCGACCCGAACGGCTCCGAGTTCCAGGCCTTCGCCTCCCTGCTCTTCGCCCCCGGCGCCGAAGAGGTGCCGGTGGTGGCGATTGACTCCCTGTTCTTCGCCGGCGAAGACGGCATCGTCAAGCGCGGCACCCCGCCCCGGGCGGAGCCCCGCGCCCCGCTGGGCGCGGCCCAGGTGGTGAGCCGTGGGGAACACCTCGTCCAGGCGGCGGAGGAGATCGCCCAGGCCCTGAGCGCGGCGCAGCGGGACCTCCGCTTCCACGTGCTGCTGGCCGACCTCCGCACCCTCTCCCAGAACCTGCCGGGCGGGCTGGAGACCAGCGTTGAGGCGTTCGCCGTGGCGGCGCGTGCGGCGCTGACGCGTGGGGTTGCCGGCCGCGAGCCCGGCCGGTTCGCGGACATCCTCCGCGACGCGGGTACCCGGCTCCGCGGCTATACCGAGATCACACAGCCCGGCACCCTGGCCGCGGGGATCGAGCCGCTCATCACCCGGCTCGAGATGCTCGGCTCGCTGGCGCCGCCGCCGCCGGCGATCGCGGTGGTCGAAGCGGAGCGGCGGAGCCTCGTGGAGGCAGCCCCCGAGCCGCCGCCGGAGCTGGAGATCATCCCGGTGGAGGAGCTCGAGGCGGCACCCGCGCCGGAGCCGGAAATCATTCCGATCGAGGCGCTGGCTCCGGAACCCGAGCCGTCGCCGGTGGACGACCGTCCCATCGTGCCCATCGAATCGCTGCTGTACGACGAAGCAGTGGCCGCCCCGGCGGTCGTGGCACCCCTGGTGGCACCGGCCGCCCCCGCGGCCGCCGTCGTCATCGGGGACGACTGGGATCTCGCGGCGAGCTATCTCCGATACGAGGAACTGGTGGCCGGGGCGCTGGCGGCGCCGGCGGTCCCCGTGGCGGTGGAGGCACCGTCGCTCCCTCCCGAGCCGCCGGTCGTCGCCATCGAGGAGCTGCTCTACTCCGGGCGCGGCGCCCTGCAGCGGGCGGATCAGGTCCGCCGCCAGCTCCGCGCGCTCTCCGCCGGCGCGGAACCGCTCAGCACCATCCAGCCCCTGGTGGATGAACTGCTCGACCTGGTCGAGCTTGCCATCGCCGACTGACGCACCCTTGACCACCCCCGCTCCCCCGCGGCGCGCCCCGGTCTGGCATATCCTGGTCGGGGTGGCCATCTCCGCGGTCCTGCTGTACGTCTCGCTCCGCGGTATCCACTTCGCCGAGGTCGTCGCGCACGTCCGGTCGGCGCGCCTCGCCCCCGTCCTGCTGTGCGTCACCCTGGCCACGCTCACCTTCGTGGTGCGCATCTTCCGCTGGCAGCTGCTGCTGCACGGCGATGACGGCCGGACGCTCCCCGCCGCGCCGCTCTGGCACGCCATCGCCATGGGCTTCATGGCGAACAACGTCCTCCCGCTCCGGATGGGCGAGGTGGTGCGGACCTTCGCCGCGAGTCAGCTCACCCGGACCCGGTTCAGCTCGGTGCTGGCGTCCATTGCCGTGGAGCGGCTGTTCGACGCCCTGACCGTCGTGGCGCTGCTCGCCCTGGGCCTCCTCACGGTGACCCTGCCGGCGGGCGCCATGGCGGGTTTCCATGTCGAGCGCATCGTCACGGTGGCCGGGATCGCGGCGATCGGGGGCCTGGTGGCGGGCGGGCTGGTGGTGGCCTTCCCGCTCGTGGCGGAGCGCGTGGTCCGGGCGATCATCCCCTCCGAGAAGCTGGCGGGCAAGCTCGTGGCCCTCATCGAAGGGATCCGGCATGGGCTCTCGGTGCTCCGCTCCCCCGGACGGATTGCCGGGACGGTACTCTGGTCGGCGGGGGTCTGGGGGCTCTCGGCGCTCTCGTTCTACGTGATGTTCGCGGCGTTCGGGATCGAGGTGGACTTCTCCGGCGCCCTGCTGATGCAGGGGCTGATCATGTTCGGCATCGCCCTGCCCTCGACGCCGGGCTACGTCGGCGCCTTCGAGCTTCCGATCATCGCGGTGCTTTCGCTGTACGGCGTGGACAAGAGCCTGGCCGCGGCCTACGCCCTCAGTTACCACGTCACCACCTTCCTGCCCATCACGCTGCTGGGCGCCTGGTCGGTGGCCCGCACCAACCTGGGCCTCACCGCCTTCCGCCGGTCCCAGCCATGACCGGCGTGGTGGCGGTCACGGCCCACGCCAAGGTCAACCTCCTGCTGCGCGTCCTCTCCCGGGAAACCAGCGGCTACCACGGCATCGAGACCCTCTTCTGCCGCATCGCGTTGGCGGACCGGGTCACCGCCGAGTGGCGGGAGACGCCCGGTGTCACCCTCGCGGTGAGCGGGGCGGACTGCGGGCCAACGGAAGAGAATCTCGCGGTCCGGGCCGCCGAGCTGGTCCTGCAGGCCACCGGCCGGAAGTTTGGCGTCCACCTCACGCTCGAGAAGCGGATCCCGGTCCGGGGCGGGCTGGGCGGCGGGTCCAGCGATGCCGCAGCCGCGCTCGCGGCGGTCAACGCCCTCGCGGGCAATGCGATCCCCCGGCACGAGCTGCTGCAGTTCGCCGGGCGGCTGGGGAGCGACGTCCCGTTCTTCGTGTCGGGAGGGCCGCTGGTGCTCGGCTGGGGTCATGGGGAGCGGCTGCTGCAGCTGCCGCCGCTCCCCGCCGCGCCGGCCCTGCTGGTCATTCCACCGGTGGGGGTCAGCACCCCGGAGGCGTACCGGATGGTGGACGAGGCGCGCCAGGGCGTCGGCTCCCGCGGGGCGGTGTCGCTGGACCTGGAGGCGCTCGGCAGCTGGGGGAGCATCGCCCGGCTGGCGGGCAACGACTTCGAGTTCGCGCTCTTTGGCCGGCACCCCGAGCTCCGGGCGGCGTTCGAGGCGCTGGTCGCCACCCGGCCTCTGCTCTGTCGGATGAGCGGCTCGGGCTCGACCATCTTCGCGGTGTACCGCACCCCCCGGGACCGGGAGGATGCCCAGATGCAGTTGATCCCGCGGCTGGGCCAGGTGATTGCGACGGAGACGCTGGCCACTGCCGGGTGAAGCGGGGGTGGTCGGGCGATTGGGCGATTGGGCGATTGGGCGATTGGGCGGAAGGTGATAGCTCGAGCGGCCGCGGTGCCATCCTGCCGTCTTGCCGTCTTGCCGTCTTGCCGTCTTGCCAACCTACCGCCCTACGGCCCCGGACCAGTAGCCCTAACCCCAACCCCCGGCTAGCTTTGGGGGACTGGCCCCTCGTCCAACGGCAGGACAGCGGACTTTGGATCCGCGAATGGTGGTTCGAATCCACCGGGGCCAACTTCGCCTGCCAGACACCGCCCTCCCCGCCGAACCTCCCCTTCCGCAGCTGCTCCGAACCCCGCTTCCCGACCGTCATGGGTTGACCTAACCCCAACCGCCCGGCTATTTTGCGCGGCTCGGGACCATGAGCGAATTCCTGTCGCGGAGCCAGATGCTACTTCTGTCCGGAACGGCCAACCGGCCGCTCGCGGAAGAAGTCGCTGCCCATCTCGGGCAGCCGCTTTGTCAGGTGACGGTGAAGCGGTTCTCCGATGGCGAGCTCTTCGTCAAGATCGACGAGAATGTGCGCGGGCGGGATGTGTACATCATCCAGCCCACCAACCCGCCGGCCGAGCACCTGCTGGAGCTGCTGCTCCTGACCGACGCCGCCCGGCGGGCCAGCGCGGCCCGGATCACCGCGGTGATCCCGTACTTCGGTTACGCCCGGCAGGACCGGAAGGACCAGCCCCGGGTGGCGATCAGCGCCAAGCTCATCGCCAACATGGTACCCACGGCGGGCGCGGACCGGGTGCTGGCCATGGATTTCCACAGCCACCAGATGCAGGGCTTCTTCGACCTGCCGGTGGACCACCTGTACGCCGCGCCGGTGTTCGTGAATCACTACCGGCAGAAGTCGCTGCGGGAGCTGGTGGTCGTGGCCTCGGACGTGGGCGGGGCCAAGATGGCGCGCGGCTTTGCGAAGCGGCTCAACGCCAGCCTGGCGATCATCGACAAGCGCCGCCCCTCCGCCAACGTGGCGGAAGTCGTGAACGTGGTGGGTGAAGTCGCCGGGAAGGACGTGATCATCCCGGATGACATGATCGATACCGGCGGCACGATGTCCGAGGCGATCCATGCCCTCAAGCGGCTCGGCGCCCAGGATATCTACTGCTGCGCCACCCACGCCCTGCTCTCCGGGCCGGCGGTGGAGCGGTTGCAGAACAGCCCGGTGACGGAGGTGGCGGTGACCAACACCATCAACCTCCCCCCGGAACGGAAGTTCGAGAAGCTCAAGGTACTTTCGATCGCCCCGCTGCTCTCGAAGGCGATCGGCTACACCCACAGCGACCAGTCGGTCAGCTCGCTGTTCGACTAGGAGAAGGACATCATGGCCACCGTCACCCTCGCCGCCGCCCGCCGGACCGACACCGGGAAGGGCGTCGCCCGCACCCTCCGCCGCGCCGGGCGCATCCCCGCCGTCATCTACGGCCACAACCGGGCCCCCGAGGCGCTCTCCCTGGAGAGCGGCGCCTTCTCCCGGCTGCTCACCGGCATCAGCGCGGGGAGCACCATCCTGGATGTCTCCGTGGATGACGGCGCGCCGGTCAAGGTGCTGATCCGCGAAATCCAGCGCAGCCCGCTCCGCGCCAGCGACGTGCTGCACGTGGACCTCTACGAGGTGAGCGCCGACGAGGAAGTGACCCTCGAGGTGCCGGTGCACATCGTCGGGACGTCCGACGGCGTGCGGAATTTCGGGGGCGTGCTGGACCAGGTGCTCCACAAGCTGCAGATCCGGGTCCTGCCGGGCGATATCCCGGCGCACATCGAGGTGGACGTGACGCCGCTGGCCATCGGCAAGTCCATCTTCGTCCGCGACGTCTCGCTCGCCAAGGGCACGATCCTCAACGATCCGACCCTGCCGATCTGCTCCTGCGTCGCGCCGCGCACCGAGGAAGTCGCCGCCCCCGTGGCCGCCGCCGAGCCCTCGACCGAGCCGGAGCTCATCCGCAAGGCGAAGCCCGAGGATGCCGAGGCCGCACCGAAGGCCTGAGCCCTGCGCGCGATCATCGGCCTGGGGAATCCCGGCCCGGAATACGAGAACACCCGGCACAACGCCGGGTTTCTCTTGGCCGATCATCTCGCGCGGCGCTGGTCGCTGGGCCCCTTCAAGCGGGTGCCGGCCGCACGCGAAGCCACCGGCCGGGCCCAGGGTCAGGAGGTCCGGCTCATCAAGCCCCAGACCTACATGAACCGGAGCGGTGCCGCGCTGGCCCCGCTCCAGGCCCGCCCGGGGTTCGACCCCGCCACCGAGCTGATGGTCCTCTCGGACGACTTTGCCCTGGCGCTGGGCCGGTTCCGGCTGCGCGGGGCAGGCTCCGCCGGCGGGCACAACGGGCTCAGGAGTATCGAGGCCGCGCTCCGTCGCCAGGACTATGCGCGGCTCCGGATCGGCATCGGGCCGCTCCCCGCAGGCACCCGGGACAGTGCCGACTTCGTCCTGGCGCCGTTCGACCGTGACGAGCGTGCGACCCTCGATGCCCTGCTCGACCCGATGGCCGAGGCCGTCGAATGCTGGCTCGGTGAGGGCATCGAGCCGGCCATGAATCGCTTCAACAACCGCTAGCACCCACCCCCCGGATCCCCCATGTCGTTGCCGATCCCTTCGCTCGTCGCCGTGGCCGCCGGCCTCCTCGGCCTGATCGTCGCCATGTTCATCTATGCCGGCATCAAGCGCCAGTCCGCCGGAAGCGTGGCCATGCAGGACCTGGCCGGCCTGATCGAGACCGGCGCCATGGCCTTCCTGAAGCGCGAGTACATGGTACTGTTCCCGTTCGTGGTGGTGGTGGCGGCGCTACTGGCCTGGGCGGTCGGACTCCCCACCGCCGGGGCCTACGTCTTCGGCGGGCTCTGCTCCATCGCGGCCGGGCTCTTCGGCATGAAGGCCGCCACCAAGGCCAACGTGCGCACCTCGGAAGCCGCCCGAGCCAGCGGACAGGCCCGGGCGCTGCGGATCGCCTTCGACGGTGGCGCGGTCATGGGACTCGCGGTGGCGGCGCTCGGCCTGGTGGGCGTCGGCGTCGTCTCCGCCCTGACCCTGCCCGGCGCCGCGCTGGTCCCGGGAGCCCTGCTCGACAGCGGCTACCGCCGCTTCGGCGAGATCATCAGCGGCTTCGCGATGGGCGCGTCGAGCATCGCGCTCTTTGCCCGGGTGGGGGGCGGCATCTACACCAAGGCCGCGGATGTCGGCGCCGACCTGGTGGGCAAGGTCGAGGCCGGCATCCCCGAGGACGATCCCCGGAACCCGGCCACCATCGCCGACAATGTAGGGGACAACGTCGGCGACGTGGCCGGCATGGGCGCCGACATCTTCGAGAGCTATGTCGGCGCGGTGATCGCCTCCGTGGCGCTGGCGGCCACCGCGCCCGCCCTCGCGGAGGGCTCCCGGTCCAATGCCATCGCCCTCCCGATCCTGCTCACGGTGGCGGGGCTCTTCGCCTCACTCATCGGCATCGCCGGGATGCGGGTGTTCGAGAAGGGCAATCCGGCCACGGCGCTCCGCGCCACGACGCTGCTCGCCGCCGGCCTGTTCCTCGCGAGCGCCTTCTTCGTCTGCCGGGCCTTTCCCATCGGGATGCCGGGCACGCCGGCGCTCGGCGCCTTCTATGCGGTGCTCGCCGGTACCGTGGCCGGCATCCTGATCGGCATCGTGACGGAGTACTACACTAGCGCCGCCCCGGTGCGCCGGATCGCCGAGGCCTCGCTGACGGGCCCGGCCACGAACATCATTGCCGGCCTCGCGGTGGGGATGATGTCCACCCTCATCCCGCTGCTGCTCATCTGCGCCGGGATCTACGTGTCGTTCTGGGCCGCCGGGCTGTACGGCATCGCGATCGCCGCCGTGGGCATGCTCGCCACGGTCGGGGTGACCATGACGGTGGACGCCTACGGACCGATCGCCGACAACGCCGGCGGCATCTCCGAGATGAGCCACCTGGGCCCCGAGGTCCGGAAGATCACCGACGGCCTCGACGCGCTGGGCAACACCACCGCCGCGATCGGCAAGGGCTTCGCCATCGGCTCCGCCGCCCTGACCGCCCTGGCGCTCTTCAGTGCCTACGCCACGGCGGTTGCCGCCGGCGGCGCTCCCCTGGTGCTCGACCTGGTGAACCCGATGGTGGTCATCGGCCTGTTCATCGGCGGCACGCTGCCGTTCGTGATCGGGGCCCTCACCATGACGGCGGTGGGACGCGCCGCGGCGGGGATGGTGGAAGAGGTCCGGCGCCAGTTCCGCGAGATCAAGGGCCTGATGGAGGGGACCGCAAAGCCGGACAGCGCCCGCTGCGTGGACATCTCCACCAAGGCGGCGCTGCGGGAAATGATCCTTCCCGGCGTGACCGCCGTGGCGGCGCCGGTGGTGATCGGCACCACCCTCGGCGTGCAGGCACTGGGCGGGATGCTGGCGGGCGCCACCCTCTCCGGCGTGCTGCTGGCGCTGTTCATGGCCAACGCCGGCGGCGCCTGGGACAACGCCAAGAAGTACATCGAGGGGGGCGCCCACGGCGGCAAGGGCTCCGACCCGCACAAGGCCGCCGTCGTGGGCGACACCGTCGGCGATCCGTTCAAGGACACCTCCGGCCCCGCGATGAACATCCTGATCAAGCTGATGAGCATCGTCTCGCTGGTGCTGGCGCCCTGGTTCGTCAGCCTGGGGCGCTGAGATGCTCCGGCTCGGCATCGTCGGACTGCCAAACGTCGGCAAATCCACCCTGTTCAACGCCCTGACCTCGGCCGGGGCGCTGGTGGCGAATTACCCGTTCGCCACCATCGAACCCAACACCGGGGTGGTCACGGTGCCGGACCCGCGGCTCGAGGTGCTGGCGGGGATCATCAAGCCCCAGCGGGTCCTGCCCGCCACGGTCGAGTTCGTGGACATCGCCGGCCTGGTGAAGGGCGCCAGCCAGGGCGAGGGACTCGGCAACCAGTTCCTTGCCAACATCCGCGAAGTGGACGCCGTGGTGCACGTCATCCGCTGCTTCGAGGATGATGACGTGCAGCACGTGATGGGCCCGGTGGATCCGGTCCGGGACCGCGAGGTCATCAATATCGAGCTGCAACTCGCCGACCTGGCCTCGGTGGAGAAGCGGCTGGACAAGGCGGCCCGCACCGCCAAGTCCGGCGACGCCCAGGCGAAGATCGAGACCCGCCTGCTCACCGCGCTCAAGGAGGCGCTGGGCAACGGCCGGCCCGCCCGGGTCGTCGTGCCCACCGAGGAGGAGGCCCCGATCTACCGGGCCTTCAATCTCCTCACCTCGAAGCCGGTGCTCTATGCGGCCAACGTGCTCGAGTCGGAGCTGCAGCACGGCAACGCCCACGTGGAAGCGCTCCAGGCGGCGATCGCGAAGGACGGCGAAGAGGCCGACTTCGTCATCTTCTCCGGCAAGGTGGAGGCGGAGCTCGCGGAGCTCCCCCCCGAGGACCGGGCCGAGTTCCTCGCCTCCCTCGGCGCCACCGAGTCGGGCCTCGACCGCCTGGCCCACGCCGCCTACCACCTGCTGGGCCTGCAGAGCTACTTCACCGCCGGGGAGAAGGAAGTGCGGGCGTGGACCATCCACCGCGGCGACCGGGCCCCGCAGGCCGCGGGGGTGATCCACACCGACTTCGAAAAGGGCTTCATCAAGGCGGAGACGGTGAGCTACGCCGACTTCGTCCGGGTCGGAGGCTGGAAGCCCGCGCGGGAGCAGGGTCTCGCGCGGGCGGAAGGCAAGGAGTATGTGGTGCAGGACGGCGACGTGATGCTGTTCCGGTTCAATACCTGACCGGGTGGGGGTAAGGGCGCGGGGACGGCAGGACGACCGGTCGGTCGCCCCTACTGTCCCCGCGCCGGGGCGAGCCGCTGGGTGACGTCCAGGGTTGTGACGTGCAGGTTCAGGCCTTCCCCCACCCGGAACCCGAAGTTTCCGTCCAGCGATAGCCCCTCCAGCGGCAGG
>JANRJZ010000247.1:0-7330 GCA_033763675.1 Gemmatimonadota bacterium
GCCAGGAGCAGGCTCCGCCCCTCCGCCTTGAGCCGGTGCGCCACCTTGGCGACGCTGGTGGTCTTCCCTACCCCATTCACTCCCACGAACACCACCACGGTGACCCCGTCGGTGGCGCGCGCGATCACTCCCGGCGCGCTGCCCGGCACCGCGAGGATCTCGGTGATGCGGCGCGCCACCGCCTGCTTGAGGTCGTCCTCGGTCTTGAGCCGGCCCCGGCGCACTTCGTCTTCCACGGTCTGCACCAGGTCCACGGTCGCCTGCACCCCGAAGTCCGCCTCGATCAGGGTGCGCTCCAGGCTCTCCAGGTCCGCGGCGTTCATCCCGCGCACCAGGGCGCCCACATCGGTCAGCGCCACGCGCTTGAGCCGCTGCCACAGCGAGAGCTTCTGGCCCTCGCCCAGTCGTCCGGTCGTCATGGTCGGGGAATCTACTCGGGGCGAGGCGGCGCTACAGGCGGGGGAGCGGTGCGCGCGGGGCGCCGCCGGCTATCGGAGCCCGAGGCGACGGCGGGACAGCCACTCCACCGTCAGGCCCAGGAGCGCCAGCCCGAAGAGCCAGATCCAGCGGCGCGCGCTGGTGCGGCCGGGCGTGGCGGGCGCGGTGATCGGCTGGGCCTCCAGCTGTGACGCCCGGGGCAGCCACTCCTCGGACCACTGGTCCACCGCGAGCGTCCCCCGCCCGCCCCCCTCGAGCTGGTAGGGGTAGATCCCGGGCGGGAGCCAGAGTTCGGCCCGGCCCGAGCCGTCGAATTCCAGGGTGTCGATCCGGCTGCTGTCCCCGATGGAGAGGACGATGCCCGTCGGCGCGGCCGGCCCCGTCCCGGCCCACTCGAACACCGCCGGGCGGCCGTTGCTCACCACCGGCCGCGGCAGCCGCGCCCGGCCCGCCGCGGAGTCGGCGCCGCCGAGCAGCCAGGAGAGGGTGCCGGCCACCATGGCGCGGTAGGCCTGTTCGCCGGCGCCGCCGCGGAAGCTCCAGCGCCAGAATCCGTCGGCGGCGGCCAGCACCTCGCGCCGACCGGAGCGGGCCGTCCCCACCAGCACCGGGCGGTCGGCGCCGCGACGGGTAAGCTGCGCGGTGACACCAATCCAGTCGTCGGCGGCGGGTTCGATCGGCGTCACGCTGACGAGGGGGGGAAAGGAGTCCACCGGAAGCCCCACGAACGCCGAGGCCACTGGGGAGTAGGCGCCGGCGGCGGCGTACCAGTCTCCCGGCACCATCGTCTCCCCGCCCTCGCCGCTGGGCCAGAGCCACCGTCCCCGGGCACCGGTCGCGCGGAGCGCCTCGGGGGCGCTGCCCTTCACCACCAGGACATCGGCACGGCGGGCGGCCTGCTGCACCTCCTCCGTGGACACCGGGGCCAGGGTGCTCATGGACCGCCAGCCGCTGCCTCCCATCCGGAGGTAGGCCCGGAGCGGCAGGTCAGCGACATCGCGCAGCGCCTGGAACAGGAAGCGGCTGTCCCAGTCCGGGGGGCTCGCCAGGAGCACGATCCCCGGCGTCGGGGCGACCCGCAGCAGGTGCAGCCGGACATCGTCCCGCGGCTCGGCATCGGTGTGGCCGGCCAGGCCGATCCGGAGCGGCAGGTCGCCGGAGAGGCCCGCCGTCGGGATCACCACGGTGGTGACGCTATTCCCACCCGCCCCCAGGCGAACCGACTGTCGTCCGAGGATCCGGTCTCCCAGGCTCACGGTGACCCGCGCGGTGTCGGGCCCGCCGCCGAAGGCTCGGACTTCGACGTCCAGCCGCACCGTGTCGCCGGCGGTGGCGCGGGCCGGCCCGCTCACTCGCACCACCGCGAGATCGGGAGCGGCGGCACGGGGAAGGAGCAGGACGCCGGCGCGGGCCAGCAGGTCAGGGGCGATGTCGTCCCGGTCGGTGAGCTCGCCGTCGGAGATGATGAGCACCGGCCGGTCGGAGGCCGCCGCGGCGCGGAGCGCCGGCTCCAGGTCCGAGCGGCCGAACGCCGGCAGGGTATCGCGGAAGGGAGCCGCATCACCGAACAGTCGCACCTCGCCGCGGGCGCGGGCGCTGTCGAGCGCCTCGGCCCAGCGTCCGCCCGCCGCCGTCATGCTCAGGCTGGCGTCGAGCAGCACCAGTGGGCGCCCCGCCGCCGGCCCGCGGACCGCGCAGGTGAGGTCCAGGACCAGGAGCCCCAGGGCGGCCCAGGCCACCGCGCGTGCCAGGGCGGCGAGCCAGGCCCGGGCGCCGAGCTGTTCCAGCCGCCAGTAAGTGAACCAGGCGGCCGCAGTGGCGAGCAGGATGACGAGGAGCAGTCGCATGGAGTCAGCCGAGCGCGGCCAGCGCCTCGGAGACGGTGAACTTCCCCTCGTAGATGGCGCGCCCGGCGATGGCGCCCGCGAGCCCCGCGCCGCGCGCGGCGAGAAGGTCCGCGATGCCCGCGACACCGCCACTGGCGATGACCGACGCGCCCAGCTCCTGGAGTACGCGCGCGCCCTCGATATCGGGGCCGGTCAGCATGCCGTCGCGGCTCACGTCGGTGTAGATGATGGTGCGGGCTCCTTCCGAGAGCACCCTGCGGCAGACGTCGGCGGCGAGGAGCGGGGTGGTCTCCACCCAGCCGCGGATGGCGACCTTCCCGTCCTTCGTATCGAGCCCGATCGCCACCCGATCGGCGCCGGACGCCCCGATGGCGGCGGGCACCAGCCCGGGATCAGTGACCGCGGCCGTCCCCAGCACACCCCGGCTGACCCCGAAGTCCAGCACCGCGGCAAGGGCGTCGAGGCTCCGGAGCCCCCCGCCCACCTGGATCCGGACCCGGGCTCCGAGGGTTCGGGCCAGGCGCCCAATGACGGCGAGATTGTCCCCGGTGCCGAACGCCCGGTCGAGGTCCACGACGTGGATCCAGCGGGCGCCCGCGGCGATGAAGGCCTCGGCTTGTGCTACGGGATCGTCACCATAGGAAGTTTCGGCCGCGGCGTCGCCGCGGCTCAGGCGAACGACCCGGCCGTTCCGGATATCAATGGCGGGATAGAGATCCACGACGCAACGCGCCCGGGCGGGCGCTCAGAAGCTCGCGCCGGCCGACGGGAGGGTGCCACTCCAGGCGGGGGGACCCCCGGCGTAGGTGGACGGGGCGCCGTAGAGCAGTAGGGTGAGGCGGTTCCGTTCCGATTCGAATTCCGCCCGCTCCGTCAGGGCCACCGGATCCCCGCTGCCGAGATCCACGCTGCCGGGATTCCGCGAGACGCCGTTCATCCGGAACTCGTAGTGCAGGTGCGGGCCGGTCGCGAGGCCGGTCGAGCCCACGTAGCCGATGACGTCGCCCTGGCCCACCCGCTGGCCGGTCGCCAGGCCCTTGGCGAAGCCCTTCAGGTGGCCGTAGCGGGTGGTGATGCCGTTGGCGTGGCGCAGTTCCACCAGGTTGCCGTAGCCGCCGGTCCACTCGCGGCGGACGACGACGCCCTCGCCGGCCGCCATCACCGGGGTGCCGGCGTCGGCGGCGTAATCAATGCCCTCGTGCCGCCGCACCACGCCGAGCACGGGGTGACGCCGGGCGCGGTTGAGGGAACTCGAGATGCGGCGGAACTGCACCGGGGCCAGCAGGAAGGCGCGGCGCAGCGAGCGGCCGTCGGCGTCGTAGAACCCGGTCTCGCCGTCGGGCGAGGTCCAGCGATAGGCGGTGTACCGCACCCCGCCGACCAGCACCTCGCCCGCGAGCACGCGGCCGAAGCGGGTCTCGCCGTCCTCGGAGATCAGCCGTTCCGCGATCACCCGGAAGGCGTCGCCGGCGCGGACGTCGCGACTGAAGTCCACCTGCCAGGCGAAGACGTCGGCCAGGTCCCAGGCCAGCCGGATCCGGTCTTCGGCCACGAGGAGGGAATCGAAGGAGGAGTCGTTCAGCGCCTCGTAGAGCGACCTGGTGATGGCGCCCTGCAGCACCACCGGCTCGCTGGTCCAGCGGATCGGCTCGGCCACCGGATGCCAGCCGCCGTCGGCCCGGATCAGCGCCACCCGCTGTTCCGGCCCGCTCCGGAAATACACCCGCGAGGGGAGCGAGTCATCGCCCCGGCGCTGGAAGCTGAACACCAGGCCGGCGCGGAGGCGGTGGGGATCGAAGAGGCCCCCGGTTGCTTCCGGGGCGAGGGCGAAGTCGTGCAGCCCCTGCCGGGCAAAGAGCTGGGAGACCGACTCGCCGCGGCGCAGGGTGTCGAGCCGCTCGGAGAAGAGCACAGCGACTGGGGGCAGCGGCGTCCGGCCGGGCGTGCGCCAGGGCCAATCACCGGCTGCCGCATACGCTCCCGCGGCGACGAGGATCATCGCCGCCAACGCGAACGCCGCCAGGGTCTTGAACCCGGCCAGTCGGTCTGCCTGCATGTTGCTCCGTAAGTCGGTACGCCGCAGCATTCTAACGCAGGAACGCGAAGGCCGCTAGCGGGTCAGTCCATCTGCCGCCGGATGAAGGTGGGGATCTCCATCTCCGGCACATCGCCCGCGCCGGAGGTGCGGCGGGGCTCCGGCCGGGGCGGCGTGACCGGCGCCGGCGCCGCCACCGGGGGCGGCGCGGGGGTCCGCTTGCCGGTTGGGAAGTTGATCACCCCCGGAGCGGGCTTGCTGACGGGGGAGGGCGCGGGGGTGGCCTCGACCCGGTCGAAGCCGGTGGCGATCACGGTCACCCGGACCTCTCCCTGCATCGAGGGGTCGGTGGCGGCGCCGAAGA
The DNA here is from genome assembly GCA_033763675.1 of Gemmatimonadota bacterium. Lineage (GTDB taxonomy): Bacteria > Gemmatimonadota > Gemmatimonadetes > Gemmatimonadales > GWC2-71-9 > JADJOM01. The sequence goes on from JANRJZ010000247.1 coordinate 4,685, forward strand.
TGATCTCGGCCTCGTCGCCCACGGCGTCGTGGATGATGTCGTTGATGGTGGTGGCTTCGCCGAGGGTCAGGTCGGTGCCGCCGCAGATGTTGATCAGCACCCCGCTGGCGCCCGCGATGGAGACGTTGTCGAGCAGCGGACTGGAGATGGCCTGCTGGGCCGCTTCCATGGCGCGGTTGTCGCCCCGGCCGATGCCGGTTCCCATCAGCGCCGAGCCGCCGTTCTGCATGATGGTGCGGACGTCGGCGAAGTCCACGTTGATGATGCCGGTCTTGGTGATGAGGTCCGCGATCCCCTGGGTGGCCTGCAGCAGCACCTCGTCCGCCTTCTTGAGCGAGTCCTGGAAGGGGATGCCCTTCCCCACGACCGCCAGCAGCCGCTCGTTGGGCACCACGATCATGGTGTCCACGGAGAGGCGCATCTCGGCGATGCCCATCTCCGCCTGCCGCATCCGCTTCTTGCCCTCGAACAGGAACGGCTTGGTCACGATGCCCACGGTGAGCGCGCCCATGTCCCGCGCCATCTGGGCGATGATCGGGGCCGCGCCGGTGCCGGTGCCGCCCCCCATGCCGCAGGTGACGAAGACCATGTCGGCGCCCTGGATCGAGGCGACGACGTCGTCGCGGTTCTCCTCGATGGCCTGGCGCCCGATCTCGGGCCGGGCCCCGGCGCCGAGGCCCCGGGTGAGCTTCCGGCCGATCTGCAGCTTCACGTCCGCCCGGGAGGAGGTGAGGGCCTGGGAATCGGTGTTGACCGAGATGAACTCCACCCCGCGGAGCTGTTCCTCGATCATGCGGTTGACGGCATTGCCGCCGCCCCCGCCGACGCCCACCACCTTCATGCGCGCACTCTGCGCTCCGGTCTCTTCCAGCTCGAAGATCATGGGAGGTTCTCTCAGAAGAAGTCCTGGAGCCACTTACGGACCGGTCCGACCCACTTTTCCACCGCCTGGCTGCCCCGCTTGCCGGCGCCGAATCCGGCGCCATGCACCAGCTGTTTCGTGCCGTAGATCGTGAGCCCGGCCAGGACCGCGAACTTCGGCGCCTCGACGCTGTCGGTGAGCCCCGCGAGCCCCTGCCCCGGCTTGCCCACCCGCACCGGCATGGCGAACACCTCGCGGGCCAGTTCCACGATGCCCGGCACCTGCGCCCCGCCGCCCGTCAGCACCACCCCGGCGGGCAGCCGCTGGTGGTAGCCGGCCCGGGTGATCTCATCCAGCGCAAACTCCAGCGTTTCCTGCAGCCGCATGCGCATGATGTGCGCGAGCACCTGGCGGTGGGCGTTGCGGGCCCCCTGGCCCGGCGTGCCCGGCAGCTGGATCAGGTCCGATTCGGGCACCAGCGGCTCCCACGCCGCGCCGTGCCGCTCCTTGAGCCGTTCCGCGTCCTGCTGGGTGACCTGCAGCCCATGGACGATATCATTGGTGACGTGCCCGCCGGAGATGAGCAGCGAGCCGGTGTGCCGGATCTTGCCCCCCTGGAAGATAGCGACGTTGGTGGATCCGCCACCCAGCTCCACCACGGCGCAGCCCAGGTCCCGCTCATCGGGGGTGAGGACCGCGAGCGAGGCCGCCAGCGGCTCCAGCACGAACTCCGCCACGTGATACCCCGCCCCCTCCACGCACTTCCGCAGGTTCTGCGGCACGCTGGAGAGCACCGTGACCAGGTAGACCTGCGCGTCGAGCCGGGATCCGGTCATGCCGATCGGCTCGCTGATCCCCGCCTGCATGTCCACCAGGTAGTCCTGGGGGATGGCGTGCAGCAGCTCGTGGTCCTTCCCGAGGGGGACGCTGGAGGCCACGTCGTTCACCCGGGCGACGTCTCCGGTGCGGATCTCCCCGCCGGTGACCGAGACCACGCCGGTGGACGTCAGGCCGGCCACATGTTCGCCCGCGATGCCGCAGTACACCGAGCCCACCTCGACCCCGGCCATCCGCTCCGCGTCCTTCATGGCCTTCTGGATGGCGCGGGTGGTCTCCTCGATGCCGCGTACCACCCCCCGGCGGACGCCGGCGCAGCGCTCGACGCCCACCCCCAGGATGCGGGTGGTCGCGGCCCGCGATTCCCCCTGCACCTCCGCGATGGCGGCGCCGACCTTGGTCGTGCCCAGGTCCAGCGCCGCCACCAGGCGGGTCGGGGCCACACTCATGCCGCCTCCCAGCGGATAACCACCTGCCCGGCGAAGCGCGCATCCAGCTCCGCCCAGCGGCGTCCCTTCTGTTGGAGATCCTTCACCACCACGGCCACCGCTCGCATGACTTCCGCCCCGGCGTCCGGCCGGAACCAGTACCGCTGCCCATCCACCACCAGCACCACGTCCCCGCCCACGCGCCGCCCCGAGACGATCCGGGAGAAGAAGGTCGGATCGGTGGCCTGTACCCGGGTGAGGAACCGGGCCACGAGCGAATCGGCCGCCTCGATGACCGGGAGGTCCGGCGCCGCCACCGTCGGATCGAACGGCAGCGGCTCCCCCCGCTCGCTCACCAGCTGCAGCCGGCCGCGGCGCATCACCAGCGCCACCGGGCGCGATTCACGCACCGTCACCACCACGGTGCCCGGAAGCCGCCGGCCCACCCCCACCCATTCAATGCCCGGCAGGGTCTCCACGGCGGTCCGCACCGGGCGCAGGTCCTCGAAGATGCTCCGC
>JANRJZ010000248.1:0-6812 GCA_033763675.1 Gemmatimonadota bacterium
GGCTCCTCAGGACGGGAGATTAAAGGTCCGGCGCTCGCGTTCGGCGGCGAACGCCAGGCAGGCGAGGATGTCGTCGTGGGTGAGCTGTGGAAAGTCGCGAAGGATCTCCGACTCGGACAGCCCCCGGGCCAGATGCCCCAGTATCTCCCCGACCGTGAGTCGAGTGCCACGAACAGTTGGCTTCCCGAACCGGATGTTGGGATCAACGACGATCCGAGCGAGCAGGTCCATGGCATCAATGTACGGCGCTGGACGGGCGGCTGCCATTGTGTGCTCCCGGGTGCGTGAAATGAGAAGGCCCATGGACCGTGGCCCATGGGCGCCGCCAGGACGTACCCGGCGGGATGAAGTCATCCCGATTGCGCCCTCGGCACCGCCGAGCGTATGGTACTGAAGGGAAGCGGGAAGCGGGAAGCGGGAAACGGGGGCTGAGCTGGAGGTCGGGGAGAGATGCGATTGGATGCTACCTATCGCCACGCATTGCGGGAACAGAACGACCTCAACTGGGGGCGGGTCGAAGCGCGCCTGGGAGAGATGGAAGCCCGGCTCAGGTCCGAGTTCCACCAGGAGCTGACGGGGCTGCGATCAGATCTCGATGTGGGACTGGAACGGCTCCGCGCCGACCTGCTGAAGTGGATGTTCCTATTCTGGACCGGGACGGCGCTCACGGTGATCGGATTGGCAACCGCGCTGGCGCGGGGCGGATGACCAGGCACATCTGCGCAATCTGTGTCCTCTGTCTGTGTAATCTGTGCCTCCCCCTCCCCGCCCAGTCCATTCGCTACGAGGGCCTGGTCGTCAACCACGGTGACGCCGCCGCCCCCAGCGATTCCGGCATCTCCGCCTCCCTCCACCTCACGATCGTCCGCGACGGCAACGCACCGCTCGGCGCCGAGGTGGTGATCGGCCTGCCACTCCAGGGCAGCGGCAACGCCTCGCTCTGGGTCTGGGCCGATTCCCTCGTGATGTTCTCCATCAGCCCCACCGCCGACAGCATCATCTGGGTCGCCGCCTGCACCGGCCCCGAGTACGCCGGCAGCTATCACGTCTCCGGCGGACCCTACGCCGGCCAGGGCGGGCGCTGGAGCATCCGCCCCGTCGGCCGCCCCTTCCCCAGCGCCGCCGCCCCCGACGTCCGCATCCGCGACTGGCTCACCCACGCCGTCGCCCGGCTCGAGACGAGCATCCCCGCCCCAACGGTGACGCTGGTGGAGGCCGATGCGCAGCCCGTGGAGGTGGACCGTGGCCCCTGCGCGCCGCCGCCGGAAGGGAGATCGAGCGGGGGGACGGCGGTGCTGATCGGGCTTGGGGTGCTGCTGGTGGCGGGGGCGGGGGTGTTGGTGTGGAGATACAGGTAAACGGGGGGACGGGGGAGGGGCCCTCCGCGTTCCTCCGCCACTCCCCGCGCCCGATTGCGCCCTCGGCGCCGCCGAGCGTATCGTAGAATGGGCACCTTCCCACTTCAGGGTGAGCTGCCCATGCCGGTGACGGCCCGACTGTCCAGACGCTTCTACGACACCTTCGGCGACGAGATTGCCAACGATCTCGTGGATTGGTTCAACCAGGTGGATGCCACATACCGCCAGGAACTGCGGGAACAGAACGACCTCAACTGGGGGCGGGTGGAAGCGCGCCTGGGAGAGATGGAGGCCCGGCTCCGGTCCGAGTTCCATCAGGAGCTGACAGGGCTGCGATCGGATCTCGATGTGGGGCTGGAACGGCTCCGCTCCGACCTGCTGAAGTGGATGTTCCTGTTCTGGACCGGAACGGCGCTCACGGTGATCGGATTGGCAACGGCGCTGGCGCGGCGCGGATGACCAGGCACATCTGCGCAGTCTGTGTCCTCTGTCTGTGTAATCTGTGTCTCCCCCTCGCCGCCCAGTCCATCCGCTACGAGGGCATGGTCGTCAACCACGGCGCCGCCGCCGCCCACATTGATGCCGGGATCTCCGCCCTTCTCCACGTCACGATCGTCCGCGACGGCACCACGCCCGGCAGCGGGATCCCCTGCGCCAGTACGCAGGGCGTCAGGTTGCTTTCCTGGGGGCTTTCCGGCGAGTGATCCTGCTGCGGAGCCAGAGGGCGAGATCGGCTTCCTTCGACTGGCCGCCGGCCACGGCCACCATCGCAGTGACAACTTCAGACTCGTGCGCCTCAAAGTCCCACCCATTCAGGTCGAGAAACACCACCATGGTCACGAACCCCACCCGCTTGTTCCCGTCCCGGAACGGGTGGTTCTGACAGAGCCCGAACCCGTAGGCCGCGGCCAGGGCCGCCAGGTCAGTTTCGGGCTCATGCGACCAACGCTGACGCGCCCGAGCCAAGGCTGACTCGAGCGCGTTCTCGTCCCGAACTCCGGCCAACCCCCCGTGCTCGCGAATCTGGTCCCAGTGGATGGCATCCACCACGACCCGCGGAACCCAAACGGGCTCTTTCACTACTTCGCAAGCTCCCGGAGCGCGTTCCGATACTTCTTCGCGACCTCCGTCGCGGATGCCAAGCCGGCCTCGACGGTCGGGTCAAATGGCGTGAGCAGGATGCCCTGGTCTGTCTCAACGGCCAGGACGCGATCTCCGACGTCCAGGTGTAGCCGGTCCGCCATTTCCTTCGGGAGGGTGGCGCCAATGGAGCCCCCCACCTGCCGCAACTTGATCTCACGCATCATCGCAGACCTCTCAGGGTAGCACGTTCGTACTACGAGTATAGCACCAGGATGCTACCGGCGCCACCCGACAGCCGCCTGGGGCGGGAGGGAGGGGGATTGCCGCGTCGCGCTGCGCGCTCCTCGCGATGACAGCGGCGTTCCCCCGGACTCTAGCGCAACCCGCCCGAGGGCGGTAAGACTCTGCTGTCCCCTCTCCCATTACGGCCCCCATGTCCATCGGCACCAGCTTCCTCGAGCAGGTGAATCTCAGCTTCGACCGCGCGGCCCGGCTCACGAAGCACGACCCCACCCTGCTCGCCAACATGCGGCCCTGCCGCAACGTCTACTACACCTCCTTCCCCATCAAGCGCGACAACGGCTCGATCGAGGTGATCCACGCCTGGCGGGCCGAACACAGCCACCACAAGCTCCCCTGCAAGGGGGGCATCCGCTACGCCGCCGACGTGGACGCGGACGAGGTACAGGCCCTCGCCGCCCTCATGACCTGGAAGTGCGCCCTGGTGGACGTGCCCTTCGGCGGCGCCAAGGGCGGGGTGCGGATCGCCCCCAAGTCCTACTCCGCCGGCGAGCTGGAGCGGATCACCCGGCGCTACATCTTCGAGCTGGTCAAGAAGAACTTCATCGGCCCCGGCCTCGACGTCCCCGCCCCCGACATGGGCACCGGCCCCCGCGAGATGGCCTGGATCGCCGATACCTACTCCGCCCTCCGCCCCGGCGAGCTCGACGCGCTCGGCTGCGTGACCGGCAAGCCGGTGAGCTACGGCGGGATCCGTGGCCGAGTGGAGGCGACGGGCCGCGGGGTGTTCTTCGTGGTGCGCGAGGCCTGCAACGTCGCCGAGGACATGAAGGCGCTCGGCCTCACCACCGGGCTCAAGGGGAAGCGGGTGGTGGTGCAGGGGCTCGGCAACGTGGGCTACCACGCCGCGAAGTTCTTCCAGGAGGGGGGCGCCATCCTGGTGGGGCTGGTGGAGCGGGAAGGGTCCATCGCCAGCGAGATCGGGCTCGATATCGAGGCGGTGATGACCCACCGCCGCACCAGCGGCTCACTGCTCAACTTCCCCGGCGGCAAGAACCTCCCCAACGGCCCCGCCGGCCTCGAGCTCGATTGCGACATCCTGGTCCCCGCGGCGCTGGAACGGCAGCTCACCGGCGAGAACGCCCCGCGGATCAAGGCGCGCATCATCGCCGAGGGCGCCAACGGCCCCACCACGCCGGAAGCGGATGAGATCCTGACCCGGAAGGGGGCGATGGTGATCCCCGACGCGCTGATCAACGCCGGCGGGGCGACGGTGTCCTACTTCGAGTGGGTGAAGAACCTGGGCCACGTGCGCTTCGGCCGGATGCAGAAGCGGTTCGAGCAGGCGGCCTACGGCCGGTTACTGGATACCGTGGCGGGGATGACGGGGCGGGAGGTGGCGCCGGGGCAGGCGGAACAGATCGTCCGCGGCGCCGATGAGCAGGACCTGGTGAACAGCGGGCTGGAGGAGACGATGATCCAGGCCTACCACGCCGTGCGCAACGAGTGTAAGAGCCGGAACGGCGCCGTGGACCTCCGCACCGCCGCGATGATCGTCGCGATCGACAAGGTGGCGCTGAGCTACGAGCAGGGGGGGATCTTCCCCTAGGTTGGCACTGCGATTATTTCGACACGGAATAACGGAAGAACGGAAGTACAGAGTCTTCCGTGTTTCCGTTTTTCCGTGTCGGAAGTCTTACCTGGCCGCCAGCCAGTAACTCATCTTCACCGCGAGGAACTGCCCGCCGTCGGCCTTGAAGGAGTCGAAGAGCGACCGCGCCCCCACGCTCCGCCTGGCCTCCCCCGACCGGTCCTGCTGCCACACCACGAAGAGGGTGCTCCCCGGCCGCCACTCCCACCGGAGCACGAGGTTGCTGCGGAAGGAGAGGACGTTGAAGTCGCGGTCACCGATGACGAAGCTCTGCGCCCCGTCGGTGACGGTGCGGGAGCCGTCCGGCTGCTTGGTGATGGTGGTACCGTCGGTGCCGTACTTCCGGATGCCGAAGCTCCGCGCCCGGGGCAGTTCGCCGAAGTCGTAGTACCGCCCGCTCGCCGCGAACGGTTCGCCGTAGAGCTCGAGGCTCAGGTCCGGGGTAAAGGCGTAGTTGACCCGGAAGGCGGATGACAGCGTGGTCCGGTCCACGAAGGCGAAGACGTAGCGCTGGCCGTAGGTCGCCGCGCTGCCGCCGCTCACCCGGGTGACGTACTGCCGGCTGACGATGTCCTTCTGCCACCCCGGCTCGAGGCTCACCCGCACCGCCGGGCTGGGCCGCACCGAGAGCTCGGCCTCCAGCGACCGCCGCGAGCCCCCCGCCTCGTCCTCCCGCCAGCTGAACGAGCCCTGCCAGAAGACCGGCCGTCCTTCGCTCCCCTGCAGTTCCAGGTCCCCGCCGATGCCCGCGACGCTCCCCATCAGCGGGCCGCCGCGGGTGAGGTCGTCGCTCTGGCCCCGGGCAAAGCCGTAGACGCCGACGAAGGCGCTCCAGTAGTTCTTGAAGGTGAAGCTGTTGCCGAGGGAGCTCTCGGTCCACCGGGTGACGCCGCCGTAGTTCCACCCGCGGCCCAGGAAGAAGTTGCTGCTCCACCGGTGGAAGTGCTTCCCCGGCTGGTTCTCCCGGTAGCGCAGCTGGCCGAAGGTCTCGACATCGTTGGCGCTCTGCAGCTGCCCCATGTCGTTGAGCTCGAACTTGGGGGATTCGGTGGCGGCGGTGACACTCCAGAGCCAGTGTCGTCCCGCGTTCTTCGCCGCCCGGAGCGAGGCCGCCCAGCCGGTAAGGCTGGTGGCGTTCGAGTCGAGGGAGAACTCGGTGGCGTCGGGGCGCTGGAAGAAGTGGGCCGGCGCCTGCTGCACGGCAAGCATCGCCTCCGGCGTCCCGGTGACGTGGCTGAAGCCGAGGAAGCCGCCCAGCTCGTAGGCGCCGCCCTTGAAGCGGAGGTTCCAGTCGCCGCCACCGGTGATGGCCCGGCGGGCCAGGAAGCTGCTCAGCGCCGAGTCTCCCAGGGAGCGTTCCATGTAGGTGAGGGAGAGGCCGGCCACCGACTGGTTGGCGCCGAACTCCTGCTGCACCCGCCCGATGCCGTAGCCGGTGAAGGGTTCGATCTCACTCCGGGTGAAGCGGGCGCTGTCGGCGATGTAGCCGCGTCCCACCTCGCGGTCGGTGAAGGCGGTGAGGAAGCCCACCGAGGTGCCGCCGCGGAGGCGGCCGGTGACCTTGGCGGCGCCGAGGATGGTGGCGTTGTCGGGGCGGTCCACGTAGTCGCCGGTGACGTCGCCGCGCGGCGCGGTGCCGATGCGACGGGAGTAGAAGTAGCCCGGCCCGCCGCCCCGGAGGAGCTGTGCCCCCTCGGTGAAGAACGGCCGCCGCTCGCTGAAGAAGGTCTCGAAGGCGGAGAGGTTCACCTCGGCGGGGTCGGCCTCGACCTGGCCGAAATCGGGGTTGACGGTGGCGTCGAGGGTGAGGTTCGGGCCCAGGCCCATCTTGAAATCGGCGCCGGCGCGGGCGGTGTAGTCGCTACCATCGTTGAAGGGATCGGCCGACGGCGCGTCCTCGAAGGTGGCGTTGGCGGCGACGTAGGGGAGCAGTTCCATGCGCCGGGAGGGGCGGACCCCCTCGATGCCGGTGAGCAGCCCGAAGCGGCTGGCCCAGCCGTTCTCGTTCTTGGGGATGACGATCCAGTACACGTCCTCGTTGGCGTGCGGCATCCAGCGGTTGATCTGGATGCCCCAGGTCTGGCTCCCCGCCGCGGTGAAGCGGAGCTGGGAGAAGGGGATGCGTACCTCGGCGAACCAGCCGTCGCCATTCACGTGGGTGCGCGCCTGCCAGACGGGGTCCCAGGTGTAGTCGCGGGAGCCCTCGGAGTCGGAGGGGTGGTAGTAGTCGCCGCGGACGCCGCCGCTGGAGATGACGAAGCTGTACGCGGTGCGCCGGTCGAGGTAGGTATCCAGCGATGACCAGGTGTTCGGCGTTGCTGAACTGGTCGCGCCGGGTAACGGTGGTCGGGATCTTCGAAGCGTCGGCGGAGTGCATCCGGGCGCCGACGTAGAGGGCGTTGTCGTCGTAGAGGAAGGCGATCTCGGTGCGGCCGGAGGGTTCGCCCCCCTCGACGGGCTCCTTCTGGGTGAAGTCGGTG
>JANRJZ010000249.1:0-3351 GCA_033763675.1 Gemmatimonadota bacterium
CGCCGGTCCCGCTCGATGACCGGCTCGACCTCCAGGCCGCGGTGGCGGCGCTGCCGCCCGGGTACCGCGAGGCCATCGTGCTCCACGACATCGAGGGATACACCCACGAGGACATCGCGATGATCACCGGCCGGGACGTCGGCACTTCCAAGAGCCAGCTCTCGCGTGCGCGGCGCCTGCTGCGACGATGGCTGGTGCCGGAAAGGAGCCCTGCATGACCACGGAATCGGACGACTCCGATCTCCGGCCCGAGGCACTCCGGGCGCTGGCCCCTGTCCCCGAGCCGCCGGAGCGGCTGGAACAGCGGGTGCTGCAATCGCTCAGGGCCAACGGGACGCTCACCGCCACGATGGGGCGGCGATGGTTCCGGCGCTCGCTGGCCGCCGCTGCGCTCGTGGCGGCGTTCATCGGCGGCCGCCTCACCACGCCCTCCCCCGCGCCGCCGGGGCCCCGCTGGATGGTGCTTCTATATGAAGACGCGGCCTTCCGTGGCCCCGACCCCGGCGCGGAGCAGTCGTACGTGGAGGAGTACCGGGCGTGGGCGGCGGGACTGCGGCGGCGGCGGCAGCTGGTGGACGGGGCGGAACTCCTGCCCGCCGCGGCCGTGCTTGGACCCGAGGGCGCGGGACCATCGGCGCCCCCGGCCTCCGACGCGGTGCGGCTCACCGGCTATTTCATCATCGTGGCCCCGACCCTCGAGGCCGCGCGGGCGCTCACGGCCGACATCCCCCACCTGCGGCATCAGGGGCGGGTAACGATCCAGCCGCTCGGCGCAAGCTGACCGGCGGGACGGCGGGACGCCGGAGGTAACTCTGCCTGTCATCGCTTCGCCCGGCGATGAGGCGCCCCCTCCGGCCGTTGCACCTCGATTCGGCGGGAGGCAAGGCGCCCCTCCGAGCGTTGCACTCCGATCCGGCCGGGGCGATGCGCCCCTCCGGCTCGACTCCCGCAGGCGACGTCACGTCCCAGGGCTGCCCCCTCCGAGTCGCCGTCGGGCCGCATCATCCCCGTGCCGGTGGCCGGTTCCGTTTTCTACCTTCCCTTTTCCCTCCTCCCAGTTCCCGTCTCCCGTTCCCCGTTCCCCGTTCTCCCTCCCCCGATTCGCTTCACGCGAATCGCTACAGAAGGGTCTCAACCGCAGGCGCCGCAAGCAGTTTGTCAGGTTCCGCGGGCGGATGCGGGAGCGGTGCCCCCGATTCAGCACTCCTTCAGGCGGCGTTCATGCGCCCGGCGCGAGATTGGCACGGTCAGCCAGACTCGGCCCGATCCTCCGGAGACAGTGCATGCGCCCTCTATTCCATCCCCGGCTCCTCCCCCTTCTCGCCCTCTTTCTCCCCGCCTGCACCCCGGACGCCCAGTCCCCGCTGGCGACCGGCGTCCCGCTCGCGTCCGTCAACGCGGGCGTACCGCCCGTCACCTGGTACGCCGACACCGGCGGCGTCGGCGTGGCCAGCAACGCGCTCGGCGAGGTGTACACCGCGCGCTGGGACTACAACCCGGCGGGCGACATCTACCTGATGAAGCGGGCCCCCAACGGCAATCAGGTGTGGGAGGTCCGGTACGACAACGTCGACCCCACCCGCCACGAGGTCGCCACCTGGGTGGAGACCGACCCCTCGGGCAATATCTTCGTGAGCGGCACCATCCGCTCCGGCTACTCCAGTCCCGTCAACGCCAACAGCCTGCTGATGAAGTTCGCGCCGGATGGCCAGCTGCTCTGGCGCCGAGTCTATGACCTGCCGTTCGACGGCTCCTCCACCCGGAAGCTCCTCGTGGACGCCGCGGGCAATGCCTACGTCCTCGGGCTCGGTACCTCACCGGCCGGGCAGCGGACGACGGTGCGGAAGTTCGCGCCGGATGGCGCCACGGTGTGGACCTGGTTCGACCCGGTGGGCGTCGGGGCGCCGCTCAACATCAAGTGGACCGCCGATGGCGGGCTGGTCATCGCGGCCCGAGGCATCTTCGGCATCATCAACGGCTACGCCCGGCTGGACCAGAACGGCGTCACCACCTGGACCCTCGCCGGCTTCACCAGCCTCACCGCGGGCGACGCGGCGGGCGACGCGGCCGGCAACAGCTACCTGATCAACGGCTCCACCACCACCAGCAGCCTGCTCCGCAAGGTGGGCCCGACCGGTGCCACGATCTGGGAGCAGGCGGTGCCACTCGCCGGCATGCGGGTGGACGTAGGCCCCGACCAGGCCCCGATCGTAAGCGGTTACCCGACTACCGGGAGCTTCGGGGCGGCCTTCGCCAAGCTCTCTCCCACGGGCGCGCTGCTCTGGACCAACCTCGACGCCGACGGCCCGGGCGTCGCGCTGCTGGCGCACGCCCAGATGAAGCTCGACGCCGCCGGCGATGCCTACCTCGCCGCGGGCACCATGTCCCAGATGGGCGTCACCAAGGTCCTGGGCAGCACCGGCGCCGCCGCGTGGACCGCGCTCATCCCCTACGGCTACGCGCAGGCCATGGCCTTCGGCCCGGCGCCGATCCTCTATGTGGTGGGCGGCACCACCTCCCGGCTCGACGACCCGCAGGGGCCACCGCCGCCGCCGCCGACTGATGCGGACCTCGGGCTGACCCTGACCGACAACCCCGACCCCATCCGGCTGAGCGGGCGCACCACGATCACCGCCACGGCCCAGAACGCGGGCCCCGCCGCCGCCACCGGCGTGCGCCTGGTGGTCAGGCTGCCTTCCACCCTGGTCCGGACGGCGATCGCCTTCTCGCCGGGGCTGAGCTGCACCGGCGGCCGCACCGTCACCTGCACCCTGGCCTCGCTGGCCAGCGGCGCCAGTGCGTGGGTGGCGGTGACCGCGCGGCCCACCGCCCGAGGAGTCGTTACGACCACCGCCAGCGTGTCGGCCACGGAGACCGATCCGGTGCCGGGGAATAACAGCGCTTCGATCACGACCACCATCCGGCGGTAAGGCGATTGGGCGATTAGGCGATTGGGCGATTAGGCGGTGCCGGGGGTAGCCCCAGTTGTCATCGCAAGGAGCGCGCAGCGCGGCATAGCGATCCCCCACCCTCCGCTCGGGGGGTGGGGGATTCCTTCGCCCCCTGCGGGGCAGTTCGCCCGGCGGTGATGCGCCCCTGCGGCCATTGCATCTCGATTCGGCCGGGGCGATGCGCCCCACCGGCTCGACTCCCGCATGCGTCGTCCCGTCCCAGGGCTGCCTCCTCCGAGTCGCCGTCGGTGCGCATCTCCCGTCGCCGCGCCGCCTAGGCGCCTAACCGCCCAACCGCCTTCCCCCCGCGGCTGTCATTCCGAGGGAGCGGAGCGACCGAGGAATCACTTGAAGTGGCACCGGGCCGAAGCGCCCAATCCCCCAATCCCCCAATCGCCTA
>JANRJZ010000250.1:0-32604 GCA_033763675.1 Gemmatimonadota bacterium
TGGCGACGTTGAACTCGCCCAGGAGGGGCAGCGCCACCTCCGCGGCCCCGGCCGGCGTCTTGAGCCGGAAGCGGCTCCCGGTGTTGCCCTGCACCAGGTCCGCCGGGTGGACCATCGCGCCGGTCCCGAAGCCGAAGGTGATCCGGGTGCGGCCCGCGGGCAGGGCCGCCCAGGCCGGATCATCGGCGTTCACCACCTGCACGCCGCGCGGCGCCAGCAGGCCGTCGAGCTTGAGCTTGGCGGCGAGGTACGCCTCCATGGTGCCGTGGTAATCGAGGTGGTCGCGGGTGAGGTTGGTGAAGATCCCGGCGGCAAAGCTCAGGCCGTCGAGCCGCCCCTGGTCGAGGCTGTGGGAGCTGGTTTCCATGGCCACATGGGTGACCCCGCGGGCCACCATCGCGGCGAAGGTGGCCTGCAGGTCGATCGGGCCCGGCGTGGTGAGCGAACCGGCGGTGGATTCCACGGCCCGCCCGGCCCCGTCGAAGGCGCCCAGGGTGCCGATGCTCCCCGCCTTGCCGGAGCCGTTGAACAGGTGCCGCACCAGCGCGGTGGTGGTGGTCTTGCCGTTGGTCCCGGTCACGCCCAGGAGGGTGAGCCGGGCCGCGGGGTCGCCGTGCCAGGCGCGGCCCAGCACCAGCGCCGCCCGGCGGCCATCCTCGACTTCCAGGGCGGGCACGGTGACCCCGTCCAGCCGCTCCACCACCACCGCGGCGGCGCCGCGACCGATTGCGTCCCCGAGGAACCGGTGGCCGTCGGTCTGGGAGCCGCGCACCGCGACATAGATCATCCCGGGCCGCACGCTGCGGCTGTCGGCGGTGAGGCCGCTCAGGGCCGGATTGGCCGCCGCCGCGGTGCGGAGCAATCCCGCCCGCCGAAGCGCCTCGGCGAGGTCGTGCAGCGAATGATTCATCTTACTCCGCCCACATCGTGACGATGGCGCCGAAGCCGGCGGAATCGCCGGCCACCGGCGTGGTGCGCCGGACCAGGCCGCTGCCCCGGACCGCGACCCGGAATCCGCGCCGGTGGAGGGTGTTCGCGGCCTTCCGCAGCGAGCTCCCCGCCACGTTCGGCACCGGACGCCGTCCCGGGCCCGCGGCCGTGTCCGCCTGGAGCGGAAGCCCGAACACCACGCGGGACACTTCCGGTTCCTCCCGCTCGGGGGCCGGCGCCGTTTCCGCCGGCACGGCCGGCCCCACCAGCCGGCGCCGGTCGATCGCGCTCCGGCGGCTGGCCAGCGCCTCCTGCAGCATCGCGCGGGTCATGGGAGCCGCGGTGGTGCCGCCGTAGTACCGGCTGCCTCGGGGGTCATCCAGCTTCACGGCCATGGCCAGCTGGGGCTGGTCCGCCGGCCAGATCGCCGCGAACGAGGCGGTGTAGTGCCCGTCCTGGTAGCGACCGCCGTCGTAGCGCAGCGCCGTGCCGGTCTTCCCGGCGATCGGGTAGTTGGCCAGCTGCGCCGATTCCGCGGTGCCGCCGTCCCCCACCACCAGTTGCAGGTACGCCCGCAGCCGGGCCGCGACGTCGGGGCTCACGGCGCGCCGCACCGGCTCGGGCCGGTGCCGGTACAGCACCTTGCCCCCCGGCGCCCGGACCTCCCGCACCAGCGTCGGCGTGAGCAGGACGCCGTCATTGGCGATCGCGCCGTACGCGGCGGCGAGCTGGACCGGCGTCACCGCGAAGGCATATCCCATCGCCACGCTGGCCTTGGCGTACGAGTCCCACAGGTGGGGCATGCGCAGCTCGCCGCGGGCCTCCGACGGAAACTCCACCCCGGCGGGGCTGCCGAAGCCGAACGCGCGCAGGGCCTCGAACTGCTCGGTCGGGGTGAGCCGCTCGGAGAACTTGGCCATGGCGATGTTGCTGGAGTACTTGATGGCGCCGGCCAGGGTCACGTTGCCCTGGATCTTGTGCACGTCGTTGATGGTGCGGAACGTCCCCCGGGAGTTGGTCGGGAAGCGCCACGCGCCATTCTCGGCGAACACCTCATCGGTGGAATCCACCCGCGCGTGGGTGAGCAGCGCACCGGCGGTGAACAGCTTGGCGGTCGAGCCCGGCTCGAACGGATCGGTGAAGAAGGTGGCGCGATGGGTGACCGAGCGATCGCCGTCCCGGGTCCGCGAGGCCAGCGCCAGCAGTTCCCCGGTGTGGACATCGAGGATCACGATGTCGCCGCCCCGGGCCTCGAACTCCCGGGTCGCGTCCTCCAGGGCGCGTTCCGCGATCTCCTGCAGCTCGGCGTCGATGGTGAGATAGACGTCGCGGCCGGGCACCGGTTCGCGCTCCAGCCGGGAGGGAGAGACGTAGCGCCGGCCACGGGAGTCCTTGAGGACCACCGCCTCGCCCGGGGCACCATGCAACTCGGCGTCGAGCGCCAGCTCGATGCCGCTCGCCCCCCGCCCGCTGTCGGCGGTGAGCCCGCCGATCACCGCCCGCGCGAGCGGACCCGCAGGGTAGTGGCGCTGGTACTCGCCATCGAGGTACACCCCCCGGAGCCCGCGCAGGTCCTGCACCTCGAGCCCGTTATACGGCCCCGGGTACGGCACCCACTTCCTGGTGGCGATATCCCGCTGCACCCGCGCCACCGGCAGCTTGAGCGCCTTGGCGATGGTCCGGGCATCGCGGACGGGGCTGCGCAGCTCGTTGGGCGCGATGCCAACCTCGAAGTACTCCTGGGTCACCGCGAGCGCGTCGCCGTTGCGGTCGTAGATCCCGCCCCGGCGGGCGGGCAGCACCACCCGCTCCTTCCGCGACTGCTCCGCCTCCGCCCGCCACTTCGCCCCCTCCACCAGCTGCAGCTGGCCGGCCCGGCCCACCACGGCCAGGGCGCCGAGCAGGAGCATTGCCTGCAGCAGTCCGATCCGGGCGGCGGGCTTGGCCATGGCTCAGCGGGTCCCCGGGCCGAGCGGCAGCACCTGCAGTTCCCCGTTCAGCGGCTGGTGCAGCCCGAGCTCGGCCTCGGCCCGCTGTCCCAGCACCTTGCGGCTGGTGGCGAGGCGGATCTCCCGCTCGAGTGCGGCCTGCTGCGCCTCCAGGGCGGTGCGCTGTTCCCGCAGCTTCCCCAGCTGTTCCGCCAGCTGGGAGGCGGACGCCTGGCGGGCGTTCACGGCCACCGCGACGCCGAGGAAGAGCACCAGCCACAGCATCACCCAGTGGCGGCCCCTAAACCTCGGCGGTGCGGAAGATGCGGAGGGTGGCACTGCGTGACCTCGGGTTTGCGGCCTGTTCGTCGGCTGAAGGATAGACCGGCTTGCGCGGCTCGAGGCGGCCGAGCGGGCGGCCCCGGCAGGTGCACAGCGGTTGCTCCGGCGGGCAGATGCAGGAGCGGGCCCAGTCCTGGAAGCTGTGCTTGACGGTCCGGTCCTCGCCCGAATGATAACTGATGACCGCGATTCTCCCACCGGGGGTGAGCGCATCCCGCATGGCCGGCAGGGCCTCCGCCAGTCCGGCCAGCTCGTCATTCACGGCGATGCGCACCGCCTGGAACAGCCGGGCGAAGTCCGGGGGGCCGCTCCGGGGGCCCAGCACCGCGCGGATGGCGTTCACCAGGTGGTCGCTGGTGGCGAAGGGCTCGTTCCCCCTGCGCCGCATCACTTCCCGGGCCAGTCGGCCCGCCTGGCGCTCGTCCCCGAAGTCGGCGAAGACGGTCCGCAGCTCTCCCTCCGACGCCTCATTCAGCAGGTCGGCCGCGGTGGGGCCATCGTCCCCCATCCGCATGTCGAGCGGCGCGCCCGGCCGGAAGGTGAAGCCCCGGGCCTCGTCATCGAGCTGGGGGGAGGAGACGCCGAGATCGAGGAGGATGAAATCAGGCCGGAAGCTCCGGATCGCGGCGAGCGCCCGGTCGGAGGCGTAGGGCGCCTCCAGGAAGGTCACCCCATCCTCTCCCAGCCGGCGGCGGGCGGCGGCGAGCGCCCGTGGGTCCCGGTCGATCCCAAGCACCTGCGCGCCGGCCTCGCGGAACAGCGCCGCGTGTCCGCCGCCCCCGAGGGTGGCGTCCACCATCCGCGCGACGCCCGTGACGAGGGCCGCGATCTCGGCATGCAGCACCGGCTGGTGTTCGAAGGCGGCGGCGTCAGTCACGGCGGCCCTGCGCCAGAGGGGGGAAAGCACGCACCCCGTCCGGCGGGCCGGACGGGGTGAGGATCGAGCGGACAACGGGGCTGACGGGGCTCGAACCCGCGACCTCCGCAGTGACAGTGCGGCGCTCTAACCAAGCTGAGCTACAGCCCCAAGGCGTTGCGGGGCGAGAATATAGACAGGGGGTGACCCCGATGGTAGGGGGCCACCCCATTGCCTGCCTACTTGCAGTACACCCGGATCATCGACGCAGTCCGGGGCTTCTGTCCCCCGAGGTACGTCTTGAGCTGGTCATAGGTGCCCTTCTGGCTCGCCCCAGCCCCCTCGATGTAGGGCAGCGACGTGGCCAGCGCCTCCTCCCCCTCGGTGATCAGCCCCTCGACCGAGCGGGCCACATCGCACGACTTCTGGGTTTCGGCTTCCTTGTCCGCCGCGATGATCAGGTTCACCAGCGCCAGGCTGAGGAAGTAACTGGAGATCGGGACATACCGGCTCTGGGGGTTGGCCAGGGTGTTCACCCGGCGGAACCCGTCGGCGGCCGCCTTCCAGTCCTGGGGCGGCTGGATCAGCGGAAGCGTGCCGTTGAGCAGCAGGCCGGCCGCGCCTTCCTTGGCCTGGGCATCGCCGTGGGCGGCGGCGAAGTCAATGAACGGCATCGCCTGCGGATAGCGCTTGGCGTCCTGGTGATTCTTGGCCTCCTGCAGCGCGAGCCCGACGGCGGAGCCGGTATCCTCCGCGGTGGCGCCCTTCGCGACCAGCAGCGTGAGGGTCCCGAGCAGGCTGTCGGAGAGCCCCACCTGCGAGTACGCCCCCGCGGCCTGCTTGATGAGTGTCAGGTTGTCCGGGAATTTCCGGAGCGCGAGCCCGGCCCAGCGGACCAGTCGCGCCGTGTCGGGCCGGACGCTGGCGGTGGCCAGGTACTTCCCGTAGAAGGTCGAGTCGGCCCGGGTCGAGTCGAGCGCGATGATCTGCTCGAGGTCGTCGAGCGCGCCGCTGTAGTTCTCCCGGAAGATGCGCGCGTTGGCCCGCAGGTCGTACATGTCCACGTTGCTCGGGTCCAGCTTCAGGCCATCATCCGCCACCTGCTCGGCCTCCTCCACCCGGCCGTAGGCGAGCAGCTTCTTGAAGACCAGGTCCCGGAGCGGCTGGTTGGTCGGCGCGATCACCAGCATCTGCTTGAGGGCCGCCACGGTGGTGGTGGTGTCCCCCGACGCCTCGTGGCCCGCCGCAACCAGGGTCCAGGCGTTGAGGCTGAGCGGGTCGCCCTTCACCGCGGCCTGCAGGTACCGCATCGCCTCGGCGCTATCCGCCTTGCCTCCGCGGGTCAGCGCCATCTGGGCCAGGCAGAGGTTCGCGAGGCCATGGTTGGGGAGCACGGTGATCGCCTTCTTCGCGGCCTGGGCGGCCTTCTCCGGGGCGTTCTTCGCCTGGTCGACGCAGGCCTTGGCATCGGGCCACGCCTTGATCGCCGCCTGGAAACCCTCCGCCGTCTTCGCCCCGAGTTCCGGCAGCGGCTGTCCGGCCGCCTGGTTCACGACCACCACGTTGCCGGCATCATCGTTGAGCCCGGCCAGCCGCGCCGTCAGGGTATAGCGGCCGCCGGGGTCCTTGGTGAGCGTCGAGGCGATCGCCACCCGCCCGTTCAGCGACTGCGCCAGGCTGCGGAGCGGCAGCTGGGAGAGAATCGCGTCCTTGGGGTAGCCGTACTGCAGCAGGGCATCATTCATCTCGGTGCGCGTCACCACCCGGAACTGGGAACCCACCAGCTTGTCCATCCGGTTGCGCATCCCCTCGCCGATGGTCACCGCCGGCGCTGAATCCACCGCGGTGAAGACATGCGGATTGCCGACCAGGAGCCGGGTGGCTGCCGCATTGCCCTGGGGAGTGGCTGGCCGGCGGGTCGGGATCTGTCCGGAGAGCCCCGCGAAGGGGAGCAGAACCAGGCCCAGCGTCATCACACGTGCCACGCGCATTTCAACACTCTCCACGGAAGGGTGACGCCGGCATGCAGTGCATACGTCGTGCCGAGCGCGGTGGATCCATCGGGTCACAGAATGGGCGAAGAGGGATTCGAACCCCCGACATCCTGCGTGTAAGGCAGGCGCTCTGGACCAGCTGAGCTATTCGCCCGGGATACACACGCGGACGGACCGCCAGGGCGGTCCGTGGTGCAGTCCCGCTGCACCGGCTCGCGTCAGAGCGCGATGCCGAGGGGAAACAATACGCAGTAGCCCAGCACCAGCAGGGCCGCCGCGCCGGTAGTGCCGCCGGCGTTGAGCCAGGCATAGCCCGCCACGAGGGAGACGACGGCCAACCCCAGCAGCACCACGTTTCGCCGCCCGAACCGGAGCTGGTGCCCGGAGGCGGCAGAGTCGGAACTTGGCATGGGGATTGAGCTTACTGTGGTGGCGCCCGCGGGTCAACTTCCCCCGACTCCGGCGGGCCCTCGGGGGGCAGCTCCCACCCCAAGTTCAGCGCCTCCCGGCGCGGCTGGTCCCGCCTCCGTCGCTCCCACCAGAGAATCACCAGACTGCACGCCAGCAGGGCCCAGAGCCCCCCCGTCGCCAGCCAGGTCAGCAGGTTGTAGCGCCGGCGGAGGCCCGCCTGCCAGGCCACCTCGAACTGGTCCTCCGACTGTCCCGTACTGGCGAGCAGCGCATCCCGGAAGGACTCATTCTCCATGAGCCGCCGCAGCAGGGGGGCCAGTCCCCCGGGAGGGGGCCGGCGGGCCAGCTCATCCACCGCCGAGGCCGCCAGACCGTAGGCAAGGTCGGCGCTCACCGCCGAACCGCGCAGCATCGCGTCGAGTTCCCGGAGGGTCGGCAGCCGGCCTGCGGCCACGGCGAGGTTGAGCGCCAGCGCGTCGGACCGGTCGAATTCCCCCGAGCCGAGGGACGCATACCCCTCCTCGAACCAGAGCGGCAACCGTCCCCGGATGCTGTCCCGGAGCACGAGGTGGCCCAGTTCATGGCGCAGGGTCTGTTCCAGCTGGGGCAGGTCGGCCCGGAGGAGGATGGTGCGCGCCGCGGGGAATGCCACCCCGGCGCCCCAGCCGGGCGCCCGCCCGCGGGTGAGCCGGGCGAGGGTGGAGGAGTCGTCGGCCAGGACCAGGGTGAAGGGCGGCGGGGTCCGGCGCCCGAGGCCGGGCCACTCGAGGGGGCGATCGGTCCGTTCGGCCAGCATCATCGCCATCCCCCGGTGGGCGGGGGCCGCGACCACGGTCACCGGGCCGACCTGGACCGCCTGGGGCAGCTGCGGCGGCGACAGCAGGAGCAGCGCTACGAGGCCGTGCGAGGGGGGTCGCCTCCGGCGGCGGTGAGGTCGAGCATTTCCTTGCAGCGCTTGCCCCATGGGTTGAACTTGTTGGCCTTGAAGCCGTCGTTCCACGCCGCCAGGGCCGCGTCGCGATCCCCCATGAACCAGTTGGCCCGGCCCAGCTCGTAGTAGGCCTCGAGCAGGTTGGGGCCGAGCTTGAGGGTCTTCTGGAAGAAGGTGACCGCGTCCTCGAACATCTCCCGTTCGAGATACACCAGACCCAGGTAATAGTGCGCGTACAGGGTGGCCTTCCGGTCGTTGTCCAGCCGGATGGCCTTGCTGAGGTGTTCGATCGCCTCACCGAAAATGCGCTTCTTGAGGCAGATGTAGCCGACGTTGATCCGGGCCAGTGAGTTGGCCGGCTCCTTCATCAGGACTCGTGAGAAGGTGGTCAGGGCCTCATCGTACTCCTCGTTGAGCATCTGGGCCCAGCCCAGCAGCGACTGGGCCTGCACCTCCGAGGGCGCCAGGGTCAGGGCCCTGGTCAGGGCCTGGATGGCGCCGGCGTAGTCCCCCAGGGAGATGAGGCTCCACCCCTTCTCGACATAGGTGGAGGCGCCGAGGTGATCCTGCTGCACCACCGGCCGGGCACCGGTGAACTGCGGCGCCTGGGCGGTGTCGGTGGCCGCGGCCACCTGCTTGAAGCGTTCCACCAGCGCGCGGATCTCCTCCTTCACCTGCCCGAGGTCCGCCAGGGCGGCATCCACCCGCTTGAAGAAGGCAATGATCTCTCGCTTCACCGCCTCCCGTTGGGCCGCGGACCCGGCGGCCTCCAGGCGGCCGGCAATTTCCTGGTACTGCTGCCGGTAGCCATTCACCAGCGGGTCCGGCGTGGGTCCGTCACTCACGCGCGCACCTCCGCGAGGGCCTGGCGTTCGGACGGACCGAGCAGGCGGGCGCCGCTGATGATCGCGATGCTGCGGCCCGGACGGTGGACCACCCCGCTCACCAGGTCCGGCGGTACCCCCGGGATGTCCCCGTCCGGCCGGCCGATCATCCGGGTGTCCACCCGGAGCGCCTCCCGCACGAAGTCCACCACCACGCCGATGCGGCGCCCTTCGAGGTCCAGCACCATAATGCGGGTCTCCTCCTGTACCTCGGCCGGGAGGCCGAAGCGGGTACGCAGGTCGATGAGGGGCACCGGGGCACCGTCATACTGCAGCCAGCCCCCGACGAACGCCGGGGCGCCCGGGCGCAGCGCCGGGGGCGCGTAGGGCAGGATCCGCACGACCTGAAAGATGTCGAGCGCCAGTTCCTGGGTGCCGAGCCGGAAGACGATGAACTGCAGTTCGTCGCCGGCGGTGGCCTGACCGTACCGACTGCGTGCCACGGGTATCTGACCGCCTCTCCTGTTGGTCCCGGCCCCGCCTCAGCGGCGCGGCATCTCCCGGAGCAGGGCACCGATCCGCTCCGCCATGGCCTGCAGCGGCAGTACCAGGTCGGTGCCCCCGGCCTCGAGCGCCGCGCCGGGCATACCGTAGATGGTCGCCGTGCCCCGGTCCTGCGCCACGCCGACGCCGCCCGCGTCGTGAATCGCCCGGAGGCCCGCGGCCCCGTCCCGCCCCAGCCCGGTGAGCACGACCCCGAGGGCGGCGCTCCGAAAATCGGCCGCCACCGAGTGGAACAGCGGATCGGCGGCCGGCCGCACGCCCCACACCGCCGGTTCCTGGTCGAGCCGGAGCCGCAGGCCGTCGTCGCCACGCTCCACGCGCATATGATAATCCCCGGGCGCGACGTACGCCGTGTCGGTCCGCACCGGCATGTCCGCTTCCGCTTCCACGACCTGGAAGGCGCTCAGCCCATTCAGCCGTTCGGCGAAGCTCCGGGTGAAGCCGGCCGGCATGTGCTGCACGATCAGCAGCGCGGTCTCGAGCCCGACCGGCAGCGCCGGCACCAGTTCCGCCAGGGCCCGGGGGCCCCCGGTGGAGGCGGCAATCGCCACGACCCGCCGCGCCTCTCCTGACCGGGCGGCCGGCACGTGGGGACTGCTCGGCCGCGGCCGGGCCAGCACCGGCACCCGGCGGACGTCGGCCGCGGCGGCGGCGCGGAGCGCGCTCAGCAGCCGGGGCGCCATGCGGATCGCGGACATGTGGCCCTGGCCATCATCCTTCGTGACCAGTTCCACCGCGCCCAGTTCGAGGGCTCGGATGGCCCCGGGGGTGCCCCGCCCGGCATGCGCGCTCACCACCACCACCGGCCGCGGCGCCTCGGACATGATGTACCCGATCGCCTCCAGTCCCCCGAGCTCCGGCATCTGGAGGTCCATCGTGACCAGGTCGGGGTTGAGCGTGTGGACCAGGGCCAGCGCCTCAAGGCCGTTGGCGGCCGTTCCCACCACCCGGAACTCCCCGGACCCTGCAATCAGCTCGCTCACCAGCCGGCGGAAGAAGGCGCTGTCGTCCACCACCAGCACGCCCGGGAGCTCAGAGGATCTGTTCACGGCGCCCCGCCGTCCGGATCATCACCTGCCCCGTGCCGACCGTGAACCAGACCGAGCGGCCGGAGGTGCCGCCGACCTCCTCGCCCACGATAGGGATGGCCAGCTGATTGAGCACCTCCCGGACCGCGATCACGTTGCGGTCCCCCATCTGCATCGAGCCCGACGGCGCCAGGCCGGCGAACATGCTGGCACCCCCGACGAGCCGGGCGGTGAGCGCGCGCCGATCCGCCCCCAGCGCCAGCATCCGGTCCACCAGGAGGGGCAGCGCGGTCTGGGGAAAGCGCCCGGGATTGTCGGTCGCGCGGCTCAGGGATCGGGACGGGAGGAGGATGTGGGCCATCCCGCCGATCCCGCGCTCCGCGTCAAACAGGATCACGGCGATGCAGCTTCCGAGGCCGAGCGCGGCGAGCACGGCATCGGCGGCGCCCGCGGTGCATTCCGCGACGCCGACGAAGAGTTCGCGCGGCATCAGCCCGCCCGCCGGTAGACGCGTTCGCGCGGCTCCACCAGCTGCAGCTGGTGGCGCGCCGCCCCCAGGATGGTCTCCACCTTGCCCAGCACCAGCAGCCCGTCGGGGGCCAGCCGGGCGGCGAACCCTTCCATCAGGCGTTCCTGCGTGGGGCGGTCGAAATAGATGATCACGTTCCGGCAGCAGATGAGGTCATAGGCGCGCTGCGGCGCGGGCTCGCGCAGCAGGTCGAGGCGCCGCAGGTGGACCACGGCGCGCAGCGGTGCCTGCACCCGGCGGCGGCCGTGCTCCGTCGGGTCCGTCCAGCGGGCGATCACCGCGGGATCGGCCTCGGAGAAGGCCGCCTGCGGATATTCCGCGGCCAGCGCGGTGTCGAGGGAGGCGCGGTCCAGGTCGGTGGCGTCCACGTGCAGTCGCGGCAGCCAGTCCGGGTGCTGCAGCCGGCCCAGCACCTCCGCGACCAGCATCACGATGGTGTACGGCTCCTCGCCGGAGGCGCACCCCGCGCTCCAGGCCCGGAGCCGGCCCTCCCGGGCCAGCAGCAGCGCGGGCAGCGCCTCCGCGCCCATCCAGGCCCAGGTCTCCGGATTCCGGAAGAAGCGTGTGACGTTGATGGTCAGGGCGTCGAGCAGCAGGTCGAACTCGGCGGGGCGGGTGTCGAGGATCGCCACGTATTCGCCGTAACTGGCGACGCCGCAGGCCCGCATGCGGACCGCGATGCGGCGCCGCAGGCAGCGGTCCTTGTAGGCCCCCACATCGAGCCCGGTCCGGCCGGCGATCCGCTCGGCCAGGAGGGCGAACCCCGGATCCTCGACCTGCGTCATGCCGACGTTTCGAGGGTGTCGAGGTTGGCGCGGGCGAGCTGGTGGCCGGGATTGATCTCGGTCACCCGTCGCCAGCAGGCGCGGGCCCGGTCCCGGTCCCGCCGCTTGAAGGCGATGTTGCCCATCTTGAAGAACAGGTCATCGCCCAGCGACGGCGCGAGCTTGGCGGCGCGCTCATACGCCTCGAAGGCATCGTCGTAGCGGCCAGCGCGGTAGAGCAGGTCCCCGAGGTTCTTGGAGACCTGGGCCAGGGTGGGGTTCTCCGCCAGGGCCGTGCGCAGCGTCACCTCTGCCAGCGGCAGGTCGCCGGCGAGCTCCTGCAGCACCGCCAGGTTGTTGCGCAGGGCCGCGATGCCGGGGTGCCGCTCAGTCCCCTCCGTCGCGATCGCCAGCGCGCCGTTCAGGTCCCCCTGGCCCCCCACGGCGAGGGCCATGGCCCAGTACCAGGTGGCCGGGAAGACGCGCTCCCCCCAGAGTTCGCCGGCGCGCTGCAACCGGCCAAGCGCCACCTCGGGATCGTTGCGCTTGAGGGCGGCGACGCCCCAGCCCAGCATGATGCGCGGATCCTCCCGTGCCTTGGACGCCGCCTCCGCGTACGCCGCCTCCGCCTCGGACAGGCGGCCCAGCTGCTCGAAGGCGAACGCGAGGTTGTGCAGCGCCGACGCCCGGCGTCCGCCCCGGTCCGCGGCCTCCTGCAGCGCCTCGACCGCCTCGAGCCACCGGGCCTGCTTGAGCGCGATCAGCCCCAGGAAGAAGTGCGCCCCCGGGTCCTCGGGGCGGAGATCGGCCACCCGGCGGAACTCCCGCTGGGCCTCGTCGAGCATGCCGGTCTTGTAGAACGCGACCCCGAGATTCTGGTGCTCCCGGACCCGGCTGTCGTTGGCGGTGGGGGCGGCCGCCTTGCCGGAGGTCCCGACCCGCCGGGCATACCCGGCGGTGATCAGCCCGAAGAGCGCGGTGGCGGCCTCGAACTCGATGAGCGAACACTCGTCGATCACCTGCCGCACGTCCCGGCTGCCGTCCAGCAGGGGCAGGATGCGGCGCTGGGCCAGCGAGAGCTCCACGTCGTCGCCGGGGACATGCCCCGGGTCCACCGCGAAGATCAGATCGAACGTCGGGATCTTCTTTTCGATCTGGCTCCATTCGTCGACCCGCCGGGCCCCTTCCAGGAGCAGCGATTCCGGGTTGATGGAGACGGTGAAGACCTGCGGCTCGGGCTTGACGCCCGCCTCGAAGTTGAACGTCCCCTGGACCCAGGCAAAGAGGTGGTAGACCGCCTCCTCGATCTGGAGGAAAAGCAGCCGCTCCAGCTGTTCCCGGGTGACGACGCCCAGCTCGATCAGGATGTCCCCCAGGCGGCGCTCCCGATGCACCTCCTGCACCCGGATGGCCTGGTCGAGCTGGTCGCTGGTGACCAGCTGGTTCTTCCGCAGCAGGTCCCCGATGCGGTCGCGCCGGTTGACGATGGACGCGTAGCTGATGCGCCCCTCGTCGAAATAGATGTAGCCGAAGTTCTGCCGGTCGGCGACGGCCAGGCAGCCGGTCTTCTTCCCCAGCGCCAGCAGCTGGAGCACGTCCGGCAGGCTCGCTTCCTTGAGGCTTCCCTTGATCGCCATCAGCGCTGATCCTCGATGAGGCGGTCGGGGATGTCCGGCCAGTCCCAGACCATCTTCTCGCGGCTGCGAAGGCTCCCGGTCGGGGTGAGCAGGCCACTGCTCCGCCCGGCCGTGGTGCGCCGCGTCGGCCCGGCGGGGCTCCCCTCCAGCACCTGCCGCGCGAGGGCGGCGGTGGGCCGGGCGCGTTCGGTGTCGGCCGTCTCGAGCACCCGCTGCACCAGCTCCTGCAGGCCCCGGACGGTGTCGACCGGCCGCCCGGCGAGGTAGGCGCAGAGTTCGGCATCCACTTCGCCGAGCCGGTCGTGCAGCAGGCGGGTAACGATCGCCTCGCGCACCTCCCGGTCCGGGGTCGGCAGCTCCACCACCAGCCCCGCCTCCAGCCGGGTGCGGAGCCGGGACTCGATGCCGTCCAGCTCCTGGGGCGGTACCTGGGAGGTGAACACCATCTGGCGCCCCTGGTCCGCCAGCTGATTGTAGAGCCAGAAGAGCTCCTCCTGGGTCCGGTCCTTCCCGGCCAGCAGGTGCACGTCGTCCAGCAGGAACGCGGTGACCCGGCGGTACCGGGACTTCCACCAGCTGACCCGGTCGCGCTCGATCGCCTTGATCAGCTCGTCCACGAAATCCTGCGCCCCCTGGCAGGCCACCACCGCCCCGGGTGCGGCCGCCAGCACGTTGCCGAGACCGTGGAGCAGGTGGGTCTTCCCCACCCCGAGCGGCCCGAAGACGACCAGCGGGTTGTACGCCACGCCCGGCTGCTCCAGCACCTGGCGCGCCGCCTGGGTGACCTGCCGGTTGGGCCCGGATTCGACGAACTCCTCCACCCGCCAGATGGGGGAGGGGCCGGGGGGCGGGCTCAACCCCTCCCGCGCGCGCTCCACCTCCATCCGCGCCTCGTCCACCCGGTCCGGATCCCGGAACGCGGGCTGGTCCCCCACTTGGGGATCCAGCTCGCGCGCCTCCCCCTCGAGCAGCTTGAGCCGTTCGATGTCCTCCTCGAAGTCGCGCAGGGCGGCATCGGGATCCACCGGCGCCTCTCCCTCGAGCAGCAGCTCCAGCCGCGCGGTCCGGAACCCCTCTCCCTGCCAGCGGAGGATGGCCTCGGCCACGCGGCCGCGCCACGCCTCCACCTGCCGTGCGACGGCGGAGGAGATCTCCGACAGAAACGCGCCGAACTCGTCCCCCGTGAGCCCGGGCAGCGCGACGGGGGGCGCCGGGGGTGCCTCCGGCCCCCCACTGATCTCCCCGGCGCCGACCAGGGTGGCGGTCGCCGGTTCCGGCGGCCCCGGCGCCGCCCGGGCCGTCTGGGGCATGGAGCGCGCGAGCAGCGCCCGGGCCTCCGCGGAGGTGATCGGCGCCGCCTGTACCGCCTGGTACGCCACCAGCCGGTTGAACGCGCCGATCAATTCCCGGATGCTGCCGATGGGCAGGGTTGCGACCGCCTCGAGCACGCTGGGATCGAAGGCCGCCTTCCGCTCTTCGGCCTGGCGCCGGAGGATCGCGACCCGGGTCTCGTAGTCCGGGGCGGAGATGTCGATGACCAGCCCGCCCGCGAACCGCTGGATCAGGCGCTCGTCGAGGGCCGAGATCTCGTTGGGCGGCCGGTCGCTGGAGAGGACGATCTGGCGCCCGGCGCTGAGCATCGTGTTGGTGAGCCGCAGCAGCTCCGCCTGCATCTCCCGCCGGTGGGTCAGGAACTGCACGTCGTCCACCAGGAGCACCCCGACGTCGGCGTAGCGGTGGCGGTAGGCCTCGCCCTGCCCCTGCCCGATGGCGGCGTGAAACGCCTCGATGAACTCGTCGAGGGTGAGGTACTCCGCCGTGAGCTGCGGGTTGACCTCGAGGGCGTGATGACCGATAGCCATCAGCAGGTGGGTCTTGCCCAGGCCGGAGCCGGCGTAGATGAACAGCGGGTTGTACACCGCCCCCGGGGACTCCGCCACCGCGCGCGCGGCGGTGACCGCCAGCCGGTTGGCGGAGCCGACGACGTAGGAGTCGAATCGGTGCCGGGGGTTGAGCCGGGGCATCAGGCCGCCCCGGATCCCGTCTGGGCGAGCCGCTTGAGGACCAGTTCGGAGATGCCCTTCAGGGTCTCGAACACCCCCGCCCCGCGCAGGGCGTCGCCGGGGAAGCTCCGCAGCCCGCGGAAGTTCAGCGCCTCGTCCAGGTCGGCGTGGGAGAGGATCAGGTCCGCCGGGAGGTCCTGCTTGTTGTACTGCAGGACCATGGGGAAGGTGCGGACGTCCACCCCCTGCCCCAGCAGGTTGGCCTGCAGGTTCTGCAGGCTCTCGATGTTGTCATCCAGCCGCCGGGCCTGGCTGTCCCCGACGAAGACCACGCCGTCGGCGCCCTGCAGCACCAGCTTGCGGGTGGCGTTGTAGTACACCTGGCCCGGCACGGTATAGAGCTGGAACCGGGTGGTGAAGCCGCTGATGACCCCGAGGTCGAGCGGGAGGAAGTCGAAGAACAGGGTGCGGTCGGTCTGGGTCGCGAGCGACACCATGCGGCCGCGGCGCGCCTCCGGGACCCGACCGTAGATGTACTGCAGGTTCGAGGTCTTCCCCGAGCGGCCCGGCCCGTAGTAGACGATCTTGCAGGTGATCTCGCGCGTCGTGAAGTTGACCAGGGACATGGGCTAGCGTCCGAAAAGAGCCCGGAGGCTCGCGTTGAGTTCCCGTTCGAAGTCCGCGGCGAGGACCTCCTGCTTCTGCACCGGCTCGGGCGGAGCGGCGGCCAGCAGTTCGATGACCAGCTGGTCGAAGTACACCTGCACCAGCCCGAGCTTCGTCTCCCCTCCGAACACCACCAGCGCCACCCAGCGCCCGTGGGGGGTGTCGAACCACCCGAGGAAATGGCTCTGGCGCTGCCCCTGGTGCGCCACCGTGCGGAACGGCGTCCAGTCCATCTGCAGCGCCAGCTCCCCGCTCGAGGCGATGATCCCGGTGCCCAGCGCCGCCGCCGCCATAAGGTCCAGGGCGCCGGTGAACCCGTGCTGGGCCACCACCTGCCCCGAGGTCGTCATGAGCAGCGCCAGGCGGGCGGACGAGTCTTCCACGAAGGCCCGGAGCGGGGCGAGCACCCAGGGCTCGATCGCCCGCATCAGGCGAGCCGCTCCGCCAGCCTCAGCATCTCGAGCCGGATGAGGCCCAGCGGGACATCCCGCCCCGCCACCGCGACCAGCAAGAGGTCCTCGGCGGCAGGCGCCACCAGCAGCGAGCCATCCTGCGCCTGCAGATGCACGAACCGGGGTCCCCCCACCGCCGCGCGGACCGACAACTCGGTGACCCGGGCGGCGAGGTTGGCCGCCATGGCGGCCAGCGCGGTGCCCTTCACCCCGCCCATCAGCGATTCCGCGACCACCAGCCCGTCCTGCGCGGCCACGACCATGGCGCCCCGGATGCCCCGCAGCCGGGTCAGGCTGTCGAGCGGGGCAGCGTAGGGTTCCGTCATCGGGCCCGCTCCAGCCACGCCCGCGCTTCCTTGGCTCCGCGCTCGGCGTAGAAGGCGAGTTGCCCCGCCGGGTTCCCGGGGTCCATCGTGGCCAGGAGCGAGGTGTCCGCGGTGGGACAGAGAAGGCAGGCACTCAGCTCCGTCCCTTCAATGGTCAGGTGGTCCCATTCCCCCAGCTCCAGCAGGCGCGCCGCCCGCGCCGCTTCCTGCACCACGCCCGCGAGGGAGGCCGCGGCCTCTTCGCTGACGTCCCGGCCCCCCCGGGCGGCGAGCGCACCGCCGAGCCGGAGCCCGTCGCGATCGACCAGCAGCAGGCGTTGGCCCGCGCCCTCGACACCGGTGAACGGATCCCCTGCCGCGGGGGCGGGGGCCACCCGGGTCTCGGCATCCCGGGTCGGCGGGGCGACCGGCAGCGGCACGTCCCAGATTTCGCGGCCCCCCGCCACCCGCTCCACCGCGGCGCGGAGGCCCTCGTCACCCGGATCGAGTTCCGCCGCCACCCGCAGGTGATAGAGGGCGTGCTCCGGTTCTCCCGCCCGGTAGTACAGGAACCCGATGCCCTTGTGGGCCCCGAGATGATGTGGCGCCAGCCGCAGAGCCGTGTCCCATTCGTCGAAGGCGGACGCATAGTCCCGCCGGTCCGCCAGGATCCGGGCGTACAGGTCGTGGGCATCCGGCAGGTGCGGATACCGGTTCAGCCCGGCGAGCGCGATCTTGAGCGCCGGCTCCAGCTGCCCCCGCTGGCGGAGCGCCTCGCCGAGCCGGAGGAAGACCAGGCTCGAGGGGTCCGCCGCATACTGCGCCGAGAGTGCCCGGATATCCTCAGTCACGCGACCCCCTGAGGGCGAGATCCAGCGCCAAGACCGCCTGCCGCACGCGTTCCACGTGCGGGCCCTGCACGTCCTCTTCCGGCGGCTTGTCCGTGAGCCGCTTCCACTGGTCCCAGATGTGCGCCGCCTCCCGGAACCGCCCCGTCGCCGCGAGGGCCAGTCCGAAGCACCGGTGCGCCGGGGCCGAACCGGGGTCGAGCTGCACCGCCTGCCACAGCGACTCCGCGGCGTCGGCGGGGTGCCCCGCCGCCAGCAGCGCCCGCCCGTAGGCCAGGTGCGCCAGCGGCTGCTGGGGGTGGGCCGCCACCGCCTGTTCTCCCACCTGCCGCGCGGCCTCGGGGTCGCCGGCGCCTAACAGATGATCCACCTCGCCCAGGAGGATCGGCAGCTCGGCCCCCCCCACCGCTTCCATGGCGCGCCGCGCGGGGTCATCCAGCAGGATAATCCCTGCGGTGGTCAGCCCGAAGAGGGTGCGCGCCACCTCGAACTCCGGCCGTCCCAGCAGGGTGGCGAGGTCCCGCACGGTCCGCTCCCCATCCACCACCGAAAGCACTTCCCACTCGGCCGGCAGCAGGTCCAGCGGCACCGCCGTGTCCACGATGGGCGCCAGCCGCGGCACGAGTCCGAGGTGGGTAATCTGCTTCTCGATCCGGGACCATTCGTCGGTGCGGCGCGCCGCCTCCATGAGGAGGAGCCCCGTCGCGATCCGGGTATCCGCTTCCGTGGGCCAGTCCCCCTGCTTGCCATCCTCGAAGGCAAAGTAGCCTTCCGACCATCCGACCAGCTCGAAGACGACCTCCTCGATCTGCTGCCGGACGTAGCGCGCCAGGTCCCGCTGGGTCACCAGCCCCTGCGCCAGCAGGATCTCGCCCAGCCGGCGCCGGTCGCCGGCCGCCTGAAGGGCGCGGGCCCGGTGGAGGTCCTGCTCGGTCACCCGCCCGGCCCGCACCAGCAGCCGGCCCAGCGGGTGGGGATTGCTGCGGATCTCGGCACCGACCACGACCCCGTCCTCGAAGAATACGGTGCCGGCATTCTGCCGCAGGTCGGACACCACCCGGAGCGTCCCCGTCTTCCGGCTCAGGTCCAGGAGCTGGAAGACGTCGTGGATGCTCAGCTCCTTGAGCGGGCCCTCGATGGCCATGGGTCAGGCCGCCCCGGCGAAGATATGCGCCAGGTCCCGGGCGGAGCGCGCGTGGGTGCGCGCCGCCTGCGCGAAGGGCCCGGCGGCGTTCACCTGGACCACCCGTTCCCAGGCGCGGACCGCCTCGCCGTACCGCCGGCAGCGGGCCAGCGCCACCCCGCGGTAGAACAGCGCCGCCTCGTGCTCGGGATCGAACTTGAGCACCCGATCGAGGGCCTCGAGGGCACGGGCATGGCGCCCGTCGTCGACCAGCGCCCGGGCGAGCATCAGCAGCGCCTCGAGGTCCCACGGCTCGCTCAGGAGCAGGTCCACCATCAGGTCCACCGCCGCCCCCGGGGCGTCCACCCGGCGCAGCAGGTCCGCCAGGGCGAGGGCCGCCTCCATGTACGTGGGCAGCAGGTCGAGGGCGTGCTCGTACGCCAGCCGGGCCCCCACCCAGTTCTCCCGCCGCTCCTCGAGGCGGCCGAGATCGCGCCAGACCTGCGCCACGGAGGGATCGAGTTCCGCCGCGGCCTGGCAGGCCGCGACCGCCGCTTCGACATCCCCCAGCTCCTCGGCAATCGCCGCCTCGAGCTGCAGCAGGTCGGGCCGGCCGGGCTCGAGCGCCCGGGCCGCCCGCAGCACCTCCCGGGCGCCGCTCGCCATCCCGCTCGCCAGCCGCACACGGGCCGCCGCCACCAGCGCGTCGATCTCCTCGGGGGCCACGCGCACCAGGTGCTCCGCCACCGGCAGCGCCTCGGCTCCCCGCCCCAGCGCCAGCAGCGCCCGGACCTCACCGACGAGGGCTCGAGGCTGTCCCGGCTCCAGCTCCAGCGCCGCGCGGAATCGCTCCAGGGCTTCCCCGTGGAGGCCGCGGCGGGCATACACCTCGCCCAGCAGGGCGGTGGCGCGGCCCGGCTCGACGCCCCGGCCCAGGGCGCGTTCGGCCTCCACGGTCGCGTGCTCGAGGAACCCCTTGGCGATATAGTCGGCGGCGAGCGCCAGCGGATCTTCCGCCGGCGGCGGGGCCGGGTGCTCCGCCGGCTGCAGCTCATCGAAGATCCGGTCCAGCAGCCGCTCGTCGAAGTTGAACTCCTCCCCGACCTGGTCGGCGGTGACGTCGGCGGAGATGGCGGGCACCACCGCAATCTCGGGATGCTCGTATTGCAGGTCGATCGTGAGGGCGTACTTCTGGGCGACATAGAACGGCTCGAGCTCGAGCGCGCGCTTGGTGGCGCGCAGCGCGCCGTCGAAATCGCCGAGGTGGCTCAGGGTGAAGCTGAGGTTGTAGTGCGCCGACGCGTTGGCCGGATCCGCCTCCACGGCGCGGGAGAAGGCGTGCTTGGCATCCTCGAACCGCTTGAGCTCCACCAGCACCAGGCCGACGCCGTTCCACGCCACGCTGTGCTGCGGCAGGTCCGCCAGCACTTGGCGGTAGGCCTCCAGGGCGAGTTGCAGCCGCCGCCGGTGCAGCAGCGCCAAGGCGAGGTTCAGCCGCGCGGCCACCAGGTCGGGCCGGAGGCGGAGGGCGCGCTGGAACGCGGAGAGCGCTTCGTCGGTATCCGGGGCCTGGGTCCGCAGCACCCCCAGGTTGTTCCAGGCGAGGGCGTAGTTGGGGTCGGCGGTCGTGGCCCGTTCGTAGGCCGCGACCGCGTCATCGCGGCGTCCCGACTGCTGCAGGCAGACGCCCCGCTCGTTCCAGAGCTTGGGACTCTCCGGATCCTCCGCGAGCAGGCCATCGTAGAGCTCCAGCGCCGCGGCGAGGTCCCGCCGCAGCAGGTGCACCTCGGCCATGGCCTGCCGCACCAGCCGGGCGTCCTCCCCGGCCTCGAGCGCCATCCGGTATTCCCGCAGCGCCTCGACGTAGTAACCCTTCTGCCGGAAGGCGAGGCCGAGGTTGTAGTGGGCCAGCATGGCGCCCTCGTGCACCGCCGGGCGCGGGCCCTGCCCGGCCGCGGGGGCGGCCGCGACACCCGCCCGGATCAGCGAGAGGTTGCTCTGGGCCCGGGCCAGCGTGGGATTGAGGGCCGTGGCGCGGGCGGTGGCGGCCCGCGCCTTCTCGTGCTCGCCGAGGTCCCCGTGCACGAACGCCAGGAGGTAGTAGGCGTCGGCGTTGTCCGGATTGCGCTGCACCGCCGCCTCGAGGGCCACCCGCGCCTGTTCCGAGAGCCCGCGGTTGTACAGCGCCTCGCCGTAGTAGAACAGCGTCACCGAGCTGGCGGGATCCAGCGCCTTGGCGCGCTCGAAGGCCTGGGTCGCCCCCTCGAGGTTCCCCCGCCCCCGCTCGGCCAGGCCCAGTTGCAGCAGCGCGGGGACGTCCTCCGGCTTGCGGGCCAGGATCAGGCGGAATTCGTGGACCGCCTCCTCCCAGTGACCCAGCGCGGCGCAGGTGCGGCCCAGTTCCCAGCGGGCCTCGGTGTCGTACGGTTCGCGCCGCAGCCGTTCCCGGAGCTCGGCCACCCGCCGGTCGTAGTACCCGGTGGAGCGGTACGCGATCTCCAGGTTCTCCTTGGCCGTCTGCATCCGCGGGTCCAGCTCGAGCGCGCGGAGGAACTCCTCGGTCGCCTCGGGGACGAGGCCCTTCTGGTAGTAGAGGACGCCCAGGTTGTTATGCGCGCCGGCATCCGCCGGGTCGATCCGGCGGGCGAACGACCGCAGGACGGCGAGATCGCGCTCGGACAGGGCGGGCCCGGTCACCGCAAACTCAGGGGAGCCGGATGGCGTCGAAGATCGCTCGGAGGCTGGCCAGGTCGGGCAGGAGCAGGAAGTGTCCCTTGAGCTGGAGCCCGGGATCCTCGAAGAGGAACTGCGTTTCGACGCAGAAGACGTAATCGCGGTCGTAGCCGAAGTTCATGTAGACGGAGGTGAGCACGGCGCCGGCCAGGTCGATGGCCAGGCTGGGCACCGACGGCACCAGCATCATTCCCATGAAGTCGGACAGCGCGTTCATGTAGGCGCTGGAGAGGATGTTGCCGACTTCCTTCAGCCCCGACTGCTCCATGGCCCCGAACTCGGTGGTGGCGCCGAGCGGCCGGCGGAGCAGGATGTCGCACAGGGTCCGGGCGGAGGGCTCGGGGAAGAGCACCAGCGTCCGCCCCGTGAGGTCGCCCATCATGTGCATGAGCACGGCCGCGACGACGTCGTCCGGCCGGCCCAGGATCTCCGGCACTTCCTCGAGCCGGGTGATGTTGACCTCGGGCACCGAGATCATGATCCGGCGATTAGTGAGCTGCGACAGCGCGGTGGCGGCGTGGCCCGCCCCAATGTTGGCCACCTCGCGCAGCGCGTCGCGTTGCAGGGCGTGCAGTTCGCGCACGTCATCCATGCCGGCCTCCTCAGACCAGGGCGGCGGGATCCACGATCAACGCGGGAATCCCGTCGCCGAGGATCGTCGCCCCGCTGAACACGGGGAGCATGCCCTTCGGTGCATCGAAGGGCTCCACCACGATTTCCTGCTGTCCCACGAGCGCGTCCACCACCAGGGCGGTGCGCCGCTCCCCGACCTCGAGAATGACCGCCGGCTGGCGCCCTGGCGGCCGGGGACCGGTCACGCCCAGCCGGTCCCGGAGCTGCACCAGCGGCAGCAGTTCCTCGCGGAGGATGAACCCTTCGCGCCCCTCCAGCGAGGCGGTCCGCTCCGGCCGGTACTCGACCGCCTCCGCCACGCCGGCGATCGGGATCGCGTAGCGTTCCTCCCTGACCACCGCCAGCAGCGCCCGGACGATCGCCAGCGTCATCGGCAGCCGGAGGGTGAAGGTGCTCCCCTGGCCCGGCACGGAGCTCAGCTCCACCGAGCCGCCCAGCTGGCGGATCCGGCTGAGCGCCGCGTCCATCCCCATGCCCCGGCCCGAGACGTCGGTCACCCGGGTCGCGGTGGAGAAGCCCGGCCGCGCCAGCACCCGGAGCAGCTCGTCATCGCCCAGCGAGCGGGTGTCGGGCCCGACCAGCCCCGCCTTGCGGGCCGATTCCAGTACCCGGGCCCGGTCGATGCCGCGGCCGTCGTCGCTCACCTGCAGGAGCACGGTGGTCCGGTCGCTGGAGGCCACGACCCGGATCAGCCCCTCCTCGGGCTTGCCCCGCCGCTGCCGCTCCTCCGGCGGTTCGATGCCGTGATCCACGGCGTTGCGCAGCAGGTGCAGGAGCGGTTCCCCGATCTCATCGAGGATGGCGCGGTCGAGCTGCGTGTCCTCCCCCGCCACCTCGAACCGGACGCGCCGCCCCAGCTGCCGCGCGAGGTCCCGCACCAGCCGGGGGAAGCGGTCGAGCACCTGCCAGACCGGCGTCAGCCGGGCCTGCACCACCTCGCCGTAGAGCGTGGAGGTGACCCGGGAGATGCGGGCGGCGAGTGCCCGAAGCTCCGGCTCCCCGCCCAGGTCGGCCAGGTCCGTCAGCCGTCCCTTTGCCACGACCAGCTCGCCGACCAGGTTCATGATGGCGTCGAGGCGCCGGGCATCCATCCGGATCTGGCGCCGGCGCTCCACCGTCTCGTCAGCCGGCTGCTGGGCGCCCGCCCCCATGACCACGCTCGCCACGTCCCCGACGCTGCGCAGCGCCTCCAGCACCGCCGCGTCGGGCTGCTCGCTCTGCAGGTCGAAGCCGAACTGCCCCTCGAACGCATCCGACTCGAACGCGCCCACCGGCGGGCGGACGGCGCCGACGACCCCCAGGGTGGCCGCCTTGCGGAGGACCAGCAGTGCCCGCGCCCCCCGCAGCGGCGTATCGGACCGGATCGTGACCTGGACCTGGCGTCCCGCCGCGGCCGGGTCCGCCTTGACTGGCAGCGGGACCGGGGCGGGGACCGCCCAGCTGCCTGTGGGCGCGGCGGCCACGGACGCCTGATTCAATTCCTCAATGAGCGCGCTGAAGTCCAGCCCGCCGTCCCCACCCTCCACCGCCTGCGCGACCCCCCGTTCCAGCCCGTCCACAACCCGGAAGAAGAGGTCCACATGTTCCCGACCGGCGGCCGGATCGCTCCGCAGGACGTCCAGCACCGACTCGATGCGATGCGCCAGCTCCGCCAGGTTCGTGTACCCCATCGCCGCCGCCATGCCCTTGAAGGTGTGCATGGCACGGAAGAGGCTGACCACCGGTTCCACGGCCGCAGGCCGTCGCTCCCACTCCAGCAACGCCTGCCCCGAGAGTCCGAGCTGGTCCCGGCTCTCGGTGAGGAAGAGGTTGGCGTAGCGGGAGAGGTCCATGCGGGCGCTAGCCCAGGACGCGCTGGACCGCTTCGAGGACGCGCGAGGGCTGGAAGGGCTTGACCACGAAGTCCTTGGCGCCGGCCTGGATGGCCTCCACGACGAGGGCCTGCTGGCCCATCGCGCTGCACATGAGGATCCGGGCCTCGGGACTGTCCTTGCAGATCTCGCGCACCGCCTCGATGCCGCCCATGTCCGGCATGACGATGTCCATCGTGACCAGGTCGGGCTTGAGCTGGCGGTACTTCTCCACCGCCTCGCGGCCCGTCTCGGCCTCGCCGACGATCTCGAACCCGGCTTGGGCAAGGATGTCGGAGATCATCGTCCGCATGAAGATGGCGTCGTCACAGACCAGCACGGTGTGGCTCACCCGAACCTCCGCTGTGTGTCTGCCTGCTCAGGCCGGTCAGGGCAACGCCGGCGCCAGCAGCCGGTCGGTGTCGAGGACGGCAAAGACTCGCCCTGCGTCCATCCCTGCCGCCGAGACCATGAGGGGGTCGAGACCGGCCGGTCTCTCCCCGTCCCGCAGGTCGCTGGGGGCGACCTCCACGAGGTCCAGCACTTCATCCACCATCAGGCCGAGGGAGCGCTCCCCCCGGTCCAGCACCAGCACCGATTCGGCCGGCGCACTCGCCCGCTCCAGCCCCAGGGCGATCCGGCCGTCGATCACGGTCAGCAGGGTGCCCCGAACGTTCACCAATCCGGCCACCAGGGCCGCGGCCCCGGGGATCCGGGTTGCCCGGCCGGCGGGGACGACTTCCCGGACGGAGTCCGCCGGCACGGCCAGCAGGTGCTGGCCGAGCCGGAACAGCACGAGTCGGTACCGCGCCGAATCATCCATGTGCTTCAAAGAAACGAAGATACCGAAGCGCCTGACCCGGAGCAACGGCGTGCTCCTGCCCTAGCGCGTGGGCCAGGAGGGGCGCCAGATCGGCCGGCCATTCTGCCCGGAATTCAAGGTGTTCGCCGCTCAGGGGGTGGCGGAACTCGAGCCAGGCCGCATGGAGCGCCTGCCGGGGTGCCAGCCGTTCCAGCGCCTCCGCCTGGGTGCGCTGGGCGCCGGTCATCCGCCGGCTACCCCCCGCCCCGTACACGGGATCGCCCACCACCGGATGACCGATGTGGGCAAGGTGAACCCGGATCTGGTGGGTACGGCCGGTGTGCAGCTCCAGGCGCAGCAGCTCCACCAGCGTCATCCGCGCCACAACGTACGCGTCGGTGCGGGCGTCCCGGCCCTCGGCGGCCACCACGACCCGCTTCCGGTCACGCTGGTGGCGAGCCAGGGGCGCGTTGATCACGAGCGGGCTCTCATCGAGGTGGCCCCACGCCAGGGCGGCATACCGCCGCGCGATCCGGCGCGCCGCCAGCATGGCTCCCAGGCGCCGATGCGCCAGATCGGTCTTGGCCACCACCATGAGCCCGCTGGTGTCCCGGTCCAGCCGGTGCACGATGCCGGGTCGCCCCTCGGCCCCGCCAGACAGGGTCGTGCCGCGGGCGACCAGCGCATTCACCAGGGTGTCGTCCCAGTGCCCCGGGGCGGGATGGACCACGAGCCCGGCCGGCTTGTTGATCACGGCCAGGTGGTCATCCTCGAATACCACCTCGAGCGCGATATCGGCCGGGACCAGGGTGCGGGGCGGCTCCGATTCGGGATACTCGACCGTGACGCAGTCCCCCCGAACCATCGTGCGGGAGGCGCGGGCGGTATCGTCGTTCACCCGGACCCGGGCGTCGGCGACCAGCCGGGCGGCCTGGGTGCGGG
The DNA here is from genome assembly GCA_033763675.1 of Gemmatimonadota bacterium. Classification (GTDB taxonomy): domain Bacteria; phylum Gemmatimonadota; class Gemmatimonadetes; order Gemmatimonadales; family GWC2-71-9; genus JADJOM01. The sequence continues at coordinate 25,096 of JANRJZ010000250.1, forward strand.
AGAGCTGGAGCTGGTCGGCAAGGAAACGATCGAGCCGTTCGGTGGCAGGAGGGAGAACCGAGAAACTCGGCCGCAGCGCCGCACCGGGGTGCGGCGCCGGCTGTTCATTCATCGCGTGGTCCGGAAACGGCCGGCTCCGGCGGGGTATTCTCGGGCGGGAGCGGCCGCCCGGGCAACGCCGCCGCGGCCTCCCGGCGGGCATCCTCGCGCCAGAGCGAGATGGCCAGCAGCACCGCGCCGCAGCTCACCGCCATGTCGGCCACGTTGAACGTGGGCCAGCGCCAGGAGCCGACGCCAAGATCGAGGAAGTCCACCACCCCCTGGGTGGACCGGACCCGGTCCACCAGGTTGCCGATCGCGCCGCCGGTGACGAGGCCCAGGGCCAGCTGGCGGAACCAGTCGCCCGGCTCCGCGTTCCGGTGATACCGGTACAACAGGACCACCGCGCCGATCGCGATCACCATGAAGATCCAGCGGGAATACGGCCCGAGGTGCAGCCCGAACGCCGCCCCCGGGTTATAGACCAGCCGGAGCTGGAACCAGTCGCCGAACACCGAATGCCCCGCCGCGCGGAACAGGTGCCGCTCGGCGAGGAACTTGGTGGCCAGGTCAAGCAGGAGGGCGGATACCGCGACCCACCAGAAGAGCCGGCGCTCAGCGCCGCTTGCCATTCTCTTCCTTTTCCTTGCACTCGATGCACAGCCGCGCGTGGGGCAGCGCGTCGAGGCGCTCGAAGTTGATCTCCTTGCCGCAGGTATGGCAGACCCCGAACTTGTCCGGGGTCTTGTACAGCCGCCGCAACGCCTCATTCACGTGCCAGAGGTACCGCCCTTCCTGGGACGCGAAGAGGAACTGCTTTTCCCGCTCCATCGCGTCGGTGCCCTGGTCCGCCATGTGGAAGGAATAGGAGGAGAGATCGCCGGATTCGTTCTGCAGCGTGGCGTTGAAGGACTCGTCGTAGTACCCGATCTCCTTCATCACGCGGGTGCGCTCTTCCAGAAGCCGCTTCTCGAAGTGCGCCAGATGCTTCTTGTTCATGCCCTGAATACCTTCCCGTCCGCAGGGGGTGGCGATCACGCGCCGTGCCGGCGCATGCTGAAGGTGACTGGCTGTCCGTCCACGTCCGCCGGCTGCCGCAGCGCGGCGCCGCCGACCGCCGTCCCGAGGGCCAGCCCCCGGGCCAGCGTCTCCGTGGCAATGAAGTCCCGATGTGCGCCGGCCGCGTCCAGCACCTCGGCCGGCCCTTCGATCCCGAGTTCGATGCGATCCGACACCGCGAACCCCGCCTCCCGCCTGAGCCGCTGGACGTGGGAGACGAGTTCGCGCGCCAGGCCTTCTCGGATGAGCTCCGGCGTCAATGTGGGGTCGAGCGCGGCCACATAGGGCCCGTCGCTCTCCACCAGCCAGCCGGTGGCCACGACCTGGCGCTCCACCACCACATCCTCGGGAAAATACACGAGTTCGACCCCGTTTTCATGTCTCGAGACCGTCTCGCCGGTTTCGAGGCCCCGGAGCTGGTCCGGGGTGAGCCGCGCCACCGCCCCGGCCACCGCCGGGGTCTCCTTGCCATAGCGCTTTCCCAGGGTACGGAAGTTGGCCTTGCCCCGGAGCCGGACCAGCTCGGTATCCGATTCGGCCACCTCGATGCGCTTGACGTTGACCTCCGCCTGGAGGATTCCCAGGAGCCGCTGGAACGCGGCGCCGCGGACGGCCCCCGGCACCGCCACCTGCAATCGGCCCAGGGGCTGGCGCACCCGGAGCTTGCCGGCTTCCCGCGCGGCGCGCGCCAGGGAGGCCAGGCGCCGGATCGCGTCCATGGCCGCCGGGAGAGCGCTGTCCGCCGCCGCCACGGGGGTGGGCGCGGCGGGCCAGCCGGCCAGGTGAGCCGACGAACCGGTCAGCGCCCGGTGCAGCCAGTCACTCGCGAAGGGAGCGGCGGGCGCCAGGAGCCGGGAGACCGTTACCAGGCACTCCCGCAGGGTGGCCACCGCGGCGTGGTCGGCCTCGCCATCCGGGGTCCAGAAACGGCGACGGTTGATTCGGACGTACCAGTTCGAAAGGTCATCCACCACAAAGTCCATCAGCGCCCGCACCCCCGCGGTGGGCTCGTAGCCCTCCCACGCGGCTGTGACCGTGGCGACGGTCGCGTCCAGCCGGGCGAGCACCCAGCGGTCGCTGTCGGGCCGCCCCGCGACGGGGGGCGCCCCCTCCACCCGCGCCGTGTAAAGCCGGAAGAACTCGTAGGTATGCTGGAGCGCCCGGAGGAAGTCCCCGGTCACCTGGGGGATCTGTTTCCGGTCGAACCGCTTCGGCAGCCATACCTGGCTCGACACCAGCAGGTACAGCCGCACCGTGTCCGCGCCGAACTCGCCAAGCATGTCCCACGGGTTCACCACGTTGCCGCGGCTCTTGGACATCTTCTGGCCCTCGGCGTCGAGGACCAGCTCGTTCACGATGACATTGCGATAGGCGGGGCTGTCGAACGCCGTGGTGGAGATGGCCAGCAGGGAATAGAACCAGCCGCGGGTCTGGTCCACCCCTTCGCAGATGTAGTCCGCCGGGAAGTGGGCCGCGAATTCCGCCGCATGCTCGAAGGGGTAGTGCCACTGGGCGCAGGGCATCGCCCCCGAGTCGAACCAGGTGTCGATCACCTCGGGGGCACGCCGCATGGTGCCGCCGCAGGCGCAGTCCCAGGTATACCCGTCGATGTAGGGCTTGTGCGGATCGAATCCCTCGGGCAGCGGCTTCCCCCAGCGCTCCGCCAGCCGGGCGTAGCCGCCGATCACCTCGACGTGGGCGGGGTCCGCGTCGCAGACCCAGACCGGCAGCGGCGTGCCCCAGTAGCGGTCCCGGGACAGCGCCCAGTCCACGTTGTTCTCCAGCCAGGACCCGAAGCGCCCCGCCCCGACCTCCGGCGGCTGCCAGTTGACCCCGCGGTTGATCTCCAGCATCCGCTCCTTCACCTGCGAGGTGCGGACGAACCAGCTGTCCCGCGCGTAGTAGATCAGCTTGCTCTGGCAGCGCCAGCAGTGCGGGTAACTGTGGACATCTTGGTCAGTCCGCAGCCACCGGCCGTCGGCCTTGAGCCGCCGGATGATGATCTCGTTGGTCTCCTCCGCGGTGACCAGCCGGCCCTCGATCTCGGGCCAGGTGGTGCCCGCAAAGGTCCCGTCCGGCGCCACGGGGCGGACCAGCGCCAGGCCGTGCTCCTTCCCGGCGTGGTAGTCGTCGGCGCCGAAGGCGGGCGCCATGTGCACGATGCCGGAGCCGTCCTCCGCGGTGACGAACTGGCCGGGGATCACGACCGAGTGCCGGTACTCCCCCGGGAGCGGCACCACGTCCAGCGCCCGGCGGTACTCGAGTCCCGCGAGTTCCCGCCCCGCCACGGTCCCTTCCAGCGCCAGCTCCTCGCCCAGGATCTCGCGGAGCTTGGCTTCCCGGCTCGTGGCCATCACGAACCCGCGGCCGGGGTGCTTCGGATGGCGGTAGATGCCGTACTCCAGGTCCGGATGCACCGCGGCCGCGACGTTCGAGGGCAGGGTCCACGGCGTCGTGGTCCACACCACCAGTTCCCGCCCCGTGCCATCCGTCAGCGGGAACGTCACGTAGATGGACTTGTCCTTCACCTCCTCGTAGCCCAGCGCCAGCTCATGACTGGAGAGGACGGTGCCGCAGCGGGGGCAGTACGGCAGCACCCGGTGGCCGCGGTACAGGAGGTCGCGTTCGAACAGCCGGTGGAGCAGCCACCAGACCGATTCCACGTACTCGTTGCTGTAGGTGATGTAGGGGTGCTCGTAGTCCAGCCAGTAGCCGATGCGGCTGGAGAGCTGCTCCCACTCCGCCTTGTAGGTGAAGACGCTCTCCCGGCACAGCCGGTTGAAGGCCTCCACCCCGTACTCCTCGATGGCCTTCTTGCCGTTCAGCTTGAGCTGCTTCTCGACCTCGATCTCCACCGGCAGCCCGTGGGTATCCCAGCCTGCGATCCGGGTCACGGCCCGGCCGCGCAACGCCTGGAAGCGGCAGATCAGGTCCTTGATGGTCCGGGCGAAGACGTGATGGATGCCCGGCTTGCCGTTGGCGGTGGGCGGGCCCTCGTAGAACACGAACGGCGGCCCATCGCGGGTGGCGGCCTGGGTGGCCTCGAAGAGCCCCTCCTCCTTCCACCGCGCGAGCAGTTCCTGTTCCATCCGGTCGGCGCCGCCGTCCGGCCACGGCTGGTAGGTCATGCGGGGATCTGTTGCACCAGTGCCGCGACCAGCCGGGTCAGCTTCGGCTCCGCCCCGTTGGCGATCGCGATGATGTGCTCGATGTTGGCCGGGACCAGGGCGTCCGGCAGGCACTGGTCGGTCACGATCGAGAGTCCGGCCACCTTCATGCCCTGGTGCACCGCCACGATCACTTCCGGCACGGTAGACATCCCGACGATGTCCGCCCCCATCCCCCGGAGCATCCGGTACTCGGCCCGGGTCTCGAGGTTGGGGCCGGGCACGGAGACGTACACCCCTTCCCGCAGGGTGACGCCCTGCTCCAGGGCGAGTGCCCGCGCCTTCGCCCGGAGGCCGGCGTCGTACGGATCCGACATGTCGGGAAACCGGGGGCCGAGGCGCTCATCATTCGGCCCGATGAGCGGGTTGTCGCCCAGCAGGTTGATGTGGTCGGCGATCAGCACCAGGTCCCCGGGCGCCCAGAGCGGGTGCATGCCGCCGGAGACGTTGGTAACCACCAGGGTCTTCGCTCCCAGCGCGCGCATCACCCGCACCGGGAAGGTGACCTCCTGCAGGCTGTAGCCCTCATAGCGGTGGAAGCGGCCCTGCATCGCCACCACGTTGCGCCCCCGGAGGGTGCCGAGGATCAGGCGGCCGGCGTGACTCTCGACGGTGGACAGCGGGAACCCCGGGATCTCCTGGTACGGGATCGTGGCCTGGGCCTCGATTTCCTTGACCAGGCCGCCGAGGCCGGTGCCCAGGACGATGCCCACCTCGGGCGTGAACGAGCAGCGGCCGCGAACCACGGCGGCCGCCTGCTGCATCCGGTCGTACAAGGTCGGTGTGGTCATGCGTGTCGCTTGAGCAGGAGCTCCGTCTGCACCTGGTGGGTGAGCTGTGCGTGGGTCTGGAGGCCTTCGACTTCACCCAGCTGGCGCTCCAGCAGGGCACGGAAATTGGCCAGGTAGGCGGCGAACTGGCGCTGCAGGATCTCGTGCCGCTCGCGCACCTGCCGTTCCTCTTCCTGCGCCGTGCCCACCAGCCGCAGCGCGTCGGCCCGGGCCTCCCGCAGGATGCTCTCGGCCTCCTTCTCCGCCTGCTCCTGGGCCGCCACTCGCAGCTGCTGCGCCGCGAGCAGCGCCTCGTTCATGGCGCGCTCCCGCTCCCGGAAGGCGCGGAGCTGCTCCTGGAAGTTGGTCAGCCGCTCGTCCAGCTTGCCGCGTTCCCGGACCAGGCGCTCCAGCTCCTCCGAGACCCGATTCTTGAACTCATCCACCTGGACCGGGTCATAGCCGCGGAACACTCGCTGGAATTCCTGCGCCCGCACGTCACTGGGTGTCAGGTGGAACGAATCGTCGCTCATGTGCCGCGCTCCCCGAATAGGAGGGTCCCCAGCCGAACCATCGTGGCCCCCTCTTCCACCGCCACGAGGTAATCGCCCGACATGCCCATGGACAGCTCCGGCAGCCGATGGCCTCGCCCTTCGGCGGCATCCCGCAGCGCGCGGAGGCGCCGGAACGCCTGCCGCTGTACCGCAAGATCGTCGGTCAGTGCCGCCATCGTCATCAGCCCCTGCAGCTCCAGCCGCTCCAGGCGGGCCACCCCCTCCAGCAGCGGGGGAAGGTCGTCCGGTTCCACGCCGCCCTTCTGGGGCTCGGCCGAACAGTTGACCTGCACCAGGACCCGCTGCCGCGAACCCGCGGCCGCCCGCCGGTCCAGCTCCTGCGCCAGTGCGAGGCTGTCCACCGAGTGGATCAGGGCGAACCGGTTCACCGCCAGACGGGCCTTGTTGCGCTGCAAGCTGCCGATGAGGTGCCACTCCACCGGGACCCCAGGCAGCGCCTCCTGCTTGGCCAGCGCCTCCTGCACCCGGTTCTCCCCCACCGCGGTGAGCCCGGCCGCCAGCGCGGCCATGACCGCCTCGGCCGGATGGGTCTTGGTCACGGCGATGATGGTGACCGGATGGGTCCACCCAGCCCGGGACTGATGCTCTCGGATGGCGTCCCGCACCTGCCCCACCCGCCCAGCCAGCCCTGGATACGACATAAGAGGTAAATGTAGGCAGGCGTTAGGGTTGGCAACAGGGGTCGGGGCTAGGGACCGGAGTCCCCGGTCGGGGCGGCCATCATGGTCATCAGGGCCCGCTTGAGGTTGGGATTGGACGACAGCGCGGCAGCGCGGGTCAAGTTCTCCATCGCCTTTCCGGCGTCACCGCGGCGCTCGTAGGCGTATGCCAGCTGGGCGAACGGCAGGGAGAGGTTATTCGCGACCCCCGCACCTGTCGGCTCCAGGGGACGCGTGACGCCGTCGAGCAGCCTGGCGTAGCGATAGGTCTCCCAGGCCAGTCGCTCGGTGGCGGGCACGTCGAGGGGGCTGCCGAGGATCCGGTGATTATCGATCTCCGGCCGGGTGGTGTCGGGCAGCGCCGGCTGCAGCTCCATGACCAGTCCCTTCTGCACCAGGTAGGGGTCGAGGCCAAGGAACTCCGACCCCGTTGTCATGGACCAGGCCACCGGCCGCTTCCCGACATTGTCCTGCAGGATGCGGAGCACCGCGAAGTCGCGGCTGTAGACCGGCGTGCCCCGGGCCAGCACGTGGCGGATGGGCCCGATCTGCAGGGAGACATCCTGCGGCAGCAGCACACCTTGCGCCTGGGCGATCTGCTCATCGGTCAGCGAGTGCGGCCGGTGAGTCGGTGCCACCGGGTTGAGCCCCTGCCAGATGGCCGGCGCGGCCGCCTCATCGAAAGGGCGCACCGGGAAGTCGCGCAGCTGGCGCTTGTACCAGTCGGTCTCCGCGAGCGCGAGGCAGACCACGAGTACGTCCTGCCGGATGCCCGCCACCTCCTGTGCCCACCAGAGCGGGAAGGTGTCGTTGTCCCCATACGTGAAGAGGATTCCGTACGGCGGCACCGAATTGAGCAGGTTATAGGCGAAATCGGCCGCCAGCGTGGCGTCGGCGCCATGCCGGCGACCCGCGGCGTCATGGTTGGCGGCGAAAGGCACCAGGGCCACCAGCCCGAGCGGCACCAGCGCGAGCGCCGGCGCCACCCGCAGCCGCTCCACCAGCCGGCGCGCGAGGTTCATGAGCCCCATCCCGGCCCAGAGCCCCCAGACGATGAAGCTGACCAGGAAGAAGTAGTCACGCTCCCGGACCTCATGGTCGCTCGACTCGGGATAGAACTGGTAGCCGATGCTGTACCCCGGCCGGAAGTTCATGTACGCCACCAGCCCGAGCCCGGTGATCAGCCACAGCATGAACAGCAGCCACCAGGCCCCGCGGTCGGCCCGGCGCTGCACGAACA
>JANRJZ010000251.1:0-5123 GCA_033763675.1 Gemmatimonadota bacterium
CAGGAGCTGGTGTACAGCCTGCACACCCTGGTCCGCGCGGGGAAGATCCCCGGTCTCCCGATCTTCGTGGACAGCCCGCTCGCGGTGGACGCCACCGCCGTCTTCCGGCTGCACCCCGACCTCTTCGACCGGGGCGAGCGGATGATCGAGCAGTCCACGGCGCTGTTCGATTTCCCCCTGGTGCAGTACGTCCGCGACGCGCAGGATTCGAAGAAGCTCAACCATCTCACCGGTCCCGCGGTGATCATCGCCGCCAGCGGCATGGCGGAGTCGGGGCGCATCCTGCACCACCTCCGCAACCGGATCGGCGATCACCGCACCCTCGTCCTCTTCGTCGGCTACCAGGGGGAGCACACCCTCGGCCGCCGCATCCAGGAGGGCGCCAAGGTGGTCAAGATCTTCGGCGAGGAGCTGCCGGTCCGGGCCGAGGTGGAGACCATCAGCGGCTACTCCGCCCACGCCGATCGCAACGAGCTCCGGGCCTGGATCCGCCGGCTGGGCGGCCCCATCCGCCGCGCCTTCGTGGTCCACGGGGAGAGTGACGCCGCGACCGCGATGGCGCAGATCCTCAAGGAGGAAGGGGTGCGGCAGGTGGACAAGCCGAGGCAGGGGGAGAGTTTTGAGCTTTCGTAGGGCACGCCGCTTGGCCATCGCGGCCGTGCTCACTCCCGCGCTGCTCTACCTGGCGACGATCGCGACCGTGTTCGCGGTGAGCCGGCAGGACCAGCGCCGGCCGGTGGACGCCATCGTGGTGCTGGGTGCGGCACAGTACAACGGCAAGCCGTCGCCGGTGCTGCGCGCCCGGCTGGACCATGCGTTCACGCTCTACCAGGAAGGACTCGCGGCCACGGTGGTGGTGACCGGCGGCATTGGCGCGGGCGACCGGGTGAGCGAGGCCACGGTGGGGCGGCAGTACCTGGTGGGCCGCGGGGTGCCGGAGGCGGCGGTGGTGGTACGGCCGGAGGGGCGCTCCACCCAGGCCTCGGTGCGCTCAGTGGCGGACTGGGCCGCGGACCTGGGCGTACGACGGGTGCTGCTGGTGAGCGATCCCTTTCACATGCTCCGGCTCCGGCTCGAGACCGCCCGCACCGGCCTCGAAGCCTTCACCTCTCCCACCCGCACCAGCCCCATCTCCAGCCGCTGGCGCTCCGAGGTGTTCTTCTTCGTCCAGGAAGGGTGGAAGGTGCCGCTGGTGATCGCGGGGGTCTCGAAATAGGGGCGGGGCTGAGGGGCGGGGCTGAGGGGCGGGGCTTAGGGGCGGGGCTTAGCCCCGCCCCTCTACGCCCCATCGCCCCATCGCCCAATCGCCCAATCGCCCAATCGCCCAATCGCCCAATCGCCCCACCGCCTACTCCACCGCCGGCAGATAGATCCCGATCCTGATCCCCCCCTCCAGCCGGTTCCGCACCGTGAGCCCGCCGCGGTGCGCGGCCACCACCCCATGCACCCCCGCGAGCCCGATCATTGGTACCCCGGCGTTCACCTCGGAGGGGAAGACCGGCTCGAAGATGTGCGCCAGTTCGGCCTCGGGCAGCCGCAGCCCGCCACCGCTCGCGAAGAGCGCGATGTACCGGCCCGGAAGCGCCGCCAGCGCCGCGCCAACAAGGGGGACCTCGAGCACCACCGGCTTGACCGCCAGGTGCAGCGTTCCCCCCTCCGGCATCCGGCGCCCGAGGTAGCGCGCCAGCATCACCAGCAGCTCCCCGAGCCGGGCCGCGTCGCCGCGGACCATCGCCGGGCGGGTGGGGACCGCCGGCACCACGGTGACCCGGGACCCGGCCGCCTCCCGGATTTCCGCGTTCATGGACTGCAGGAGTCCCGCCAGGTCCAGCGGCCGGTCTCCCCGGGGCTGGCCGCCGCTGAAGGCCAGGAGCTCCTGGGTGAGCCCCGCCGCCCGGCTCGCGGCGGTGCGGATCCCCTCGAGGTCGCCGCCCACCCGGGAGGCGGGGTCGACTTCCGACAGCCCCAGCTCCGCATGCCCGATCACCGCGGTGAGCATGTTGTTGAACTCGTGAGAGATCCCCCCCGCGATCCGGCGCAGCGCCTCGAGCTTCTCCCGCTGCGCCGCCGCCTCCTGCCGCACCAGCAGCTGGTTCTCCCGCGCCGTGGCCATGTAGCGCACCACCAGCAGCAGCACCAGGACCACCAGCCACTCCGCGACGACCGCCGCCATCATGGCGTTCCCGTGCCGTCCCTCGAGAACCACCAGCGCCGCCACGCCGACGATCGCGAGCAGCGGCAGCGGGTTGAAGGTGAGCATCCACGAGGGGGTCGGCGATGGCGACGGTTCCCGCACCGCATCGTGCAGGAACAGCACCCCGGAGAGGAGGTAGAGGAGCTGCACCAGGACGTAGATCGCGTCGGCCCCGAAGTTGACCGCCTCCGGCGGGCTGGAGATGGCGAGGTACTGGGTGACGATCAGGCTCACGATCTCCACCAGCAGCGCCGACATGAAGGTCCAGAACGCCCGGCGGCTGGGGAGCGCGATCCCCCGCACCACGAGGATGTTGATCGCCACGAGGTCGATCAGCAGCGCCGCACCGTAGGTCATCACCCAGCGGCGGTAATCCGCCGGCACCGTGCCCGCCGTCCCCGGCAGGGTGATCAGCACCACGAAGAACAGCACCATCCCGCCCGCGCCGATCGCCGCGTCGAGCCCGAAGTGCCACCGCCGCGCCCCCCGAAGCGGCATCATCGGCCAGCGCAGCAGCCCCACCAGGGCCACTGCGTAGGTCAGCAGGGTCACGAAGGCATCGGCCCCGTCGCTGAGGGCGGGGAGGGGCGTCACCTCGGTGAGCGCCGCGTAGAGGTAGCTTGCGGCGGTGAGCCCGAAGGCTGTGGCGTGGATTCCGAGGGCCTGACGGAGCCGGGGAGTGAATTCCGGGCGGAGCGCCGCGGCCAGGAAGCACCAGGTGGTCACCAGCGCGCCCGTGCCGAAGACCACCCACCGCTGCGCCGGACTCCATCCCGCCGCCCCCCCCGTCGCAAACACCACGGCCAGGGTCCCGAATGCCGCAATGGCCAGCCCCAGCCAGACCACCGTCTGGCGGGAACGCGGCACCGCAGTTGGGACAGCGAGCACGGTCATGGCTCCACCCTTGGCCCCCTAGGGGTAGGAGGGGTACCACAATTTTCGGCCGGAACCGCCCCGGCCATTAGCGCTCGAGCAGCCCATGCCGGGCCCGGATCGGGCTGTAGAATGTACAAGGTTGGGCCCGCGATCCTTGCACCCTCCCGACGCGGGACCTACTCTTGTCCCCCCGGGCCGCGGGCACCATGTTGCCCCGATGACCCTGACCGGTTCGGAGCGGCGCTACGAGGGGCGCGTCATCCACCTCGACGTGGACACCGTTCAGTTCCCCGATGGCAGCACCGGCCAGCTCGAGATGATCCGTCATCCGGGTGCCGCGGCCGTCGTCCCCATGCTGGATGACCCGGCCGCCCCCGATCCGCGGGTGCTCCTGATCCGGCAGTTCCGCCACGCGGCGGATGGCATCATCTGGGAAGTGCCGGCCGGGCGGCTCGACGCCGGGGAAACCCCGGAAGCGTGCGCCCGGCGGGAGCTGGCGGAGGAAACCGGCATGCGGGCGGGCCGCCTGGAGCGGCTCACCACGATCTACACCACGCCGGGCTTCACCGACGAACGGATCCATCTCTTCCTGGCCGGCGGATTGGAGAAGGGGGATCACCGGCGGGAGGCGGACGAGTTCATGGAACTCCGGCCCACCCCCTGGTCGGAAGCAATGCGGCTGATCGAGCGGGGCGAGATCGTGGACGGCAAGACCCTGGTGTCACTGCTCTACGTGCAGGCCTTCCGGCGGGCGAGGTAAGGAATGGCGCTGGTCCGGTTCTTCAAGTCCGCACTGAATTTCGGCCGCCGGTCCCCGGCGGCCCAGCCGGTGGCCGGCCCGCAGCTCGAGATGAACGCCCTCATCGAGGCCCATCTCGCCGGGGATCCGAAGGCCTTCGCCCAGATCGTCGCCCGCTACCAGGTGCGGCTGCTCAACTTCGTGTACCGGATGATCGGGGACCGGGAGCGGGCCGAGGACCTGGTGCAGGAGGCGTTCCTGCGGGTGTACCGCCACCTCGAGCGCTTCGACCGCAGCCGCAAGTTCTCGACCTGGGTCTACACCATCGCCAGCAACCTGGCCAAGAACGAGCTGCGCAACCGCAGCCGCTCCCCGCTGGTCACCTTCGAGCAGGCCCGCCCCCGCGACGACGAGGAACCCCGCGCCCTCGACTTCGAGGACAGCGCCAGCCGCCCCGACGACCTCTACGAACGCCGCCACCTCCGCGCCCTGGTGGACCAGACCGTGGCCCGGCTCTCCAGCCACCATCGCGAGGTCTTCGTGCTGCGGGAGCTGGAAGGGAAGAGCTACGAGGAAATCGCCGAGATCATGCACTGCAACCTGGGCACGGTGAAGAGCCGCCTCAACCGGGCCCGGCAGAGCTTCGCGGAGCTGATTGCTCCCCATTTGGACTAATTACTGGAACCTTCGACACCCTTCGGCGTATAATCGCCTGATACGCTGCCTCGACGCGGCGGCCCCCTGTTCAACCCGAAACAGCCGAGCCCATGGACTGCCGCGATTTTCGTCGCCGGTACACGGCCTATCGTGACCAGCACGACCCCGAACTGGCGGCGGAGATGGACGACCATCTCGAAGTCTGTCCGGCGTGCAGCGCCTACGATCGGGCGGTGCGCGAGGGGGTCGAGGCACTCCGCGGCCAGGCCATCGTCCCCTCGGCGGGCTTCTTCGCGCGGCTGGAAGCGCGCATCGCGAGCGGCGAGACCGTCCCCGATCCCATCCCCCCGAGCCTCTCCCCCTGGGTCGCGACCGCAGCCACCGCGGTCGTCATCCTGCTGGTGGCGCTGAGCCTCAAGGACCTGATGGTGATGCCCCCGCCGGTCGCGGCGGAGGTGCAGCCGATGGTCATCGCCCAGCCCAGGATCCTCCCCGGCATGCCGTTCGTGGTGTACGAGCGGGTCCCCCGGCCCTGATTCCGGGCGGCCACGAGGGCCGCCCTGGCAGGGCCCCGATCTCTCTGCCCCTCCCGCAGTCCCTCCGCTATACTCCCCCCATGCCCAGCCGGTCCAACGACGATCTCCTCCGCGCGCTGGG
>JANRJZ010000252.1:0-8544 GCA_033763675.1 Gemmatimonadota bacterium
GTCGTCGCTGACGTTCCACAGACTCACCAGCACGCTCTTCGCCCCGCGGGCCAGGAAGGCGCGCTGCAACCCCACCGTCCCCTCGGCCTCCTTGAGGTCGCCCAGCCCGGTCTGGCAGGCCGACAGCACCACCAGTTCGGCCGTGAGCGTGAGCCCCGGATCATCCAGCAGCTCGCCGACGGTGAAGAGGCCATCCTGCCCGCCCCCGGGCGCGAGCGCCACGAATGACCGGCGCGAGGCCGCCTCGCTGGCGTACGCGTACCCGTGGGTTGCGAGGTGCACCAGCGGTGCCCGGGGCAGGGCGGCGCGGATGGCCGCCTCGCTGGCCGCCGGGCCGGTCAGCGCGGGGACCGTGAGCCGCTCGCCGACCCAGCGTCCCTCCGCGCCGGCACCCGGTAGCTCACTCAGCGTCCGCTCCTCCCCATTGGCATCCGTCAGTTGCGGCATGGCAGGATTGCCCACCACAAGCATGCCGGGCCATCCGCCCGGGAGAGGTCGGTCACCGGGGGCTCCCGCCCGGCTTTCCGCGGCCGATAGCACCGCGAGAGATGGCGCGTAGCGCACGCCCAGCCGCAGCCCCAGCGGGAGGGTGTCGCCCGGCACCGTGAGCGCGCCGAAGGGAACCAGCGCGAGCGGCCCGTGCGGCACGATCACCAGCTCGCGGACGCCGGGCAGGTACCGGGCGAACAGGGGGCCGAACACGCTGCTGGCCAGCGCCGTGGCTGCGCTGTCCGCCCTGCCGGCGGAGCCCGCCCCGGCGGCCCCGGCGGCGCCGGTCCGCTCCCGCGCCTCCAACGGAACCGCACGCGGGGAAAGGCGCCCCGCTGCCGCGCCGCCGCCCACCCCCAGGGCCTCACGGTACTCGGCCACCTGGGCGGCGAGGCTGCTCCGCGGGATCCCGAGGGTCAGCAGGGTGCCCCGCTCCCCGCCCGGCGCGGTGAGCCAGACCATCAACGTGTCCCGGGTCACCAAGTACACGGCGAGCGCGGTCCCGGGCCGCGCGGTCACCCGCGTCAGATCCAGCATAGCATCACTGAGTGCGTCGGTGACCGGGACCGCCGGGGAGCCTCCCCCCATCAGTTCCAGCAGCGCCTGGGCCCGGCCCCGCTCGGCCGCGCCGAGGGCGGCCCGTGCCGCGATGCCAGGCTCGACGCCGTCGCGTACCCGGGCGGCCCACGCCAGCGCCCAGTCCTCCACCACGGACGTCGCGGCTTCCTGGTAGACCACGCGGTCGGCGTCGCCGCCGGCGGAGGCGGCGATGGTTGCAGCGAGCGTCATCGCCGTGTCGTAGTAGGCGACGGCGCGGGAGAGATTGCGCAGCGTCGGATTCCGGTGGTAGAGGTGCGCCAGATCGGCGAGCACGATGAACTCGTACCCCCGTGCGCCCACGGCCCGGAGCCCGGTAAGCGCCGCCGCATACGTCTTCCGGGCGGAATCGGCCTGCCCGGTGAATTCCAGCACCTGCCCCAGCTTGCTCAGGATGACCGCCTCACCGGCGGGGTCCCGGGCCGCGCGGCGGAAGGCGAGCGCGCGCCGGTAGTAGGTCAGGCTCGAGTCCGGCCGGGCCGGGTGGAACCAGCTCCCGATGTTGCCCAGGGTAACGCCGGCGTTCGCCGTGTCGCCGGCCTGCAGCTGGAGCGAGAGCCCCTGGCGGTAGTACCACAGGGCCGAGTCGCGGGTCTCGGGCCGGTGGCTCAGGATGTTGCCGATATTGGTGGAAGTGGTGCCCGCCTCGCCGTAACGCCGGGCGGCCAGCGCCATCGGGAGCGACAGCCTGAAGTGGGCCAGCGCGGAGTCGGCCCGGCGCATTTCGTCGAAGGTCGTGCCGATGTCGTTGTGGGCCCCGGCGAGGGCGCTGCTGTCGCCCAGGGCGGCCGCCAGCGAGATCGCTCGGCGCAGCGCCGCTACGGAGGAGTCCATCTGGGTCACACGGTAGTACGCGATCCCCATGCCTCGCTGCACCGCCAGTTCCCAGGCGCTGTCCCCGACCGCGCGGAGCAGCGGCAGGCTGGCGCGGTAGGCCACCAGGGCGGAATCGAACGCAAAGCGCTTTTCCTCTATGGCGCCGACGCGCGCCAGCGCCTGGCCCGCCCGCCTCCCGTCGCGCCGGGCCCGCGCCAGCGCCGCCTCCGCGCGGTACGCGGCGGCGGCAGCGGGGAGCTGCCGCGCGCGGTAGTACATGTTCCCGGCATTCTCCCAGTCCACCAGCGCCTGGGCCGTGTCACCGAGGACGATCAGCAGCCGGGCTGATTCGGCCAGGGCGGCGCCGGCATCCGCGCCCCGCTCGAGCAGGCCGTAGGCGCGGCCCAGCCCGTCGAGCGCAGAGGTGAGCCGCTCCCGATTGCCAGTGGCGCGGAACAGGTCCCGCGCACGCTGGAGCGGAGGGATGGCGGCGTCCGCCTGCCGCAGGGTGACGTGCGCCCAGCCGAGATCGTTGTAAGCCTTCGCCGCCCCGGCGGTGTCTCCCAGCTGGAGCTGCAGGTCAGCGGTCTGGCGCAGCAGGGTAGTGGCGGAGTCGAGCTGGCCGGCGGCGGCAAACCGATCGGCCAGCAGCCTGAGCACCAGAGCCTGGAGTCGGCGGTCGCCACCCAGCTCGGCGAGCACCAGCGCCGCCTCCCAGTTGCCCCGGGCATCCGCCAGGCCCTCGGCCGTGCCCTGGTCGCGGCCCCGCATTCCCGCCTGCACGAAGGCAATTGCCCCGGTCGGATCGAGGGTGTCACCCGCGGCACGCTGGAGCGCGCCGAGCCGCCGCAGTTGCTGGCGGGCGGCGTCGCGCTGACCGGTGGAGGCGAGGTGCAGCGCGGCGTGCGCCAGCGGGTGGTCCCCCCCGCGCCAGAGCCTGGGGTCGGGGGCGGCCTCGGCCGCCGCGAGGAAGGCGGCCGCGGCGGAGTCGGGCCTTCTGTCGCCCTCCCACGCATAGCCGACCCGGGAGAACCCCAGCGCCATGAGGGCACTGTCGTTGAGTTGGCGGGCGACATCGATCGCCTGGCGGGCAAAGCGCCGGGCCGAATCGCGCGGCGGGCGCTCCAGGGCAACATCGGATCGGAGCAGGAGTGCGTGGGCGAGGTCCGCGCCGGGCGGCTGGGCCCCCAGCAGCGCCACTGCGCGGGCGGCGGCGGCCTGCGCCGAATCCAGTTGCCGGGAGTCAAGCAGCAGCTGGGCCAGCCAGCGCTCCGCGCCGGCCTCGAGCAATGTGTCCGGCACCTGCCGGCTGCGATCCCGGCCACGGCGCAGGTAGCTGTCGGCGGAGTCGGTGCGCCCCAGGCGCTGTTGCCCCACGCCGATCCGGATCGCCGCCGCAGCTTCGAGGGAGGCCGCACCGATGCGTGCCGCCCGCCGCAGCGCCTCACGCCAGGCGGCGTCGGCCTGGGCCACCCCCGCCTCGGTGCCCTGCGCCCACGCCGCGTCACCCTGCCCGAGGAGGGCCCGGACCGAGTCCGCCGCCGGTGTCTGGCCCCGGGCGGGCGAGACGACCCAGGCGTGGGCCAGCAGGAGGGCCACCGCGCCAAGCCGCCGGGCGGATGCCTGCGGCATGGAGGAGCGGGCGGGGTGAGGGGTCATGGTGGTCCCTGGTGCCGCGGCGATCCCGAGGTCAGTGCAAGCCGCATCAGGACGCGCCGGGCCGGCGGCGCTGCACAGCGGTCCTGCGTGCCGGGGCTACCGGAAGGCCCCGGAGGCCCGCGAGGGACGATCCCGCTCGCGGAAGGTGCCGGCCACACTGCCCGGCGGCACCTCGAGCGGCGGCTCGCCCCACCGGAAGATCCGCATGGGGTTGGGGCCGCACAGCTCCACCCCGGCGTTCTCGACCCGCAGCCAGCTTCCCTCCCTGAGCCCCAGCACCGTCACGCCCGGATTGAGCGCGGTGAACTCCAGGATGCGATCGTCCCGGCTCTCCCCGCCGTAGTTCGGCAGCACCTGGTCGGTGTAGTGCGGGTTGATCTGGAACGGCACCAGGTGCAGCCCGTCGAACGATGGCGGCTGCACCACCGGCATGTCGTTGGTGGTGCGGATCGTGGGGCACGCCAGGTTGGCCCCGGCGCTCCAGCCCACATACGGGGCGCCGATGACCACCTTCTGCCGCAGTCGCTTGAACAGGTCCGCGTGGTGCAGCTGGGCCAGCAGCCGGAAGGTGTTCCCACCTCCCACGAGCACCCCGTTGGCCTCGCGCAGCACCTCGACCGGGTCTCCCTCGTGCAGCGACTCGACCGTGTGCCCCAGGGGCTCGAGCGCGTTCCGCACCCGGCGGGCGTAGTCGGCGTAGGAGAGCGTGACGGCGGCATAGGGGACGAACGCCAGCCGGCGGGTCTCCGGGCCGAGAAAGGCGCCGATCGCGTCGAGGGCATGCGCCAGGTAGTCCTCACCGGGATTCCGGGAGTTGGACAGCAGCAGCAATCGGGGCATGGCCCTTCCGAGAGTGAGTGGGCTCCGGCCGGCGGGGCTCACCGCTGCTTCTTCAGCACCGGCAGTTCCCTGGTCATGATATCCATTTCCTGCCGGGTCGCCAGCCGCGGCAGCGTCGCATCCGGCTCTGCCGCAGGGGAGAACGCCACCGCGAGCTCCGGCGGCAGCAGGTGGCGGATGGAGTTGGCGTAGTACTCGAGCAGGGGACGGGCGGCGGGGAGGATCACCAGCCGCTCCCCTTCGGCGACGACGAACCGCCGCAGGGAGAGCATGCGCCAGGCCCGGTCCCACACCTCGGTGAGCGGCAGCTCCTGCCGCACCACCTTGGCGTTGCCCTCGGTCAGCTGGTCCCGGATCTCGTCCATGCGTTCCAGCAGCTCCGCGCGCGTCACCACGCTGGCCCCGAACGACAAGAGCGCGGCGGCGGCGAGCGGCACCGGGGTCACCGGGATCACCGCGCCGATCCGTTCGAGCATCTCCTCCGCCAGTCGCTGCACGTGCGGCAACCGCTCCGCCTTGGGCAGCGCCAGCACCCCCGGCGGCTGGCCCGCGAGCCACTGCCGTACCGACACCGGGGTGCCGAACGCCACCGACACCCGGCCGTAGCGCTTGAGCCGGCCGGTGAACAGCCGCACGGTGTTCCACCAGAGGTAGGCCAGCACATTGCCGAGCTGGGCCAGGCGGGAGGCCCGGCGGCCGCCCACGATGCGCTCCCGGATGAGCGAGCGGTCCTCCAGCACCCGGTCGTAATTGATCCCCACCGGCACCAGCCAGATGTCGCGGTCGAACGCCGGGTCCTCGAGGGTGCGCACGATGTAGTCGAGCAGCCCCAGCTTCACCGGGCGCAGCGCGCCGTCGCGGGTGAGGCCCCCCTCGGGGAAGATCCCCTGGGTCACGCCGTTCCGGGTGATGAGCTGCACGTAGCGCTCCAGCACCGCGTGGTACAGCGGCTCCCGGTACTGGCGCCGGATGAAGTAGCTGCCGAAGCTTTTGAACACGAACTCCAGCGGCCACACCCGCGCCCACTCCCCCACCGCATAGCTGATGCTCACCATCCGCGCCATGACGAAGGCCAGCACCACGTAGTCGGCGTTGCTGCGATGGTTCATCAGGTAGACCACCACGTCCCGCCGCGGCAGCCGCGACAGCGCCGCCTGATCCCGGTATTCGACGCTGGCCTTGTACAGCAGGTTGATCAGCAGCCGGGAGAGATTGTAGCCGATGCGGTAATACGAGAGGACGTTGAAGAACGGGACGATCTCGTCGATGTACTGGTTGACCCGGATCCGCACCTGCGACTCGGCCATGCCGTGGTCGGCGGCGTGCGCCGCCACCGCCCGCTCGATCGCGGGATCGGCAAGCAGCGCCTCCCGGATCCGGTCCCGCTCCACCAGCTTGTAGCGGTCCACCCGGGAGCGGAACTGCCAGAGCGTGTGCCGGGCCCAGCGCCGCAGCCGCTGGCGCAGCACCGAGCGGGTGGCGAGCAGCACCCACGCCGTGCCGAGGGCCACGGCCAGGAAGAAGCCCAGCAGCAGGAGCCAGGGGGTGGGGATCACGCTGGGTAGACTACACCGGCGGGCGGCGGGCGCCAGTCAACGGCGTCAGGGGGCCTGCTGCTTCGCCGCCTGGTACGCCATGCCCTTGAGCCGGATGATCCGCTGCGCGATCGGCGGGTGGCTCGCGAAGACATCCCCCAGGAACCCCTCCCGGGCCGACAGCCGGCTGGCGGTCGGGTCCACGATGCAGAGGTGGGCGGCTCCCCGGGTGATCGCGTGGGTCGGCTCGTGGGCGGCGGCGAGCTTCTCCAGCGCCCGCGCCAGCGCCATCGGATTGCGGGTGAACTGGGCGCCGGTGGCATCGGCCAGGTATTCCCGCCGCCGGCTCACCGCCATGGCCAGCAACCGGGAGATGACCGGCGCCAGCACCAGGGTGAGCACCCAGAGGACCAGGACGACCAGGGCGAGCGGATTGCCCCCGCCCTTCCCGCTGCCGCGGGCGCTCCGCCCGCTCCCGCCGCCGATCCGCACCCCGCCCCGGACGATCCGGCCCATCCCATCCGACATGAGCGCGATGGCCCCGACCATCGCGGCGAGCAGCGTCATGAGCCGGGTGTCGAGGTTCTGCACGTGCGCCATCTCGTGCGCCACGACCCCCTGCAGTTCGTCCCGGTCCAGCCGTTCCAGCAGCCCCTGGGTGACGGCCACCGACGCCGTCCGGGGCTCGATGCCGGTGGCGAAAGCGTTGGGATCGCCGTCCGGCACCACGAAGATCCGGGGCCGGGGCTGCCCGCTCGCGATCGCCATCTCTTCGACCACGTTGACCAGCCGCCGCTCCAGCTCGGTCGCGGGCTCGCGCACTTCCCGGGCGCCGGTGGCCCAGAGCACCCGCTCCGGCCCCTTCCGCCAGGAATACCAGCAGATCCCGCCGGCCACGAGCGTGGCGATGATGCCGATGCCGGGCACGGTATGGCGCGGCACGTCCGGCCCCGCGTCGGCGGTCATCAGGTACCAGGCCAGGTCACCACCGAACCCCACCCACGCGAAGAACAGCACGAACCCCGTCACCAGCCAGAACGAGCGGCGGCGATTGGATTCCTGCTGTTCGAAGAGATTGGCGGGCGCCGTCATGGACGGTACCGTCGTGGCCGTCGCGTCCGCCTACTGCCCCATCGAGAGATCCACCTTCGGCACCGCCCGCTCTGCGGCGTCCTCGATTTCCCACAGGTCGGCCGGGGCGGCCTTTGCGAGGCCCGCCACCAGGTTGGTGGGGAACTGCTGCTGGGCGGTGTTGTAGCTGGTGGCCACGTCATTGTAGAGCTGGCGCGCGAACCCCACCTTGTTCTCGGTGCTGGTGAGTTCCTCCTGCAGCTGCTGGATGTTCGCCGTGGCCTTGAGCTGCGGGTAGTTCTCGGCCAGCGCGAACAGCCGGCCCAGCGCCTGGGTCAGCTCGCCCTCCGCCCGGGCCACCTGCGCCACGCCGCCGCCGCTGGCGCTCACCGCCTTGTTGCGGGCGGAGATGACCGCTTCCAGCGTGTTCTTCTCGAAATCCATCGCCCCCTTAACCGCGCTGACCAGGTTGGGGATCAGGTCGTGCCGGCGCTTGAGCTGCACGTCGATCTGCTTCCACCCGTTCGCCACCTGGTTCTTGAGCGCGATCAGGCGGTTGTAGGCGGTGATCACCCACAGTACCACCGCGGCGGCCACCACGAGCAGGAGGATGCCCATGCCAGTTCCTTGTTGGGGGACAGCGGGAATTGTAGGGGAGCGCCGGGCCGGCGGCTACGGTTGGCCGCCGGCCTGATCGAGCGCCAGGCGCAGGGCGTCCACGATGGCCTGGTCGTCGAGCGTGTCGAACAGCGCATGCCGCTCGTCCAGCAGCAGCTCCGCGCCGGGGCCGAGGCTGATCCGCCGAAGCAGCTGCCCCTTGCCCCGGCGGCTGCCCGGGGCGGCCTCCCCGGCGGCCCAGGCCAGCAGCGCGCGCCCCACCTTGCCCCGCGGGGCCCCCTCGGGCACCGTCAGCGAGAGCTGGTCCGGGGGCGGCAGCTTGGGACCCAGCGCGGCGGCCACCCGCCGCTCCACCACGTCGCCGGGCTGCCCCCCGAGATCCTTTACCAACTGGTCGAGCGTCGCCCCTTCCATCTGCTGCAGCTTGATGGCGAGCACCTGGAGCAGGTGCCGGTACCCGTAGATGGCCGCGGTGCCGCGACCCTCCGGCGGACTCACCAGAGTGCGGGCAACGTAGAACCGGATGGTGCGCTCGCTCGGGTGGGCACTGGCGGCGGCGTTGATCGGGTAGATCGCCGAGGCTTCCAGGATCGCCCCCGCCAGGGCGGAGAGGTCGCGCAGGCTCCACGGCGCCAGCGCCGCATACTGGCGGAGGTTGCTGAGGGCGTCGCTGGCGGGGACGGCAAGGGTCACGGGAGTCCTGGTCGGCGGCGGGAGTGGAGCCGCTAGTATGCGCCGCCCGAACGGCCAGAGCAAGGCCGCGGAGCACCGCGTCTTCCGGCGCCCGCGCGCGTTCCTCCGGTGCCGGTCGCGCCCGGGGTCCGCGGTAGCGTCGGGACCATGCGACGCGGCGTCACCCTCCTCGAACTGCTCCTGGTGCTCGCCATCACCGGGACGCTCACGGCCCTCGCCCTCCCCG
>JANRJZ010000253.1:0-4629 GCA_033763675.1 Gemmatimonadota bacterium
TTGAGCAGGTAGTCCGACTGACCGCTCCGCGAGAGCCGCCGGGTGATCTGCACCTCGCGATACGCGATGGGCAGGTCGCCGTCCGTGTTATCGAGGAAGAGGGAGACCTCGGTGACGTTGACCGGGCGGCGGGCGGTCGAGCCCTGGAAGATCACGTCCTCCATCTTTCCGCCGCGCAGGATGCGGGCCGACTGCTCGCCGAGCACCCAGCGTACCGCGTCGGAGACATTGGACTTGCCGCAGCCGTTGGGTCCCACGATGGCGGTCACGCCGTCCTGGAAGGTCAGCGTGGCGGAATCGGCGAACGACTTGAAGCCGGAGAGTTCGAGCTTTGAGAGCCTCATGCGGGCGCGGTCCTGGCTTAGCGGTCGGGTTGATAAAGAAAGAACGGACGGCCCAGCCGGCGGCCCGTGGATTCGGCGGCTTCCCGGCTCGGGTAGGGACCGAGCACCACGCGGTACCCTTCCTCCCCGGCGCCAGGATCCAGGACCTTCGCCGGGAGGCCCTGCTGCTCCAGCTGGCGCGCCAGTTCGGCCGACCAGGCCCGATTCTGGGAGCTGGAGAGCTGGAGGTAGACGGCGCCGTCCTCGCCGTCGCCGGCGTCCGGCCGGTGGACGGAGTCGGGCGTGGCCTCGGGGAGGGCGCTGGCGGTGCCGGTCTCGGGCGTCCAGGCCAGCGGCAGCCAGAAGTCCGCCGCGCCGTCGAGCACCCGCCCGCGCTCCGGGAATTCGCGGTCGGTCAGGTCGTGGGCGACGACATCACCCCGGACCTTGAGCAGGAGGGTCTGCTGATTGGTCACGGTCGGGAGATCGGAGGCCCAGTCCGCGGCGAAGCCGCCGACGTAGCGGTTCGTGGCCAGGTCCACCAGCCAGAGCGAGTCGGCCCCGGTCGGGTGCACCAGCAGCCAGCGACCGTGGGGGTCGGCGCGGAGGGCGCCGGCGGGGCCGGGGAGGTCGATCTCCGCCAGCTTCGCGCGCGTGAACCGGTTGTAGACCAGAATGCCGCCCTCGCGGCGGGCCACATAGAAGCGGTGCCCCGACGGGGAGAACAACACCGCGCGGGCATGGCCGTTCACCGCGATGGCGAGAAGCGAATCGGGCGCGTCCGGATCGGCAAGGATCACCGCGCTGTCGGAGGCCACCGCGAGCAGGTCGCCCCAGAAGGTGGCGGCCGCATCGCCGCCAGGAAGGGTGGTGCGGCTGGGGTCCGCGCCCGGGCGCAGCTGGGTCAGGACGTTGGTCGGCCCGGTCGAGATCGCGAGCAGCGCAGCCCCCCGGGTGCCGAAGAGGTCGCGGGGGCGCGCCGGGAGCCGGGTGGGGAAGCGGATCGGGTTCCGGCGGACGAACTCCACCACGCGCAGGCTGTCGTCCACCGTGTACAGCGTGCCATCGGGACCGAGCGCGGCCTCGCGCACGTTCTGCCTCGGGGGGGGGCGGGGGGGGCCCGTCTGCAGGTCGAGCGCGACGATCTCGCTCCTCGCGGTCTGGGCGTAGACCAGTTCCTGGTCGAGCGCCGCCCCGATCACCCGCCGAAGGGCGGGGAGCGGGCCGCTCGAGCGCCAGTCCCAGGGCTCGAGGTCCGGCACGTGGTACAGCGCCGCCTCCCCGCCGCCCGCCGGGAGCCGCAGGAGGCTCGACGGCGGAGGAGTGGAGGCGGCGGAGAGTCCGTGGGCGTAGCGCTCGGAGCTGGACTGGCAGGCGAGTCCCGCGAGGACCAGAACCGCCAGCAGGGGACGGGTTGGCACGGCGGGAATCTAGCGGGCCGGGGTGCCGGACGGCACCCGGCCGGGATCAGAACGCGGGCCCGAGGCTCAAGGTCCACAAGCCCTTGACGGCGGGGCGGTCTCGCGGGATCGAGTAGTCGAGGCGGAGGACCACGAAATTGAAGAGATTCATGCGGGCCGAGGCACCGATGGTCTGCAGCGGGGTCCGGACCTCGACCGGATCGTCTCCCGCGTCCCGGCTCCAGCGCAGCGTGTTGCCCTCGTTCCAGGCGATGCCCACGTCGTAGAACAGGGCGCCCTCGATGGGGGGGAAGCCGGCCGGGACGAAGCCCAGTCGCGAGTCGAGGATGGGGAACCGGAGTTCGGCGCTGCCCACGGCGAGCTGGGTGCCCACCAGCCGGTCCAGCTCGAAGCAGCCGGTGGTGGTGCCCGGGTCACTGGTCGTGCACTCGTTCCGGTAGTAGCTGCCCGAGGTGTGGCCGCGCAGCAGCTCGGTGCTGCCCAGGAACACCCGGAAGCGCTCGGCATCCCGTCCGATCCGGCCGAAGTAGAGTCCCCGGGTGGCCAGGGTGAGGGGCCCGATCAGCTTGTCGTAGCGCCGGTAATCGGCCAGCCCCTGGAAGTAGCGCCACCCGCCGATCGACTGGGCCGCCTCGAAGCGGTAGCGCCGGCCGTAGAACGGCGACACGTACCCGAAGAGACTGTTGTCGAAGGCATAGGCGATGCTGGGCTGCACGTAGCTGGCGCCGGGGAGGCTCCGTTCCCGCGAGACGGCGTCGTCGGTGGGAAAGCCGGTGAACGGATCGTACGGTTCGAGGATCTGCTGCAGCCGGTCCGTGATGGTGGCGGCGGTCAGCCCGAACTCGAAGCGCTGGAAGCGCGACAGCGGATAGATCGCCTGCGCGGAGGCGGAGCGGATCACGATGCGGCGCAGGTTGGTGACGAAGGTGTTCTCGCCGGTGAAGGGCGAGTCCACCACGATCCGGCTTGGCTCCAGGAAGTAGTAGGGCTCCTGGCCCACCCCCACCGCCCAGTTGAGCCGGCGGTTGCGGTTCACGTAGGTGGCGTTGACCAGCGCCTCGCTCAGCCGCCCGTTCACGAAGGCGGCGAAGATCAGCTCGTGGTTGCCCAGCATGTCGGAGAGCGCGATGGCGCTGCCCCCGTAGAAGCCGCGGCCGAAGGTGTCGCGGGTGTAGCCGATCGTGGGCCGCGACACGTAGTCGGGGCGGAAACTTACCTTGTAGCGATTGACCTTGAACTCGGCGGTATCCGGCAGCGGGAGGTCCACCGAATCCATCAGGGCGGTGATGGTAAGCGGGCGCACCACCGAATCGGACACCGGCACGGTGTCCGCCTGGCGGAAGCCCTCGGGGGTGACGTAGAGCGACACCGGCTCCGGCGGCTCCACCCGGGCGGAGTCGCGGCCGATGATCGTGGTGTCCCCGGGCCCGACCGCGATCGGCGGCTCGACCCGGGCGGAGTCGCGGCCGAGCGCCAGGTCAGGCGGCATCCACGGGGCGCGCTTGAGGGACCGGGGGTTATCGATGCCGTAGATATCGTACTGGTCCCGCGAGTAATACACGAAGGCGAGCCGGTCGGCGTTCCGGGCCCACGAAAGCACCGGCGAGAGCGGCGTGATGCCCTGGGCGCCGGTGAAGAGGTCGGTCAGCTGGTAGGTGCGCCGGTCGCGGGTATCGTACAGGAAGATGTTGGTGACCCCATCCCGGTCGGAGATGAAGGCCAGCTCCTGGCCGTCGGGGGACCACTGGGGGCTCACGTTCTTGCCGTGCTCCATCCCCGGGAGCACCTCGATCCGGCCGCTGGCCAGGTCGTAGGTGCCGATCTTCATGTTGCCGAACCGCAGCGCCGCGAAGTCGGTGTCGGGCCCGCGGTCGGTGGCGAAGGCGAGGGTCTTCCCGTCCGGGGACCAGACCGGGTGCAGGTCGGCGTACTGGTCCCGGGTGAGGCGCCGCAGGTTGCTGCCGTCGGCGTTGACCAGGAACAGATCGGAGTTGCCCCCGTCATAGCCGGTGAAGACCAGCTCCCGGCCGTCCGGGCTCCACGAGGGCGTGGTCACCCCGCTCAGCTTCACCTTGATGCGGCGGGCCTCGCGGTTCGCCTTGACATCGATGATGACGATGTCGTCGCGCGCGCCCTTCTTGGCGGCGATCGCGATGAAGCGGCCGTCCGGCGACCAGGCCCCGGCCGAATTGATGAACCGGAAGGTCTCGTAGTTGCTGCTGTAGGACGACTTGACCAGCCGCCGCTTGACCTTGCCGCTCTCGACATCGGCAAGGTACAGATCCACGAAGTAGAAGTCCTTCTCGCTGAAGTAGGCCACTTCCTTGCCGTCGGGAGAGAGCGCCGGGGCCAGGTGGAGGGTGCCCTGCGACCGCGCCTCGGTGAGCATGGGCCGGGCGATGTCCCCGGCCCGCTGGCGGCTGGTGACCTCGGGGAGGAAGGTCCGGTTGACGTGGTCCTTCCACAGGTCCGACAGCTGCTTGTAGTCGACGCCCAGCACCCGGCGGATCGAGCCCTCGAGCCCACCGCCCCCGGCCAGGGTCCCCTGCATGATGGCGCCGATGGCCTCGTCCCCCCAGCGCTGCCCGATGAAGGCCACCAGCGCCTGCCCGTAGCGGTAGGGGAAGATCCGGTAATCGTTCTCCAGCTGCGCAATCGTCGGGATCTTGCCCTCGATGGCGGCGTCGCGGAGCCACATGGTCGTGTTGGGATCCAGCCCGCCAATCGACAGGTACTCGGCCATGCCCTCCACGAACCAGAGCGGGGGGTTCACGTTGATGAGCGTGGCCAGGCCCGCGCCGGCCCGGCCCCGGCTCCAGATATCGTACTGGAACTGGTGGACCATCTCGTGCTGCAGCACGTGTTCCAGCTCGTCGTAGGAGCCG
>JANRJZ010000254.1:0-5618 GCA_033763675.1 Gemmatimonadota bacterium
GGTTCGGCGGTTCGGCGGTTCGGCGGTTCGGCGGTTCGGCGGTTCGGCGGTTCGGCGGTTCGGCGGTTCGGCGGTTCGGCGGTTCGGCGGTTCGGCGGTTCGGCGGTTCGGCAAAGGTAATCCAGCACCTAATCGCCTCACCGCCTAATCGCCCAATCGCCCAATCGCCCAATCGCCCAATCGCCCAATCGCCTAGTACCGCGCCAGCGCCGGATCCACCTCTGCGGCCCAGGCGTCAATGCCGCCGGCGAGGCTGCGGGCGCCCCCGAAGCCGGCGCCCCGCAGCAGTTCCACCGCCTGGAGCGACCGCATCCCGTGGTGGCAGAGCGCCACGATCTCCCGGTGGGCCGTCAGCTCGGCCAGCCGCGCGGGAAGCTCGCGCAGCGGGATCAGGTGGCTCCCCTCGAGGTGGACAATCTCGAATTCGTGCGGCTCCCGGACGTCCAGGACCAGCGGTGGGGCGGCGCCGTCAAGCGCGTCCCGCAACTCCACCGGGCTGATCTCCAGTTCGGGGTGTGCGGCGATCCCCCCGATACCGCAGAAGGCCTCGTAGTCAATCAGGGCGGTGACCGTCGGCGCGGGGCCACAGACCGGGCAGTCCGGGTCCTTCCTGAGCGCCAGCTCCCGGAAGCGAAGCCGGAGCGCATCGAACAGGACCAGGCGGCCGACGAGTGAATCGCCCACCCCAAGCAGGAGCTTGATGGCCTCCAGCGCCTGGAGACTTCCGATGATCCCGGGCAGGACGCCGAGCACACCCCCCTCGGCGCAACTCGGCACCAGGCCGGGGGGCGGGGGTTCGCTGTACAGGCAGCGATAGCAGGGTCCGCGCTTCGCCTCGAAGACGGAGACCTGGCCCTCGAACCGGAAGATGCTGCCATACACCAGCGGCTTGCCCAGCAGCACGCAGGCGTCGTTGACGAGATAGCGGGTGGGGAAGTTGTCGCTCCCGTCCACGACCAGGTCGTAGCGGCCCAGGATGTCGAGGGCGTTGGCGGAACTGAGCCGTTCCGCCACCGGCTCCACCCGCACGTGGGGGTTGAGGTCGTGGAGCCGTTCTACCGCCGACGCGAGCTTGGGGCGGCCCAGCGCCGCGGTACCGTGCAGGATCTGGCGCTGGAGGTTGGTCACATCCACCACATCGAACTCCACCAGCCCGATGGTGCCCACCCCGGCGGCCGCAAGGTAGAGTGCCGCCGGCGAACCCAGGCCGCCGGCCCCGATGAGCAGCACCCGGGCTCCCTTGAGGCGGCGCTGGCCCTCCACGCCGACTTCCGGCAGGAGGAGGTGCCGCGAGTACCGCAGCACCTCCGCGTGGGCGAGGTGAGGAAGGGTCATGGGGGAAAGATAACGCCCGGCCAACCTGGGCCGGGCGCGGGGACGGCGGAGACCACTGGAGCTCAGGTCACCGGAGCGATCGTGACCAGCTCCTGCATCTGGGTCTCCTGCTTCATGAGATCCGCCAGGGTGATGCTGCCGAGCAGCTCGTCCACCCGCTGCTGCAGGGCCTGCCAGACGGGGCGGATGCTGCAGCCGCTGCCCGGCGCGCAGCGCTCCTCATCCACCGGATGGGCGGCACAGTTCAGCTCGAAGGTCTGGTGCTCGGAGGCGGTCATGATGTCCCGCATCGTGATCGCGCCCGGGTCCCGCGCGAGATGATACCCGCCCTTGGCGCCCCGCACGCTCTCCACGAGTCCCGCACGGCGCAGGCGAAGCAGGATCTGTTCGACGTAGTCCCCGGGGAGACGCTCCTGCTCGGCGATCTCGCGGGCAGCCACCGATCCATTCCCCGTCTGGCCACGCCGCGCCAGATGGATGGAGATGATCAGGCTGTACTCAGTCCAGGTTGTGATCCTCATAAGCGGGAGAATATGCGGCGAATTCCGGGGTGTGCAAGCGGATTTCAGTGAAGCGGGGATAAAGTATTGTTCATGATAGGCGCCCCGCCCCCCCCCCGGCTCAGCCGCCGCCCGGGAGCCCGACGCCTCCGGGCACGCCAATCTCGGTCATGGCGCGAAGATCGAGGACGTCCTCCAGCTCCGCCCCGGTGAGGAGCCCCTTCTTGATCACCAGCTCCTTGACGGTGAGGCCGGTGGCGATGGCCTCCTTGGCCAGCTTGGCGGATTCCGCGTAGCCGAGCCTGGGGGCGAGTGCGGTCACCAGCGCGGGGCTGCGTTCCAGCCAGTAGGCGCAGAGCCTTTCGTCCGCCTCGATCCCGGCGATGCAGCGTTCCGCCAGCACCCGTGTCGCATTGCCCACGATGGTGAGCCCGAAGACGATGTTGTGGGTCATCACGGGCATCATGACGTTCAGCTCGAGCTGGCCCGCCTCGGCGGCCAGGGCCACCGTGGTGTCCAGCCCGAGGGCCTGGAAGCAGACCTGATTCACCATTTCCGCGATGGAGGGATTCACCTTGCCCGGCATGATGCTCGATCCGGGCTGCACCGCCGGCAGCAGGATCTCCGCCAGTCCGGTGCGCGGCCCGGAGGCCAGCAGCCGGAGGTCGTTGGCGATCTTGTTGAGGTCGAGCACCCAGGCGCGGAAGACCCCGCTGAAGGTCGCGATGTCGCCCATGGACTGCATGAGCTGGATGCGGTCCGTTCCCTCGCGCAGCTCCAGGCCGCTCACCTGCCGCAGGTACTTCACCATCAGGGCCGGGTATTCCGGCTCGGCGTTGAGGCCGGTGCCGACGGCCGTGCCGCCGATCCCGAGCGCACGCAGCCAGTCGGCGGCCTGGGCGAGCTTCTCCCGGTGTCGCAGGACGGTGTGGCCGTATGCGGTGAACTCCTGGCCCAGCCGGATCGGGGTGGCATCCTGCAGGTGGGTGCGCCCCGACTTGATGACATGGTCGAACGCCTTCCCCTTGGCGAGGAAGGCCTCGCCGAGGGCGTCCATCGCGCCGAGCAGCCGCGGCAGCGTCGCGAGCGTGGCGAGCCGCATGGCGGTGGGGATCACGTCGTTGGTGCTCTGAGCCATGTTGACGTGGTCGTTGGGATGCACCGGTTGGTACGTTCCCCGCTTGCCGCCGAGCAGTTCGTTGGCCCGATTGGCGAGGACCTCGTTGCAGTTCATGTTATGGCTGGTGCCGGCGCCGGCCTGGTAGACGTCCACGATGAACTGGTCCCGGTGCTGCCCCGCCAGGATCTCGTCGGCGGCGGCCGCGATGGCATCGGCGAGCCGCCCCTCGAGGCGGCCGGTTTCCTTGTGGGTCAGCGCGGCGGCGCGCTTGATCCACACCACCGCGTCCACGAACGCGGGGAGCGGACGCAGGCCGGAGATGGGGAAGTTCTCGGCGGCGCGGACGGTCTGGATGCCGTACAGCGCTTCGCTGGGCACGGCCTTCTCGCCCAGCGGGTCCTTCTCGATGCGGGTAGTCATGGCGGCGTCAGGCAGAGGGGCTCGAAACCACGGACGGAGGTTGGATGACGACGAGCTATTTCCGGTCGGCGGCCGCGGCCGCGACCTTCGCGGCGGCCAAGGGCACCAAGACCGATCTCTTCCGCGGCGCCCAGCTCATGGTGGGGCTCAACTGCTTTGAGCCGGGGCAGGGACAGGCGCTGCATGCCCATCGCGGCGCGGACAAATTCTACTTCCTCGTCTCCGGAAAGGCGAGGATGACAGTGGGCGGGGAGACGCGGGAGGCCGTGGCCGGCGACGTGATCTGGGCCCCCGCCGGCGTCCCGCATGGGGTGGTGGAGGCGCTGGAGCGGACGGTCATGCTGGTCGCGATCGCCCCGCCCGCGCCACCGCGTTCCTGAGCGGCCGGATGCCATAGCGGTGGACCGCGAGCCCGATGCCGAGCAGGGCGCCCGCGCCCACCGAGTAGAAGCGCCACGCGAGGAGCAGTGCCGCGCCGCCACCCAGGTCCCCGGCGGCGCCGCCGAGGAAGGCAAGATCCACCGCCCCCGCGCCGGCCGGGGTCGGGAGCAGCAGCTGGCTGTAGAGCAGTACGAAGCTCCCGACCAGCAGCACACCGAGGGGCGGATGTTCCGGCAGCGTGAGCGCGAGCACGGGCAGCATCAGGGTCCGTCCCGCCACGTTCACGAGGGAGGTGGGAATGCCCACCGCCACCGGCCACCACGGCAGGGAGCGCCACACGGGTCGCACCCGGTGGAGCCCCCGGTCCGGTTCCCGGAGGGCCACCCGGCGCCAGCGCCAGGCCGCGATCCAGACCAGCAGGGTGACCACGGCGACCGCCACGAGCCAGGGCCACCCGCTCCCGAGCTGCCGCTGCAACTCGGGCGCGGCGTGCCGCCACCAGTCCGGAGCATAGCTCCAGAACAGCCACCCACCGAAGAGAATGACCAGCGGGTACGCGACGACCACTTCGACGCCGACGGCCAGGAGGCAGAGCCGGGGCGGCACGCCGGCCTGAAGCAGCCCCGCCAGTCGCGCGATCTCGCCGCCGAAGCGCATCGGCGTGAGGCCAGCTCCCGCGTCTCCCCAGGCGTTGAGCTCCAGCGCGCGCCAGAAGCCGAGCCGGCCCCCGACGCCGCGGACGTACGCGCGAATGCGGAGCGCGCGGGCGGCGAGATCCACCACGAGGAGGAGCAGGCAGACCGCATGCGCCTCGAGCGGCGTCAGGGTCACCCGGGTCCCTCGGCCAGCACCCGCCGGTACACGCCGGTGATGCCATCAAAGGCGGCCCGCCACGAATGGTGCCGCTCGGCGTACGCCCGGGCCGCGCCGCCGAGCCCCTGGCGGTCGCCCCGGAGCAGGGTAAGCGCCGCCTCGGCGCAGGCCCCGGCATCCCCTTCGGCGTACAGGGCTCCCGCCCCTGACGCCCGCACCCGCTCCGGGACGCCCCCGGCGTCCACGGACAGCACCGGGGTCCCGGTCGCCATGGCCTCCAGGGCGCTCAGCCCGAAGCTCTCGGCTGGCCCCGGCGCCACACAGATCTCCGCGGCCGCCAGGAGCCGCGCCACCTCCCGCCGGTCCCGGACATAGTCCACGAAGCGCACCTGCCGCCCCTCCGCGATCGCCCGCAGTCGAGCCGCCCGGGGGCCGGCGCCCACCAGCACCAGCCAGGCATCGGTGCGGCGCTCCACTTCCGACCACGCGTGGATCACGGTTTCGATCTGCTTCTCCTCGGCGAGCCGGCCGAGATACACCGCCAGCGGAGCGTCGGGAAGCTGGTAGCGGCGGCGGGTCTCGCCGGCGATCGTGCGCAGGTCGGGATGGAAGCAGGCGAGGTCCACTCCGAGCACCACCCGATGCACCCGCTCGATCCCCGCGAGCTCCAGCTCCCGGGCGACGCTCTCGCTCGCCACGAGCACGGCGCGGTACAGCCCGCCGAGGCGCCGGACGTAGCGCCAGGCGGCCCGCTGCAGCGCAGCGCGAGCGCCGCCGCCAGCGGCATGGGGGTTCACGATGCGCGGAAAGTGGGTGTGATAGAACCAGACCAGGGGCGCCCCGAGCTGACGATTCGCCCGCCGGGTGATCCACGGCACCAGCCAGGGGCTTCCCACCTCGATGAGGTCGGGACGCTCGTGCTCCAGGATCCGGCGAGTGGTGCGGGAGGCGAGGAGAAACCGGTAGGACTGGTCGAACGGGATCTTCGGACCCTTGAGCCGGTAGCAGCGGACCCCACCGGCCTCCGCGAGTCCGTCGTGAGGTCCGGG
>JANRJZ010000255.1:0-6135 GCA_033763675.1 Gemmatimonadota bacterium
GGCGGTGCCGGCGACGCGGTCGGCCGGGCGGCTCGGACGCGCCCCGCGCCCCGTCGTCCAGCCTAGCTACCTCCACAACAGCCCGTACTCCGCCACGCGCCGTACCATCGGCAGCCTTTCCACCGTGGCGCCGAGTCCCCAGAGTTGCAGGTACCCCGCCCACGGGCGCGTGGAATCGTACTGCTTCTGCCAGGCGGTGGCCCGGCCGTCGCTGTCGAGCGCGAGCACTCGGCTCACCACCGCGGGGGCGGTGGGCATGTCCCCCCGCCACTGGCCGGAGAGACCCCAGCGCCGCCCGTCGGCGGTGGGGGTGGAGGGGTTCTCGTCCCAGTCGGTGCTGTCGGTGATGAACCCGGTGAGCGGAGCTCCCACGGGGAGGTCGTGGCCAAGGGGCCGACCGGCCGAGTCCCAGACGAGGGAGCCGGGGAGCGGGCCGAGCCAGACGATCTTGCCACCGGCGTGGAGATACCGCTGCCACGCGCCACCGCGGCCAGTATCCGCCAGCAGGTTGGGTGGCAGCGCATCGAGCGCGAAGACCACCACGCTTGGCACCCGGTCGGCGCTCCGTTCCTCGAGGAAGGGACGGAGCGCGGCACCGTCCAGCACCTCGTACCCCAGGCCGGCGAAGTACTCCCGGGCCAGCCGGGCGCCGGGCATCATCCCCCGGGCGGCCAGCGCCGAGTCGTAGTAGACGGCGAGCCGGGGCGCGGTGGCGACCGTCTGCCCAATGGCGAGCAGCTCCCCGGCGTCGGTGCCGACGTACAGCAGGCTCTCCGCGGCGACCGGGGAGCTGTAGATCGCCTCCTCGAGGCGGAGCCGCCAACGGAGCTGGCCGGTCCCGGTCTCGAGGGCGAGGAGGTCGCCCCAGGGCGCATCGTTGGCCTCGGTGCCGAGGATCAGCAGGTCGCCGACCAGGAGCGGGGAGGACAGGGCATTGGCGCGGGCCTCGAACCGCCATCGTTCGGTGCCGGTCGCGGCATCCACCGCCTGCACGAACTGCCCATCCGAGCTGCCGACGTACACCGTGCCGTTTCTCACGGCCGGGCTCGCGACTACCCAGCTGCCCCGGTGCGTGGCCCGCCAGCGCCGGGCGCCGGTGCGCAGGTCGAGGGCATACAGCCCCCCATCGCGCGAACCGACGTACACGCCGCCGTCGGCGACGGCCACGGAGCTCTGGATGGCGCGGCGATCGAATCCGAAGGCGCGGGAGTCGAGGGTGTCACCGATGGTGCGGTGCACCCACCGCTCGGCGCCGCTCGCGAGGTCGAGCGCGTAGACCCGCCCGTCCCAGCTCCCGACGATGACCAGGCCGTCAGCGATCGCGGGGGTGGCGCGCACCCGGCCGCCGGTGCGCGCGGTCCAGCGGCTGCGGCCGGTGGCCAGGTCGAGGGCGTAGACCAGGCCGTCGGCGCCCCCGATGACGACCGTACTCCCCGAGACGACCGGCGAGGAGGCCCAGACGTCCCAGCGGCCGGCGGGATAGGTATTGAAAGGGAGCTCGGTCCCCGTGCGGCGTGACCAGCGGAGCCGGCCGGTGCGCTGATCCACCGCGAACAGCCGGCCGGCATGGGTGGCCGCGACCACCAGCCCGCCCGCGACGGCGGGAGAGGCCGTGACCGGAGCGCCGGCGTCGAAGCGCCAGACTCGGCGTCCGGCGGTCCGATCGAATGCGTAGAGCCCGCCGTCCCCGCTGCCCACGTAGATCGTGGTTGTGGTTACGGCGGGCGTGCTGCGGACAGCGGCGCCGGTCGCGGCGCGCCAGACGATCCCGCCCTGTCCCCGGAAGAGCGGGGCCTCCGACACACCGGCGTGCGCCGGATCTCCGCGGAACATCAGGGACGGCCCCTGGGCCCCGGCAGGAACGCCGAGAACCAGCGACGCGAGGACGGTACCGGCAACTGCTGCGACTGGTCTCATGGCGATGGCAATGGAGGGAGTTGCCATCAATGTACGCGCCGGGGGGCGCCCCGGTTACACCGGGCCGACGCTACACGTCGCCGGTGCCATGACTGAGGAAGACCGGGTGATGGCTGATCGGAAGCCAGCGCTTCGCGGTCGCGTGCCACACTTCCCACGCAGGGGTGATGCCGCCGCTCCGAATCACCTCGGCGAGTTCTTCGACGCTGGTCAGATTGAATTCACTGCCGACGGGGTTTCGGATCTTGATCTCGGCCACGACAGAGCCCTCGAGGTTCGGAGTCGCCCAGGGAGTTTGCAACTCTCGGACCCGGAGCGCTAAGCGGTTGGGACACAGGTTGTTGGCCGATTCACCCCAGGCCGGCTCTGGCCGGAAGCCCCGGCAGGTTGCCCCACCATGCGCGGCCGCAGCGGATGTTACGGGCCTGGAACCACGCCGCCGGGGCGATGCACCGCCCGACCCGGCGGTGGCCCCCATCACCATCTGGCCCGATCCTTCCGCGCAGGCTAGTCTAGGCCATCCACCCACTGCGCCGAGGCGATGTGCCCAAGCCGCTGCAGGTCGTGCAAACCGCGGAACTGATTGTCTCGTTCGATCCCAATATCTGCCGCCACGCCGGGGAGTGCGTGCGCGGGTTGCCCCACGTCTTCGACACCAGCCGGGCGGACTGGATCCGCCTCGAGGGGACCTGGCCCGAGGACATCGTGGCGGTGGTGGCGCGCTGTCCCAGCGGGGCGCTGCACGCGGTGCGCGCCGGCGTGGCTCCGGAGAAGCCGCTGGGGCTCCCGATGGCCGGCGTGCTGGTGCACGCGACGCGGGACGGCCCGATCGTGGTGAAGGGCGGGGTGACGCTGCAGCACCCGGAAGGCAAGCAGGAGCAGCGCCGGGGGAGCGTCGCCCTCTGCCGCTGCGGCCAGACCCGCAGCACTCCCTTCTGCGACGGGACCCACACCAAGGTCGGGTTCCGCTCGCCGGCCTGATTGGTGGACGTTTCAGGCGTTTCTTCCTGAAACCCACGGCGCACACGGCCCGTAGCGGGAGGCCATCCCCATACAGGAGCCGGTTCTGGGCGCCTTCCTCTCCGACCTCCGATTCGGCTTCCGGATGCTGGTCAAGCATCCCGGCCTCGCCACCATCGCCATCGTGGCGCTCGCGCTGGGCATCGGGCTCACGGCCACGATGTGGAGCATCACCTGGGGCGGCAGCCTCCGGGGTCTTCCCTTCGACCAGGCCGACCGGATCATCCATCTGGAGCGCACCCGGCCGAGTCACGAGATCGACAGCTATGGAGTGCCGGTCAGTGACTATGTGGCGTGGCGGGAGCAGCAGAAGAGCTTCGAGGACCTGGCGGCGTTTTCGGAGGGCACCGTCAACCTGAGCGGAAGCGAGGGGCGGCCGGAGCGGTACGAGGGGGGCTTTGTCACGGCGGCCACCTTCCCGCTGCTGCGCGTGGCACCGGTGCTGGGCCGGAACTTCACCGAGGAGGAGGTACGGCCCGGGGGCGCCGCGGTGATCATCATCGGCTGGGAGATCTGGCAGAACCGGTTCGGCGCCGATCCGGCGATCATCGGCAAGACGATTCGCGCCAACGGGGTGAGCCGGGAGGTCGTCGGCGTGATGCCCCGCGGGTTCCTGTTTCCCACCAATGCCGCGCTCTGGCTGCCGCGCATTGTGGATCCCCTGGCCCTTCCCTGGGGGCAGGGGGACCTCCTGGAAGTCATGGGGCGGCTGCGGGACGGGGTGACGATGCAGCAGGCCCGGCGCGAGTTCGAGGCGATCGCCGCGCGGCTGGCGCAGGATCACCCCAAGGAGAACGAGGGGGTCGGCCCGATTCTCCAGCCCTTCACCGAGGAGTACGTCGGGACGGAGCCGACCATCATGCTGTGGACCATGATGGCGGCGGTGTTCGGGGTGTTCCTGATCGCCTGTTCCAACGTGGCCAACCTGCTGCTGGCGCGCGCCGCCACCCGCACCAAGGAAGTCGCGGTACGCACCGCCCTCGGGGCCAGCCGCTGGCGGATCGTGATCCAGCACCTGGGCGAGTCGCTCGTGCTCTCGCTGGCGGGGATGGTGCTCGGCACCGGGATCGCGTGGCTCGGCACCCGGCTGTTCATGGACGCCATTCGCGATACCGACCCGCCCTTCTGGATCGATATCCGGCTGGACGGCGTGGTGCTGCTCTTCACGGCGGGGATCACCCTGCTCGCCGCGCTGGTGAGCGGGCTCATTCCCGCCCTGCAGGCCACCCGTGCCAACCTGCACGACGTGCTCAAGGACGAGGGGCGCGGCAGCAGCTCACTCCGGATGGGGCGCTTCAGCCGCGGCCTGGTGATCGTCGAGCTGGCGCTCGCCGGCGGGTTGCTGGTAGCGGCCGGCTTCATGATCCAGAGCGTGGTGCAGCTCTCCCGCTTCGATTTCGGTGTGCCCACCGCGAACGTCTTCACGGCCCGGGTGGGGTTGTTCGAGGCGTCCTATCCGGACACCGCCAGCCGGTTGCGCTTCTGGACCGAGCTGGAGCGGCGGCTGCAGGAGCTGCCGGGACACCAGGGTGCGGCGCTCACCACGGTCCTGCCCGGATTCGAGGGGTGGCAGCAGCAGTTTGCCGTCGAG
Organism: Gemmatimonadota bacterium; assembly: GCA_033763675.1. Lineage (GTDB taxonomy): Bacteria > Gemmatimonadota > Gemmatimonadetes > Gemmatimonadales > GWC2-71-9 > JADJOM01. The sequence goes on from JANRJZ010000255.1 coordinate 4,529, forward strand.
GGCGCCTCCTACCCGACGGAGCGGGACTACCCGTCCACCCGGCAGGTGGTCGTCTCGCCCGGCTGGTTCAGCGCCTTCGGGGTCTCCCCGGTGGAGGGCCGGGTGCTGCAGCCCGGAGACATCCGGGGTGCGCTGCCGGTGGCGGTCGTGACGCAGGGGTTCGCCCGCACCCACTTCGGCACCGGCTCGCCGCTCGGGCGACGGTTCCGGCTCGGTGACGGGGAGTCCACCCAACCGTGGCTCACCGTGGCGGGGGTGGTGCCGGATATCCCGTTCGATGGAACCGACAACGACGATTCGCTGGGCACGGCGGTGTTCACCGCCGTGGCGCAGGGGGACTACCACTTCCTGAGCCTGGCCGTCCGCGCCAGCGGAGACCCGCTCGCGTTCACGTCCCAGGTGGAAGCGGTGGTCAGCGGCCTCGACCCCGACCAGCCGATCTACTGGGTGCGCACGCTGGAGGAGGGGATCGCCCGGAACACCTGGTTCTACGGCGTCTTCGGCACCCTGTTCATGATCTTTGGCGGGGCGGCGCTGTTCCTGGCGACGGTGGGGGTGTACGGCGTCATGAGCTTCGCGGTGTCGCAGCGCACCCGGGAGGTGGGCGTGCGAATGGCGCTGGGCGCGAGCGCCCGGGACGTCACCACGATGTTCCTCAAGCAGGGAGGCCGCCAGGTGCTGATCGGCCTCTCGCTCGGCGTCCTGCTCGCGTTCGGGCTGGCGCGGGGGCTGTCGCTGGTCCTGTTCCGCGTGGACACGGCCAATCCGCTGATGTACGCGGGGGTGATGCTCGTGCTGGCGGCGACCTGCCTGGTGGCGACCTTCGTGCCGGCCCGGCGGGCCATGCGGGTGGATCCCATGGAGGCGCTGCGGTACGAGTAGGGCGGGCGGGCGGGCGGACAGACGTGCGGCCGATCCGCCCAGTCGCCTAATCGCCTAATCGCCTAATGGTCCCTCACGCCGGCGCGGCCTCCCGGGTGAGGTACGCCCGCCGCCGCGACTGGTAGCTGCGCCCGTCGAAATGGGGCCGGACCCACTCCTCGGCCGATTCGCGGAGATAGCCGGCGTCGGGGTTCCAGCGGTCGCCAGGCTCGAGCCGCCGGACCAGGTGCCGGGTCTGGTGGTGGTCCAGGATGCGCATGCACTCGCTGAAGTAGATGTCTGCGACCCGGGTGTCCCCGCGGATCACCAGCATGTTTTCGTCACTGTGCCACTGGCTGGGACGGCAGAAGCCGCCCGAGCCGGTGACGACCAGGGGGTCGTCTCCCAGCGGGTCCACCAGCAGGAACCTGGGGTGGCGGTACTCGTTGCTGTTGATCGGGTTCCCGGTTTCCTCGAGAAAGGCGGCCAGCGCGCCGTCGTCCAGGCGGCCGCCACCGGCCCAGAGCACCGTGCCCTCCCGGCGCACTGACTCGCCATGGTCCAGTTCGTCATCCCGGATGATGTAGCGCAGTGCCTCCCGTTCCACGGTACTGGCGGGCAGGAAGACGTCATCGAGCCGGGCACCCACCGAGAGGCACGCGAGCTGATCCGCCTCCGCCATCCGCGCGGCATACCACTCCAGGGTGGGCATGCCGTCGGCCTCGTCCCGCGGGCTGAAGACCGGG
>JANRJZ010000256.1:0-5504 GCA_033763675.1 Gemmatimonadota bacterium
CGCAGTTGATCTTGATGAGCGGGCGGTCGCGGCGGGGGCTCCCCTGGTGCAGCGCCTGCGCGATCAGCTCCTTGCCGGTTCCGGTCTCCCCGGTGAGCAGCACGGTGGTTTCCACCGCGGCCACCTGCTGCACCTTGCGGAGGACGGCCCGGAGCGCGGGGCTCTCCCCCACGATCCCGGCGGCGCCGCGCTCCTCGGCGATCGCCTCCTGGAGGTAGGCATTTTCCACCTCCAGGCGCTCGCGATAGCGCTGGACTTCCTGGTAGAGCTGGGCATTCCGGATCGCCAGCGCGGCCTGGTCGGCGAAGATGCCCAGCAGGGCGAACTCCTCGGTCGAGATCCGGCGACGGGCGAGAAAGCCGGTCAGGCCCAGCGGCTCGCCCCGGAACTCGAGCGGATATCCGGCGGCGCACGTGATCCCCATCTCGCGCCAGATGTCCATCGTGTGCGCGGCGACGCCGAACTGTTCGAACTGATGCCAGTCGTCAATCAGGACGGGATCGCGCAGGCGCCACTGGACGGCGGGCGGGAGCTCGGAATCGAAGGGCACCCGATGCGGGAGCTGTTCCTGGTCGGTCAGGCCGGCGCTTGCGACGCAGTGCAGCGCCCGCTCCTGGAGCGACCGGCCGGCAGTCCCAGGGTCCTGCGCGCGGCAGACGGGACACTCGTCGCCGGTCAGGGCAAGGAAGATGCGGGCGTTGGTGGCGTCCGCCTGCTCCACCAGTGCCGCCGCTATCGACTGGAGCACGACCTCGAGGCTCTCGGCGGTGGCGACGTGGCGGGTGACGCCGCGGAGCATCTCGAGCGGTGTGCGAGCCGAGCCGGACGGGGTGTTCCCGGACACCGGGACTCCTGGCTGGAGCGACGACGACAGCTGATGGGGTGGGCGAAATATCGCGGCCGGACGGTGGGGCACAAGATCAGCGGGAACGGGGGGACGGCAGAGGGGCGGGGCTGTGCCCCGCCCGGGAAATGGGGAAACGGGAAACGGGAGAACGGGGAATAGGGAATGGGGGAAGGAGACAAGGGCCGCGGCGAACATTATATCTGAATCGGAGCGGGACCCCCCAAGGAGGCGGCGCATGGACGTGGGCAACATCTTCCGGCGGCTGCGTGGCGCGCTGGGACTCGCGGTGGCGTGGGGGGTCTGCTGGTCCGCGGTCACGCTCGTGGTGCATGTGGCGCTGGCGCTCGTGGGCGATGGATTCTCCTGGTCCGAGACCTGGCGGGCGGCGGTCAGGAACGGGGTCGTGGGGGGCATGGCGAGTGTCGCCTTCTCGGTTGTCATCGGGTGGCTCTACCGGGGGCGACGGCTGTCGGAGATCAGCTGGGTGCGCTTCGGGGCCGGCGGGGCGATCGTCGCCGGCCTGGCGCTGCCGGCGATCATGTTCGTGGGCCGGACGATCTCGGGGGACGGCCCCCTGCCCATGGAAAAGTGGATTGCCAGTGCGCTCCTGGCCGCGGCCTTCGGCGGCGTCGCCGCCGGCGCCACCATGAAGCTGGCCCAGCATGGGCCGTCCCGGCTCAAGGGCGGGAGCCAGGATCAGCTCGACGGCCCGGAGGGAAGCGACCGCCTGGAGTCGGGGGACCGGTGACGCCACGCCTGGCCCGCTACCTCTGGGCGGCGCCGAACAGCCTCATCGGGCTCCTGTTCCTGCCGAGCGCGCTGTTCACCAGCGGCGGCTACCGGGCGGTGGGTGGGGTGCTGGAACTGCACAGCGGGTTCATCTCCTGGGTGCTGCGCTCCTGCGTGCCGCTCCCCGGCGGCGCGGCGGCCATGACCCTGGGCCATGTGGTGCTGGGCCGCGACCCGCAGGCGCTGGCCCGGACCCGGGCGCATGAGCGGGTCCACGTGCGGCAGTGCGAACGGTGGGGCCCCGGCTTCATCCCCGCCTACCTGCTGGCCTCCGCGTGGGGGCTGGTGACGGGGACAGGGATGTATCACGGGAACTGGTTCGAGCGGGAGGCGGGGCGGTTGGGCGATTAGGCGATTGGGCGATTGGGCGATTGGGCGTAGGGGCACCCTATGCCGCGTAACAGTCCTGTTCCGTGCTTTCGTGCTTCCGTGTCGAGCGGTTCACACCTGAGCCAATAGTTCAACACAAGAGACCGGGATTCACCGATGGCGTTTGATCTCGAGCGGTGCACCCAGGCACTGGCGCGCACGCCGGCCACGCTCCAGGCGCAGCTCACGGGCCTGCCCGAGGCGTGGGCCCACGGCAACGAGGGGCCCGAGACGTTCAGCCCGTTCGACGTGGTGGGGCACCTGATTGACGGCGAGGAGACTGACTGGATCCCGCGCGCCCGGATCATCCTGGCCGGGGGGCCCAACCCGGTGTTCGAGCCGTATGACCGGTTCCGCCACCGGGCCCGCAACGTGGGCCGCACGCTGCCGTCGCTGCTGGAGGAGTTCGCGCGGCTCCGCGCCGCCAACCTGGTGACGCTCCGCTCCTGGCGGCTGACCCCCGCCCAGCTCGCGCTGCGCGGGCTGCACCCGAGCCTGGGCCCCGCGACGCTGCGTCAGCTGATCGCCACCTGGGTGGCGCACGACCAGGGGCACGTGGCCCAGATCGCCCGGGTGCTGGCCAAGCAGCTGCGGGAGGAGGTCGGGCCGTGGGCGGCGTACCTGCCGGTGCTGCACGATCGGGAGCCGGCGCGGGGGTAGGGGGAGGGCGCCTGAAGCCGCGGGGGGTCGGCGCTGCCGCGTGCTCGCGTCGGAGGGTGGCCGCACAGGAACGGCGGGCCCGCTTCGCGGCGCACCCTCCGCCGCTGCGCCGCGGCATCGCCTCCAGATGCGGCCCTTTCGGCTCTGCCGTCCCGTCGGCCCGCCGTCTCGCCGCGAGTTGCCAAGCCCCGGTCCGGCCGGTACGTTCGCAGCGTCCGCTGCACCGTGGAAGTGCCCCATGCCGCTCGCCAGCCCCAGCATCCTTCGCCGGTCCCCCAAGTACCTGCTCCTATTCGGTGTGCTGAGCTTGAGCCTGGGCGCGCCAGGCGACGACAGCTGCACCATGTCCGCCGGCGGCGACGGGCTCTGCATCGGGCTGGCGCTGGGCCCGAGCGCCCCGGTGCTGCATGTGGGCGAGAGCCTCCAGATCCTGGTCAACGCCGGTGGCTGCACCGCGGCCGACGCCTGCTCCTGCGCCGAAACGGTGGCGGAGAACGGCCGGTGGCGCTCCGCCGACCCGAAGACGGCGACCGTGGATGGCACGGGAGTGGTGACCGCGATCGGTCCGGGGAAGGCGGTGGTGGAGCTGGTGCCCGCCGACGGCGGAGTGCCCCTTTCGGTGGTGGTGACGGTGGTGCGATAGCCAACCCGTCGTCCCGCCGCCTTGCCGTCGGCGCGTATTTCCCCCAGCATTTCCCCCATGCCCCTCTGGCTCCGCGCGCTGTTCGTGACGCTCCTCTTCCCCGGGACTGTCGCCGGGTTGATCCCCTACCGGCTCGCTACCGGACCCTACGCATTTCCCCTCGCGCTCGGTCCCTTCCGCTGGGCGGGACCGGCATTGCTCCTGGCCGGGCTGACGCTGCTGCTGCTCACGATCTGGGACTTCGCGAGGGCCGGGAACGGCACCCTCGCGCCCTGGGACGCGCCGACCGCGCTGGTCGAGCGGCGGCTCTACGCCTGGTCGCGGAACCCGATGTACCTCGGCGTCCTCGGCTGCATTCTGGGGCAAGGGATCTGGCGGGAGTCGGGCGGGGTGCTGGCGTACGGCGCGCTGATGGCCGTGGTATTCCAGGTGCGGGTGGTGGCGTTCGAGGAGCCGGCGCTGCTCAAGCAGTTCGGGGCGGCGTACGCCGAGTACTTGAAGCGGGTGCCGAGGTGGGGATGGTAGGCGGCTGGACGATGTGGTGATTGGGCGAGCGCTGGTCGCTTTAGCGACCGATGCCGAGCCGCGGCTTCAGCCGCGACTCGAGGCCCGCGCCAGATAGCGGCTCGCCGGACGAACAGGCAGGGAGTGCAGCATGATCGGGAACGGGTTGCAGGTTACCGGATTCGCACTCAGCGCCATCGGCTTCGCCGGTGCGGCGGGGCTGTTGTTGCACCGTTCGATGGCCGGGTATCCGAGGACCCAATGGCTGATCCTCAGCATCCTCCTCAACGGCCTGGGCGCAGTCCTGGCGTCCGCCGCACGGTTCTGGCCCCCGACCGCCGCAATAGAGGGGGTGCTGCCTCTTGGGCAGATTGCCCTGTCGGTGATCGCGCTGGGGTGCCTGGTCAGGTCACTGATGGTGCCGGCGCGGGTGGAGTAGGCAGCTCGGCGCTGTGGCGCGGTCCGCGAGCTCCCTCCGGGCGCCCGAAGCTGCGGGCAGGGCTCCCGCACAGCACGGGTGAGGCAGCAACGCGCCCTGCGGGAGCATCGCCGGCCCACGCCAGCTAGCGTCCCGTCGTCCCGCCGTCACCTCCCCACCGGCAGCGCGTACTCCTCCCCCGGCCTCGCGAGCACCACCGCCCCCGGCACCCGGCTCAGCACCTGGCGCCGGACGGCGGCCGTGTCAGGCAGGGGGATGTGGCTCGCCACCCAGAGGCGGGCGCCGATGGAGCGGCGGACGGTGTCGTCGGCCCCGGTGAGATACCAGAAGGGGACGATGGCGACGTCCACCGCTCGTGTGGCGAGGCGGTGCGGGTCGTAGTTGGCGCCGGTCGGATCGGCGTCGCCCACATGGAGAATGCGGAGGCCGCCGCAGTCGAGCAGGAAGCCGACGTTCGCCACTCGGCGGCTCGGAATGGGGTTGTGGGGGAGGTGAAGCACGCTGACCGCGAGCCCGGCGATGGTCAGCCGTTCTTCGCCGCCGGCGGGCGGCTCCATGCCCCGCACGCGCGGCTGGCCTGCCGCCAAAGAGGTACGGGCGTAGAGCGAGTCCACGGTCTCGGTGGCGGCGAGGTATCGGGTGCCGGAGTCGGCGCCGAGCCGGGCGGCGACGGAGGCGGCGTCGAAGTGATCGTGGTGGCGGTGGGTGGTGAGGGCCAGGTCCAGCCGCGCGATCGGAGGCCGAGCCTGCTCCAGCGCCGCCAGCAGGGCCGGCGGCACCGACGGGTACTCGGCCAGCGCGCCGCGGTGGAGGCCGTCAATGACCACCCGCCGGCCGCCGCAGTCGAGCAGGACGCCCATGTTGGCCAGGTAGGTGAGCGACGCGGGCGGGGACTGCGCCGGCAGGGACGCGGCCGGGGCGGCGAGCAGCGTGAGCGCGACGAGCAGGGGGCGCATGGGGATCACCGGATTGAGGGGTCGGAGGCCGTACGGGCGCGAGGTGCCAGGGGTGTCGGGGCGGTGACTGCTGGCGCGGCCCGCGGGGGGCCGGGGAGGTATCCGGAATTCTGTGTGTGAGCCGGTGGCTACCCTGCCAGGGTGAAGCGGTCAGGATAGAGGATCGCAAACTGGGTCATCACGGCTTTCCAGTCCCGGGGGGCCGCCTTCCAGCGCCGGACGATGTTCCGCAGCGCCAGGTACAGGAGTTTGGTGGCCGCCTGGTCGTTGGGGAAGTGCCCCCGGGTCTTCACGATC
>JANRJZ010000257.1:0-16258 GCA_033763675.1 Gemmatimonadota bacterium
GGTGTGGGCGAAAGCCCGAAACGCCCGCGGCGGCCGATACCGCCGGACCGATGGCCGGGATGCCGATGGGCATGGCGGGCATGGAAATGATGCCCACCATGCGGGCCCATCTCGACTCGCTGGGTGCGCTGACGCCCGCGGAGATCCAGGCTCGGATGGCGGCCCACCAGGACCTGGCGGCGCGGATGATGGACGCGATGGGGGCCGACATGCGCGGCATGGGGATGCAGCCGGACTCGGCCTGGGCCGCGCTGGGCGACTCCCTGCGGCAGGACCTGGCGGAGTTGCCGGGGCTGACGGGCGGTGCGCTGAGCGACCGGGTCCAGGCGCATGTGGGGCGGATGCGGCGGATGCTGGCGATGCACGAGGGGATGATGCGGATGTGACCCCCTTTACACCACAGGTACGTTGGGTGACATTGCCTGCGCCCATGTCGCATTCCCTGCGGTCGGTCCGGCGGGTCCTGGTGACCTTGATGCTCCTCCTCGGCTACCTGAGTACGGTGGCCGAGGAGGTGATTCCGGATGACCATGACTGGCACCGCGCCGGTGCCGGAACCGTGACTGCGGCGCCGTCCGACGCGCCGGCTCCGACGGAACCGGGTGTGCCCACGCACGGGGTGCACGTCTGTCACGACGGGCACCAGCATACCTCCACCCCCTCCGCTGGCGGCACCGGCCAGACGCAGGCGCTCGCCGCCGGCACCGCGTTCGAGTTGAGGATCGCCCGGCCCCGAATCCCCCCAGCCCAGCCGTTCTTCCGCCCCCCCATCGCCTGATCTCCTGAGTCGCCGTGCGGCAGCCGCCGCGCGGGTATACGTCTTCTCCGGAGAATCACGGATGTTCCTGACCCGCCCTGCGGCGGGCGCTGCGCTGCTCCTCACGGTCTGGAGCAGCCCGGCGCTCACCCAGCAGTCGATCTCGCTCCCCGACGCCCAGCGCCATGCGCTGGGGTCTCATCCGCGCATCCGAGCGGCCGAGGCCGAGGTGGCCCGGGCGCGCGGGCAGCTGGCCACGGCCCGCACCTTCGCACCGAATCCCACCGGTTCGCTCACGATCGGCCCCGCCTCCACCGCGGACACCACACTCACTTCCTACCAGGTGGGGCTGTCCCAGACCATCGAACTGGGGGGCAAGCGCCGGTGGCGTTCCCGCGGCGCGCAGGAACGGGTGCGCGTGGCGGAGGCGTTGCTGACGCAGGAGCGCCGGACCGTCGGCTGGGAGGTGGAGCGGACGTTTCGCCTTTCCCAGATCGCGCGGGAGCGGGTGGAGGCGGCGCGGGACGCCGATTCCGCGGGCCAACGGCTGCTCGTTGCGGCGCGGGAGCGGCTGGCCCTCGGGGCGGGGACGCAGCTGGACCTCAACGTGGCCGCCGCCGCCGCGGCCCGGGACCGGCGCTCGCGGCTGGGCACGGAGCAGGGCTACCGGGCGGCGCTCGCCGCCTTCGCCGCGGCGCTCGGCGCCGGCGGCGCGGACTCCCTGCGGCCTGCGGATGCGGGGTTACCTCCGCTGCCCGTCGCGCGGGTCACCGAGGACCAGCTAGTCGGGCTGGCGCTCGACGGCCGGCCGGACCTGCAGGCCCTGGCCGCCGGCGTGGAGGCGCTCGAGGCCGATGTGCGCCTGGCCGGCGCGCTGGGCTGGCCCGATCCTGAGGTTGGGGTCTCCGCCGGCAGGGCGGAGGACTTTCGGGTCACGCTGTTCAGCATCGCGCTGCCGCTGCCGCTGTGGAGCCGGAACAGCGGTGGCCGGGCGGCGGCCGGTGCGGAACGGGACCGCGGCCGCATCACGCTGGCGGCGGCGCGGCAGGCGGCAGAACGGGAGGTGCGGCTGGCCTATCAGGCGTACCAGTCCGCGCTGGAGGCGGAGCGGGCGTTCGACCGTGACGCGGTGGCCCGGCTGAGCGAGAACCTCGCCCTGGCCCAGGAGTCGTTCCGGGCCGGGAAGATCAACCTGATCGCCTATAGCCAGGTGCGGCGCGAACTGGTGGACGCGCGCCTGGCCCACCTCGACGCGCTGGCCGAGCTGGTCGGCGCCTGGCATGCCCTGCAACTGGCCGCGGGCCAGTCCCTGGGAGGGGAAGAATGAAGCGGACACTGTGGCGGATGGCAGGTGGGACGTTGCTGGTGGCGCTGGCGTCGGGCTGCACCGGCCGGGAGGAGCAGGCAGCCGGCGACGCCCCGGCGGCGGCCGCCGACTCGATCCTCACCCTGACCCCGGAGCAGGTGGCGAGCGCGGGCATCGCCTGGGGCCGCGTGGAGTCCCAGGCGAGTGGCGGCGGCATCGAGGCGACCGCGGAGATCGTCGCGGCGCCGGACCGGGTGGCGCGCGTCGGCACCCGGGTGTCGGGGCGGATCACGGATCTTCGCGTGGGAGTCGGCGACCGGGTGGGACGGGGGCAGATCCTGGGCATCGTGGATTCGCCGGAGCTGGGGCGGGCCAAGGCGGATTACCTGGGCGCCCTGGCCGGCGCGCGGGTAGCGGCGGAGACGGCGGAGCGGGAGCGGGGGCTGTTCGAGCGCCAGATCAGCTCGGAGCGTGAATGGCGGCAGGCGGAAGCCGAGGCGATCCGGGCCCGGGCGGAGCGGGACGCGGCGGAGAACCGATTGCACGCGCTGGGGTTGGAGGATGCGGAGCTGGAGGCGCTGCAGGCCGAGGCGCACTACAGCTCGACCGTCGCGCTCACGGCGCCGCTCGGCGGGGAGGTGGTCGGACGGGAGGCGTCCCTGGGGCAGAATGTCGAACCCGCGGATGTGGTGTTCACCCTCATGGACCTGCGGGAGGTGTGGCTGCTGGTGGATGTGTACGAGAAGGACCTGCGGGAGGTGGCGGTGGGGCAGGGGGCGGAGGTGGCGGTCGCGGCCTATCCGGGGGAGCGATTCCGGGGCACCGTCGCCAACGTCGGCGCGATCCTCGAGGCCCAGTCGCGGGCGGTGAAGGTGCGGGTGGTGCTCCCGAATGCGGATCGCCGGCTCAAGCCCGGGATGTTCGCCACGGTCCGGCTGGCGGGGGCCCACCGCGGAGAGTCGGCCACCGGGCTGTACGTGCCGGAGGGGGCGGTGCAGCGGGACGGCGGGGAGGCGATCGTGTTCCTGCCGGCGGGACCGGGTCAGTTCCGACACGTGCGGGTCCGGACCGGCCGCGAGCGCCCGGGCTGGGTGGAAATCGTGAGCGGCGTGGCGGCCGGGGACAGTGTGGTGACCGCGGGGGCGTTCCTGCTCAAGTCCGAGCTGCGCAAGAGCGAGCTCGGGGAAGAGGAATAGGGCGCCGCCATGATCGAACGACTGCTGGGCTGGTCGCTCAAGAACCGGTTCCTGGTCCTGGCGCTGGCGCTGCTCCTGATGGTGGGCGGGGGGGTGGCGGTGCGCGACCTCCCGATCGATGCCGTGCCGGACGTGACCAACGTGCAGGTGCAGGTCCTGACGTCGGCGCCCGCGCTGGGGCCGGAGGAGGTGGAGCGCTTCATCACCACGCCGGTGGAGCTGGCGATGAGCGGGCTGCCCCGGCTCTCCGGGGTGCGGTCCATTTCCCGCTTCGGGCTGTCGGCGGTGACGGTGGTGTTCCTCGACGGCACCGACATCTACTTCGCCCGGCAACTGGTGAACGAGCGGCTGCAGGCGGCGCGGGAGAACATCCCCGCCGGGTACGGCGACCCGGAGATGGGGCCGATCACCACTGGCCTGGGCGAGATCTACCAGTTCGAGGTACGCGGGCCGGGCCTGTCGCAGATGGAGTTGCGCACCATCCTGGAGTGGGAGATCGCACCCCGGCTGCGCACGGTGCCCGGGGTGGTGGAGGTGAACGCCTTCGGCGGGGAGCTCAAGGCCTACGAGGTACAACTGCACCCGGAGCGGCTGGTGCAGTACGGGGTGTCGCTGGCGGAGGTGTTCGACGCGCTGGAGCGGAACAACGCCAACGCCGGCGGGGCGTACATCGAGCGCAACGCCGAGCAGTTCCTGATCCGGGGCGAGGGATTGGTGGGTACCCTGGAGGACCTGGGCGCGATCGTGGTCACGGTGGACGGGGACGGCACGCCGATCTACATCCGGCAGCTCGCCGATCTCGAGTTCGCCCCGATCGTGCGCCAGGGGGCGGTCACCCGCGACGGCAACGGCGAGATCGTGAGCGGGATCGTGCTCATGCTGCTGGGGGCCAACTCGCGGGAGGTAGTGGACCGGGTGAAGGCGGCGGTCACAGACATGACCCCGGGCCTGGCCCGGCTGGGCGTGACGCTGGAGCCCTTTTATGACCGCACCGTGCTGGTCAAGAAGACCATCACGACGGTGGCGAAGAGCCTGGCGGAGGGTGGCCTGCTGGTGGTGGTGGTGCTGTTTCTCATGCTCCGAAACCTGCGCGCGGGGCTGATCGTGGCCTCGGCCATCCCGCTGTCCATGCTGGGGGCGTTCATCGGGATGCGCGCCTTTGGCGTGTCCGGCAACCTGATGTCGCTCGGCGCGATCGATTTCGGGCTGATCGTGGACGGGGCGGTCATCGTGATCGAGAACGCCGTGCGACTCATCGCCGAGCGCTCGCACCGGCTGGGCCGGGCGCTGACCCGGGATGAGCGCGCCACCGAGGTGCTGCAGGCCAGCCGGGAGGTGCTGCGGTCCGCGGTCTTCGGGGTCACGATCATCGCGATCGTCTACCTGCCGATCCTGAGCCTCACGGGGATCGAGGGCAAGATGTTCCGGCCGATGGCCCTGACGGTGCTCTTTGCCCTGGCGGTGTCCCTGCTGCTGGCGCTGACGCTCATCCCGGTCCTGGCCTCGCTGTTCCTGCCGGCGTCGCTGTCGGAGGTGGAGAGCCCCATCGTCGGGCGGACCCGGGCGGTGTACGAGCCGCTCCTGCGCCGGTGCCTCGCGGCGCCGCGGCGCACGCTGGGGGCGGCGGCGGGGCTGTTCGTGCTGGCGCTCGGGATCGCGCCATTTCTGGGGGCGGAGTTTATCCCGCGGCTGGACGAGGGGGCGATCGCGGTGCAGGCCTGGCGGCCACCCAGCGTGGCACTCGAGGAGTCGGTGCGCCAGACCACCGGACTGGAGACGGTGCTGCGCCGGTTTGCGGAGGTCACTGCGGTGGTGTCCAAGACCGGCCGGGCGGAGATCGCGACCGATCCGATGGGGGTGGAAGTCTCGGACGTTCTGGTCATGCTGAAGCCACACGACGAATGGACCACGGCCACGACGCGCGAAGGGTTGATCGCCGCGATGGACTCGGCGCTGACCCAGCACCTGCCGGGCACGATCTTCAGCTACTCCCAGCCGATCGAGCTCCGGGTGAGCGAGCTGATCTCCGGGGTGCGGTCGGACGTGGCGCTCAAGATCTTCGGGGATGATCTCGCGACCCTGGGGCGGGTGGCCGGAGAGGCGGTGCAAACGCTGCAACGGGTGCCCGGCGCGGCGGATGTCAAGGCGGAGCAGACGGCGGGGCTGCCGGTGCTCCGGATCCAGCTGGACCGGCAGGCCATCGCGCGGTACGGGCTGAACGCGTCCGATGTGCTGGACGTGGTGCGGACGGTCGGGGGCCGGGAGGCGGGGGTGGTGCTCGAGGGCCAGCGCCGCTTCACCCTCCAGGTGCGGTTTGCGGCGGAGACCCGGGCCTCGCTGGCCCGCCTGGCCGACCTCACGGTGCGGAGCCCGCGGGGCCAGCGGGTGCCGCTGGCCCAGCTGGCGCGGATCGCGGTCGAGGATGGACCGGCGCAGATCAGTCACGAGGGGAGCAAGCGATTCATCTCCGTGGAAATGAACGTGCGGGGCCGCGACCTGGCGGGCTTCGTGGCCGATGCGCAGGCGGCGGTCGAGGGGGCGGGGATCATTCCCCCGGGCTATTTCACCGAGTGGGGGGGGCAGTTCAAGAACCTCGCCGAGGCGACCCAGCGGCTGCTGATCGTGGTGCCGGTCGCGCTGCTCCTGATCTTCGTGCTGCTGTACGCCAGCCAGGGCTCGGCAGGACTGGCGGGGCTGATCTACCTGAACGTCCCCTTCGCCATCAGCGGGGGCATCTTCGCCCTGGGGCTGCGGGGGATGCCGCTCTCGATCTCCGCCGGGGTCGGCTTCATCGCCCTGTTCGGGGTGGCGGTGCTCAACGGCCTGGTGCTGCTCAGCTACGTCCGGCAGCGCCAGGACGAAGGCGCCACCGCCGCGGCGGCCGCGTTTGACGGCGCCCGGGTGCGGCTCCGGCCGGTCCTCACCACGGCCCTCGTTGCCTCCCTGGGGTTTGTGCCGATGGCGCTGGCCTCGGGCGCGGGGGCGGAAGTCCAGAAACCGCTGGCGACCGTGGTGATCGGCGGCCTGGTCACCTCCACCATCCTCACGTTGCTGGTGCTGCCGGCGGTCTACGCCTGGCTGATGCCGGATCGTCCGTCGCCCGGAACCAAGGAGTCCCAACCATGACCGCCGTCCTGCTCCAGGCCAGCATCCGGCCCGAACTCGCCTCCCGCGTGGTGCAGGCGCTGATCGACGCCGGCTGCGGCGACATCCTGCAGACCGACGCGCAGCGGGTCCACGCCGGACTGGATGCCTCCACTTACGAATTCTCCATGCAGCTCGGCCAGGCCTTCGAGCCCATGATCCGGCTGGAGACCGTGGGGTCTCCGGGGCAGTGTGCGCAGTGGGTGCACGTCATCCAGCGGACCGGGGGTACGGGGCGGCCTGGGGATGGCGTCGTCACGCTGATCCCCGTGGTCCGTACCGAACACCTGAGTGAACCTGGAGCGGCCCCGTGACGGCGGCGCCGGCGGGAGCGGGGGCCGACGCCGTGGGGCTGGCCCGCCCATCGCCCTGGGCGACGCCCTTTGCCCTGCGAACCTACCTGGCCGCCGGCTGCTGGTTGGTGGGGATGCTGGCCAGCGGGCTCACCGGGACGTCGGATGCGACCGGATGGCTGGCGCTGCGGCTCGACCCACCCGGGCTGCTGTATGCGGCCGCGGCCCTCATCGGGGGCTCGAATTTCTTCGGCGCGGGAGTCCGGGCGGCGGGTCGCCTGCGGCTTGACATGAACTTCCTGATGTCGGTGGCGATCGTGGCCGCCCTCCTGATCGGGGAGGCCTTCGAGGCCGCCACGCTCGCGACGCTGTTCTCGCTGGCCGAACTGCTGGAGCGGTACGCGGTGGACCGGGGACGGCGGTCGATCGCGCGGCTGCTGGAGCTGGCGCCGGAGTCCGCCGAGCGGCTGCTCCCGGACGGCGGGTCGGCCAGCGTGCCGCTGGACGCGCTGGGCATCGGGGACCGGGTCCGCATCCGGCCCGGCGGGAAGGTGCCGGCGGATGGCCGGGTGGTCGGTGGGATCTCGAGCGTGAACGAGGCCACGGTCACGGGGGAGTCCCTGCCGGTCCTCAAGCGGCCGGGTGACGCGGTGTTCGCCGGCACCCTGAACGCCGAGGGCGCGCTGGAGGTGGAGGTGACGGCAGACGCGCAGCACAGCGCGCTGGCGCGCATCGTCCAGCTGGTGCGGGCCGCGGAGGCACAGCGGGCACCGATCGAGCAGTTCGTGACCCGCTTTGCCCGGGTCTACACCCCGGTCGTCACGGGGATCGCCGTCCTGGTGATGGTCGTGCCTCCCCTCGTGGGTGGCGGGGACGGCCTGGACTGGTTTGTCCGCGGGCTGACGCTGCTGGTGATCGCCTGCCCCTGCGCGCTCGTCATCGCCACTCCGGTCACCGTGGTGAGCGCCATCACGAGCGCCGCGCGCCATGGCGTCCTGATCAAGGGCGCGCCCCACCTGGAGATGCTGGGACGGATCCGGGCCATGGCTATCGACAAGACCGGCACGCTCACCATGGGGCAACTCGCGGTCACGCTGTTCCGGACCGATCCCGGTGGGGCGGAAGGGCCGCTGCTCCGGGTGCTGCTGGCGGTCGAACAATTGTCGGAGCACCCGGTGGCGGCCGCGATTGTCCGGTACGCCCGGGGTCGGGGTGCCACGGCGGATGGCGTGGTCGAGGCTTTCACCGCGGTGCCTGGACAGGGGGTGACGGCAGTGGTGGATGGCCAGCGGTTCCAGATCGGGACCGAAGACCTGGTAGGTGCGGTCACCGCCAGCCGCTGGGGGCCGACCCCACGCGACGCCATCCGCACCTACGTGCACGGGGCCGACGGCACCTCGGCGGTGATCGAGTTGCGGGACCAGGTGCGGGCGGATGCGGCCGCGGCGGTTCGTGGTCTGCACCGGCTGGGCATCCGGCCCGTGGTCATGCTCACCGGGGATGCGGAAGCCGCAGCCCGCGGCGTGGGCGTGGCCACCGGGATGGATGAGGTGCGGTTCCGACTGTCGCCGGAAGAGAAGGTCGTCGCCGTCCGCGACCTCCGGGCCCGACATGGGGTCATCGCGATGCTGGGCGACGGGGTGAACGACGCCCCCGCGCTCGCCGAGGCCAATGTCGGGCTGGCCATGGGCGCTGCGGGCTCCCCGGCGGCGATCGAGGCAGCCGACATCGCCCTGCTGGCCGACGACATCCGCCGCGTACCCTACGTTGTCCACCTGGCGCGCCGCACCCGGCGGACCATCCGCTTCAACATTGCGGTGGCCCTCGGCCTGAAAGCGCTGCTGGCGGTCGGCGCAGTGGGCGGCGTCGTGAGCCTGGCGCTCGCGGTGCTGATCGGGGACCTGGGCGCCTCGCTCGTGGTCACCGGCAACGCGCTGCTCCTGGCGCGTGCACCGCGGGAGTCCTGAGTGCCCCTGTGAGGCGGCTCGGCCGCGTGTCCCCCTTTCGCCACGGCTGCGGAAACGCTATACTGTGCGGATCATGCTGCGTTCCTCCCGCTTCCGCGCCGTCGGGCTAGTCTGCTTCCTCGCCGCCGGATCCTCCGATCCGGCCTGGGAGCTGGCGCACGCGCTGGAGCACCAGCATGCGCTGGCCGAGCCGGGACACCAGGCCCACCCGGCGGAGTCGCCGGACGCCCTGGCCCTGGTGGCGGCCGACCACCACCACGATCATGGCCACCCGGTGCTGGACGCGGGACTCCGCCCGGTCCGGGATCTCACGACTCCTGCTGTCCTGGCGCCGACGGTGCCCGCGGCGACCCTGGCAGCCGGCGACGTCATTGCCGAAGTCTTCGCGACCGCATCGCCCCCGCCACCCAGGCAGATTCGCAGCCGGTCCTCGTCACCCCGGGCACCTCCCCTCCGCTAGCGCGCCGATCAGGGCCGGTCCCGTTCGCATGCCCTGAGTTCACCTCACCATCGCGTTCCGACATCCGGCCGTGCCGCACCCCTCGGGGCTCGCGGCGGCCCGACGCTCACGGTTTCCCGGCGACTCTGCCAGGACGCCAGCGGAGGTTCGTCCATGTTCAGCTTGTGCCGCACCGGCACGTTCTGGCTGCTGTTTGCCAGCGGCCTGTGCACCCGCGCACTCGTGGCGCAGGAATTATCCCTGCGCGACGCTCAGCTCCGCGCGCTCGCCGTCAGTCCCGACCTCCGTGCGGCGCGGGAGGCGGTGACCGCCGCCCAAGCACGGGAGCGGCAGGCGGGCGCGTTCCCCAATCCCACCCTGAGCTACGCCCGGGAACAGACCGCGCGCGGGGGCCGCACCAACTGGCAGAACATCGGGCTGGTGGAGCAGCCGCTGGACGTGGGCGGCCCCCGGGGCGCCCGCCGCGAGGCGGCGCGTTTCCGGGTGCATGCGGCGGAAGCCGGGCTGACGGTCGCGGAAGCGAACCTCCGCTTCGACGTCTCCCGCGCCTACGCCGAGGCGGTGGCCGCCGACCGCCGGGCGGGGGAGGCGACGGTGGTGGCCGCCATCTTCGCTCGCGCGCGCGAGACCTCGCAGGAGCGCCTCCGGCAGGGGGATCTGTCGGGCTACGCCAGCCGTCGCATCGCCCTGGAGGCGGTGCGGTATGCGGCATTGCGGGCCGAGGCGATACGGGTCCGGCACTACGCCCGCCTGGCGCTCGGCGCGCTGCTGGCGTCGGACGGCGACTCCACCGCGGCGCTGGAGGCAACGCTCGAGGCTCCGTCGCCACCGGCGCCACTCCCGCCGGTGGTGGATTCCTTGCGGGCACTGGCGTTCGCCCAGCGTCCCGAGCTGCGGGCGGCCCGGGCCGAGGTGGCGGCGGGCCAGGCCGATGGAAGGGCCGCCCGTCGCGAGGCGGTGCCGCTGCCAATTGTGGGGCTGGGATTCAAGCAGGAGCGGGCGGCGGCCGATCCCGCGTCGTCCCGCGGGTTCGTGCTGCAACTCTCGCTGCCGTTGCCGCTGTGGGACGGGCGGCGTGGCGCGGCGGCGGCGTTCCAGGCCGACAGCCGGCAACGGGAAGCGGAGCTCGCGGCGCTGCACCGCCGTGTGGCGCGGGAGGTGGAACAGGCGTGGGCGGCGGCCCGGGCGGTGGAGCAGGAGGTGGAGCTGCTTCGGCCCCAGCTCGGCGTCGAGGCGCGCGCCGCGCTCACCGCCGCGGAGGCGGCGTATGCCGAAGGAGAGATCGCCCTGGTTGAGTGGCTCGACGCCGTCCGCGCCTACCAGGAAGCGGAGGCGAGTTACGCGACCCTGCAGGCCGAATCCCTGATCCAGCGTGCCGCGCTCGAGCGTGCGGTCGGCACCCGACTCCACTGAGGATGACAACCATGGACCGGCAGGCAAACAAGGATGGGGCCCGGGTCATCCGGGTGCTGACGGCGGGGCTGCTGGTGACGGCGGCCGGCTGTGGCGGTGGTGCGAGCGCCGGCGACACGGCCGCGGCGGCAGAGTTGCCGGGAAGCGCGGTCACCCTGTGGACCGATTCGACCGAACTCTTCATGGAACATCCCGCGCTGCTGCCCGGCCGCCCGGGAAAGTTTGCGGTGCACCTCACCGACCTGACGGACTTCGCGCCGCTCACGTCGGGACGTATGGTGCTGCGCTTCGAGCCTGAAGGGGGAGGGGAGGGCTTCTCGGTGGTGCAGGAGGCCCCCAGCCGGCCGGGCATTTATGGGCCGTCCCCCGAGTTTCCGCGGGCGGGCGTGTGGAATCTCACGATCGAGGTGGAGAGCCCGCAGGCGCGGGACCGGATCGTGGTGCCCGGACTCCTGGTGCATGCCACCGAGGCCGATGTGCCGGGCGAGGACGATGCGGGAGGCGGTATCGCCTTCCTCAAGGAGCAGCAGTGGAAGACCCCGGGATTCCGGACGGAGTTTGCCCGGGACGGGATGGTGCAGGAGTCCTTCGAGGCGACCGGTACAGTCGTGCCGGCCGCGGGCCGGCTGGCCGAGGTCGCGGCGCCGATCGCGGGGCTGGTGGAGGCGGCCGGGGTGACGGACGCGCCGGTCCCGGGGCAGCGGGTGGCCGCGGGGCAGGTGCTCCTGGTGCTGACGCCCTCGCTGGGGGAGGCGGGCAGCACGTATGCGGAGGCCCGGGGGGAGCTGCGGGAGGCGGAAGCCGAGCACGCGCGGGCGGAGCGGCTCTATGCAGTGGAGGCGATTCCCGAGCGGCGCCTGCGGGAGGCGGCGAGCCGGCTGCAGGTGGCGCGCGAGGCGCTGGCGGGGCTCACCGGCGGCGGGACGCCCCGGAGTGACGGACGGCTGGCGGTGCGCTCGCCGATCGCCGGGGTCGTGACCAGCCGCAGCGTGTCCGCCGGGAGCCGGGTGGCGGCAGGGGACCGGCTGTTCACCGTGGTGGATGCCGGGACGGTGTGGGTGCAGGCGCACGTGCCCGCGGCCGAGGCGGCGCGGATCGGGGCCGGCTCGGGCGCCTCGTTCCAGGTCGAGGGGTCGCCCCGGATCTTCGAGGCACCACGCACCATTGCGGTGGGAAGCGTACTTGACTCGCTGAGCCGGACCGTCCCGGTGATCTACCAGGCGGCGAACCCCGATGGCGCCATCAAGATCGGGGCGAATGCGCGGGTAGCGATTCGCACCGGGCGGCGCGCGGCGGGGGTGGTGATTCCGGCCTCCGCCGTTCTGGATGAGGATGGGCGCTCGATCGTGTACCTGCAGCTCGACGGGGAGCGCTTCGAGAAGCGGGTAGTGACGATCGGGGGCCGGGAAGGAGACCGGTCGCTCGTGGTGGCCGGGCTCAGCGCCGGCGATCGCGTGGTCAGCGGCGCCGCCTACCAGGTGCGGCTGGCCTCGCTCTCGACCAGCGCGCCCGCCCACGGCCACGAGCACTAGGAGCCATCCCCATGCTCAATCAGCTCATTGCGTGGTCGCTCAAGAACCGGGTGCTGGTCCTGGCCGCGGCGGTCCTGGCGCTGGCGACCGGCGGGTGGACGGCCTCCCGGATGCCGGTGGATGTCTTTCCCGATCTGACGGCGCCGACCGTCACGGTCCTGACCGAGGCGCATGGGATGGCGCCGGAAGAGGTGGAGGCGCTCGTCACCTTCCCGATCGAGACCGCGGTCAATGGCGCGACGGGGGTGCGCCGGGTGCGCTCCTCCACGGCGCAAGGCATCTCCGTGGTCTGGGTCGAGTTCGAGTGGGGCACCGACATCTTCCGGGACCGGCAGATCGTCTCGGAGAAGCTGCAGACGGTGGCGGGCAGCCTGCCCACGGGGGTGTCGCCGCCGGTGCTCTCCCCGGTGTCATCCGTCATGGGCGAGATCATGATGATCGGGCTCACCGGCAGCCAGTCACCGCAGGAGCTGCGCACCGTCGCGGACTGGACCATCCGGCGGAGGCTGCTGGCGGTCCCCGGCGTGTCACAGGTCATCCCCATCGGGGGAGAGGTGAAGCAGTACCAGGTGCTGGCGGACCCCGCGCGGATGCATGCCGCCGGGGTGACCCTGCGCCAGGTGCTGGACGCGGCCCGCGGGTCGAATGCCAACGCCTCCGGCGGTGTGTACATGGACCGGGGCCAGGAGTACGTGATTCGTGGCATCGGCCGGATCCGGGGGCCGGAGGACATCGCCCGGACGGTGGTCGCGGTGCAGCGGGGGATCCCCATCCTGATGGGCCAGGTGGCGGAGGTGACGGTTGGCTCTGCGCCCAAGTACGGCGATGGGTCGGTGAACGCCCGGCCAGGCGTCGTGCTCGCGGTGCAGAAGCAGCCGGGCGCCAACACCCTGGAGCTGACGGCGCGGATCGAGCTGGAGCTGCGGGATATCCAGGCCGCCCTGCCGGAGGGGATGACGGTCCACTCCGAGCTGTTCCGGCAGTCGAGCTTCATCGCGGTGGCGGTGGAAAACGTGCTGGCGGCGCTGCGGGATGGGGCGTTGTTCGTGGTGGTGGTGCTGTTCCTGTTCCTGTGGAACATCCGCGCCACCGCCATCTCGATCGTGGCCATCCCGCTCTCGCTGGTGGTGGCGATCTTCGCCATGCGGCTGCTGGGGATCACCATCAATACCATGACGCTCGGGGGAATGGCGATCGCCATCGGCGCGCTGGTGGACGACGCGATCATTGACGTCGAAAACGTCTTCCGGCGGCTGAAGGAGAACCACCACCGGCCGGCCGCGGAACGCCAGTCGGCCGCAATTGTGGTGTATGAGGCGTCGCGGGAGATCCGGGCCTCGATCGTGAATGCCACGCTGATCATCATCGTGGCCTTCCTGCCGCTCTTCTTCCTCGGCGGGGTGGAAGGACGCCTGCTGCGGCCGCTCGGGTTCGCCTATGTGGTCTCCATCCTGGCCTCCCTGGTGGTGGCGGTCACGGTGACGCCGGTGCTCTGCTACTACCTGCTGCCCAATGCCAAGGCGGTCCTGCAGGAGCGGGAGAGTGCCCTGGTCACCTGGCTCAAGGGACGCTACGCCCCAACCCTGAACGTGGTCCTGGCCCGGCCGCGGCTGGTCCTCGGCGCCGCCGCCGTGGCGCTGGCCGGTACCCTGGCGCTGGTGCCGCTTCTGGGGAGCGCCTTCCTGCCGGAGTTCAATGAAGGGGCGCTGACCGTTTCGGTGGTCACGGTCCCCGGCACGTCACTGGCTGAGTCGAACGCCCTGGGCCAGCGGGTGGAGGACATCCTGCTGGCGAGTCCGATGGTGGCCAACACCGACCGGCGGCAGGGGCGGGCGGAACTCGACGAACATGCGCAGGGCGTCAACGCCGCCGAAATTGACGTGACCCTCAAGCCCGGGATCGAGAAGGAGGAGGAGCTGGCCCGGCTGCGGCAGGAGTTTTCGGCCATTCCGGGGACCAACGTGACGATCGGGCAGCCGATCGGCCACCGGATTGACCACATGCTCTCCGGCACGCGGGCGAACATCGCGGTGAAGATCTTCGGGCCGGACCTGTACGAGCTGCGCCAGGTGGGCGCCCGGGTGCGGGATGCCATGGAGGGTGTCCCCGGCGTGGTGGACCTCCAGCTGGATCAGCAGATTGACGTGCCGCAGCTGCGTATCGTCGGCAATCGCCTGGCCCTGGCCAAGTACGGAATGACGGTGGGGGACCTGGCCGAGGCCATTGATGTCGCCTTCAACGGCGAAGTCGCCTCGTCGGTGCTGGAAGCCGGCAAGAGCTACGACCTGGTGGTGCGGTTCCCCGCCGAGCTGCGCTCCAGCGCGGCGGCGATTGCCAACGTGATGCTCGATACCCCAATTGGCGTGCGGGCGCCGCTGTCGCAGCTGGCCGACATCACCGTGGACCGGGGGCCGAATACCGTCTCGCGGGAGAATGTCCAGCGCAAGATCGTGGTGCAGGCCAACGTGAGCGGCCGGGATCTCGGCAGTACGGTGGCGGAGATCGAACGCCAGGTGGCGGAGCGGGTCACCCTGCCCCCGGGCTATCATGTGGCTTACGGCGGCCAGTTCGAGAGCCAGGCGGAGGCCACCCGGACGATCGCTACGCTTTCGCTGATCGCGTTCACCGTGATCTACCTGATCCTGTTCACGGAGTTTCATTCGGCGCGGGCGGCCACCCTGATCATGGTCAACCTGCCGCTGGCGCTGATCGGCGGAGTGCTCGCCGTACTGGTCACGACCAGGATCATCAGCATCGCGTCGCTGGTCGGATTCGTGACCCTGTTCGGGATCGCCACCCGGAACGGCATCCTGCTGGTGGCGCACTACCAGCGACTGCTGTCGGAAGGCGTGGCGTTTCGGGAAGCGATCGTGCGCGGCTCGCAGGAGCGGTTGTCGCCGATCCTGATGACGGCGCTGACCGCGGGGCTCGCCCTGATCCCCCTCGCGCTCGGGGGTGGCAAGCCGGGGAACGAACTGCAGACGCCGATGGCGGTCGTAATCCTCGGCGGACTGCTCTCGGCGACGGCGCTCAACATGGTGGTGTTACCGGCGCTGTACTGGCTGTACGGCAGCCGGGTGGCGCCGCCGGCGGCTGATCCGGCCTGACGCGGGGTGGGTGCCGCAGGCGGCCCGCGACTCGGCAGGTTTCCGTTGGCGTTCACGCTGCCGTCATGCCCCGGTTCATATCTTGAGGAACCTCGACATGGAGTTCCTCATGAAATCCACCCTTCGCTTCCCGGCACTGCTGCTCGGCATTCTGCTCGCCGCCTGCGGCGGAGATGGTTCCAACGGCATTGGTCCCGGCAATCAGCTCCAGGTCGCCAACGCGGCCGACGACTTCCAGTTGCAGGTGACGAACCTCAACAACGTCCGGGAGACCCTGCGGTACTCCTGGGTCAATACCGGGGACAGCGCCAGCATCAACCAGGCAACGGTCCTGAGCGGCGGGACGGCGACGCTGACCATCCGTGGCCCGGACAACGCCGTGGTGTATCAGTCGGACTTGGTCGGCAACGGCACCTTCCAGAGCGCCCTGAGCACCGCCGGCACCTGGTCCATCGAGCTCAAGCTCCGAGGGGCCGATGGCGACGTCAACTTCCGGGTGCAGAAGGCGCCGTAACGCGGAGCAGGCCCCATGCCGCATCCCGAGATGCACCGCACCTCCCAGATCGGCTGGCTCCGCGCCGCGGTGCTGGGGGCCAATGACGGCCTGATCTCCACCAGCAGCCTGGTCGTCGGGGTCGCCGCCGCAAACCCGGCGCCGGGGGCGGTGCTGATCGCCGGGATGGCGGGGCTGGTGGCCGGGGCGCTCTCCATGGCCGCCGGCGAGTACGTCTCGGTGAGCTCCCAGGCCGATACCGAGAACGCCGATATGGCCCGCGAGCGGCGGGAACTGGCCACCGAGCCGGAGGCGGAGCACGCCGAGCTGGCAGGGATCTACCGGAGCCGGGGCCTGACGCCGGAACTGGCGGATCAGGTGGCGCGGCAACTGGCCGCCCATGACGCCTTGGGCGCCCATTCGCGGGACGAGCTGGGAATGCACGCCGCCACCCAGGCCCGACCGATCCAGGCGGCGCTGGCCTCCGCCGGCGCCTTCGCGGTCGGGGCCGCGCCGCCGGTGCTCCTGGCCGCGTTCTGGCCCTTCGGCGCCCTGAGCGGCGTCATCACCGGAAGCACCCTGGTGCTCCT
>JANRJZ010000258.1:0-11315 GCA_033763675.1 Gemmatimonadota bacterium
ACCGCCCCACGCCGGAAGCCCTGCTGTGCCACGCCTGCCGCCTCGCCTTTCCGGTCGAGGAGGACATCCCCATCATGCTGATCGACGAGGCCAAGCCGCTGTGAGCGACTTCCTTGCCGCGGCCCGTCTCGAGGCCGCCCGGCTCCAGCACGACTACGTCGGCACGGAACACCTGCTGCTCGCGCTGGTGCAGGGCGCGGATCCCTCCCTCCAGACCATCCTGGGCACCTTCAGCGCCACCCCGGAACAGCTGCGCGAGCGGGTGGAGAAGCGCTGCCCGCGAGGGAAGGGCGCCCCGGGGGAGGGCGCGGAGATTCCGCTCCGATCCGGGGCCCGCCGGGCGCTGGATCAGGCCCGCGCGGCGGCTGGCGGGCTGGACCCATCCGCCCAGCAGCTGCTCGGCGCCCTCCTCACCGATGGCCGGGGCATCGTCTCGGCGAGCCTCGCCGACCTCGGGATCCCGGTGGCCAAGATCCGCGAGGCGCTGGGGATCGAACGGCCCGGCGCCGGCACACCCCCGGACGGCGATGGGGCGCCGGTCCAGCGCGTGGAACCGAGAAAGCCCCCCGAGAAGCAGGAGCGTGCGCCGAAGGCGGAGCGGGCCCCCAGGGGCGAGCGTCCGGCGCGTACCGAGTCGAAGCCGGAGCGGGGGGAGCGCACCCGGGGGGAACGGGCCGAGCGGGAGTCGGCGGAGCGCCCTGCCGTGGCCCCGACGACCCGGCCCAGGCGCGGCGACGGGCCGCCGCGGATCGCGCCGGTGCACGAGCCGTTTCTCACTTGGCGCAAGCTGCCGCTGCTGGCGATCCCGGTCAGCCTCTACATGGGCTTCGCCGGGGGGTTCCCGCCCCTGGTGGTCTTCATTGCCGCCTGCCTCGCGGTCCTGCCGCTCGCGGGCTACATGGGCGAAGCGACCGAACACCTGACCGCCCGCACCGGACCCGCCTTCGGTGGTTTCCTCAATGCCACGTTCGGCAATGCCGCCGAGCTCATCATCGCCATCGTGGCGCTGCGGGCGGGGCTGGTGGACCTGGTGAAGGCGTCCATCACCGGGAGCATCCTGGGCAACCTGCTGCTGATCCTCGGCCTGTCGCTGGTGGCCGGCAGCCTCAAGACCCCGATCATCCGCTTCAACCGGACGGCGGCCGGCATGAGCGCGGGCATGCTCGCGCTGGCGGTCACCGGCCTGGTCTTCCCCACGCTGTTCCACGGCGTCTCGACGAGCGCCAACCAGGAGCTGATCGAACTGCACCTGTCCGAGGCGGTGGCGGTGGTCCTGGCGGTGACCTACGGCTTCTCGCTGCTGTTCTCGCTCAAGACCCACAGCCGGCTGTTTGCCGGCGAGCCCCACCCGATGACCGGCCACCTGTGGAGCGTGCCGGTCGCGATCGGCGTGCTGGCCCTGGCAACCGTCGGCGTGGCGCTCGAGTCGGAGGTGCTGGTCCACGCGGTGCAGGAGCTCAGCACCGAGCACGCCTGGCTGTCCCAGACCTTCCTCGGGCTCATCGTCATCCCGATCATCGGCAACGCGGCGGAGCACGCCACCGCCATCGTGGTGGCCCGGAAGGGGAAGGTGGACCTGGCGCTCAACATCGCCATGGGCTCAAGCACCCAGGTCGCGCTCCTCGTGGCACCGTTGCTGGTGTTCATCGGGGCGCTGATCGGCCCGAACAGCAGCGGCCAGTACATGAACCTGGTCTTCACCCCGATCGAGGTCATCGCCGTCTCCCTCTCCACGATCCTGACGGCGATCGTGACCCTGGACGGCGAGTCTCACTGGTTCGAAGGGGTGCAGCTGCTGGCGCTCTATGCCATGGTGGCGATCGCCGTCTTCTTCCTCTGAATGGGGCCGAGACGGCGCCACTTGCCGGGGGCGTGCCGGGGTCGTAGTGTGCGGGGGCGCGGTGGCGCAGTTGACGGGCACGAATGGCGCTCGTAAGTTGCCACAGATCAAACCTTTACGTCTCTTCTCGGAGCCCTAGGCTGCGCACCCGACCGACGGTTCTCTACCATGCGCCGGCGGCCGACACCGTGCCCGACCTGGTTCGCCACTGGGCGGAGGGTCGTGACTTCCCGTTGCTGGTGCTGCCGGACCCGGCGGACGTCCACTCGATCATCCTCCGCGGGTTCCCCTGCTTCCTGTTCGTCGATGCCGACCGGGCGGGAGCGGCCGGGTCCACACTGGTCCGGAGGCTCAAGAGCGATGCCTTCACCGCCATCGTCCCGGTGGTGATGCTCTCCGGGCGCCACGACCCGGCGCAGGTGGAGGGGTGGTTCGCCGCCGGCAGCGACGAAGTGGTGACCAGCTTCTTCTCGCCGGCGGAGCAGCGGGCCCGGATCGACGCCATTCTGACCCGCACCGAGCGGGATGTCAGCGTGCATCCCTCGACCCGGTTGCCGGGGACGACCGAAATCGAGCGCGAGATCCGCCGCGGGCTGGACAGCGAGATCGAGTTCGCGGTGTGCTACGCCGACCTGGATCACTTCAAGGACTTCAACGACCGGTACAGCTATTACGATGGCGACCGGGTGATCTACCTGCTTTCGCGGATCCTGCACGACGTGGTGAAGGGGCTGCTGGGGACCACGGGGTTCGTCGGACACATCGGGGGAGACGACTTCATCTTCGTGGTGCCGCTGGACCAGGTGAATGCCATCTGCACCGAGATCCTCGCGGTCTTCGATACCCTGATCCCCCTGCAGTACAACGATCAGGACCGCCGGGCCGGCTACTTTTTTGGCAAGGATCGTCGGGGCCAGCTCCACCGGGTGCCCCTCATGACGCTGTCCATCGGCATCGTGACCAACCGCAGCCGGAAGTTCACCCATCCGGCCCAGGTGTCGGAGCTGGCGACGGAAATGAAGAGTTACGCGAAGACGCTGCCCGGTTCCGTGTTCGTGGTGGACCGGCGACAGCAGACCGACTCGGACGACCCCGGTGACCGGCGTCCGGGTGCAGCCCGCTAGGGGGAGGCATGAACGTCACCTGTCCTTCCTGTACGACCATCTATCGCGTCGACCCGGCGAAGGTCCCGGACGGCGGGGTACGCGCCCGATGCAAGGTGTGCGCGGCGGTCTTCCCGGTGGCCCGCTCCGCCCCGGCGGTCGCGGGCGCGCCCCCAGCGCCAATGGCGCCGCCCCCCCGGGTGTCGGCGCCACCGGCCGCGACGCCCCTGGCCGACGAGATCACTGCCCCCCGGCCGGCGGTGTCCGCACCCCAGGCCGTGCCGGCGGCGCCGGCGCCGGAACCCGTCGCGGCACCTCCCAAGGTGGCCGTCGCGCCCCCACCGGTCGCCGCGCCGCCCGTGGCCGCCCCACTGCCGCCACCCGTGCCGCCTGCGATGCCCGCGCGGCCCACGGCCGCGCCCCCGGCGGTGCCCGCCGCTCCACGCCCTACCGCGCCGCGGCAGTTCCCGCCGCCGACCACCCCGGGACGTGGGGCCGGGCCCGCGATGCCCCCGCCCGCCGTGCGTCCCACGATGCCGAGCGCGCCCACGGCTCCCGCGGCTACGCCCAGGCCGGTCCCGCCCACGGTCCAGGCGCCGGCGCCCGCCGCTCCGGCCGCGCCCATGGCTCCGTCGCGGCCTGCCGGACGTCCGGTCAACCCGTTCCTGGCGCAGGATCCGTCGCAGAAGGCCCGCCGGCTGGCCCGGGCGCTGATCTCCGACCTGGCGGTCTATTACCCCGACCGGCGCAAGGAAGGGATGGCCAACGGGAGCCTCAAGGAGCTGTTCCAGGAGGAGATCCAGAAGAGCTGGGAGGAATACACGGAGCAGGTGGGCAAGGAGCTGGCCGAGTCCACCACCTACTTCACCGATGCCCTGAACGAGATTCTCGCGGGGGGACAGCGGGTCTTCTAGACCGCCCGCCCCGCCGCGCGGCAGTACCACGGCCCCCCTGGTCCCGCGGACCGGGGGGGCCCGTCTGTCCCGGTCGGCCCCCACGCCGCTCTCGCCCGGCCGAAAGCGTTTATCTTGGAGCACTTACACCTCTTCCTCCGGGCCCAGCCTGCCGACCATGCGCGACCTCATTGAACGCCTCGACACTCTCGACCGCCGCCACGCCCAAATCCGAGGGTTTCTTTGACCTGACCGCCAAGGAGAAGCGGCTCTCGGAGCTCGAGTCCCGGCAGGCCGACCCCGGCTTCTGGTCGCGCGGGGATGAGGCCCGCCTGGTGGTGCAGGAGGTCAAGGGGCTGAAGGCCTGGATCACGCCCGAAGCGGACATTACCCGCCGGATCGGCGACGTGCGCGCCATGGTGGAATTGCTGGAGGCGGAACCTGATGAGGAGCTGGCGGCCGAGCTGGCCCGCGAGATCGAGCAGGTGGAGAAGTCGCTCGAGACCTTCGAACTGCAGGCCATGCTGCAGGGCCCCGACGATGCGGGCGATGCGATCCTGACGATCCACCCCGGGGCGGGTGGCACGGAGTCGCAGGACTGGGCGGAGATGCTGCTCCGGATGTACGTGCGCTGGGCGGAGCGACACGGGTTCGAGGTGACGATCCTGGACCGGCTGGACGGCGAGGAGGCCGGGATCAAGTCGGCCTCGATCGAGATCAAGGGGCAGTACGCCTACGGATTCCTCAAGGCGGAGAAGGGGGTGCACCGGCTGGTGCGGATTTCACCCTTCGATTCCCAGTCCCGGCGGCATACGTCGTTCGCCTCGGTCTTCGTGTACCCGGACATCGACGACACCATCGAGGTGGACCTGCGGGAGGAGGACATCAAGATGGACGTGTACCGCGCCTCGGGCGCGGGCGGCCAGCATGTCAACAAGACCAGCTCCGCGGTGCGGCTCACTCACATTCCGACCGGGCTGGTGGTGGCGTGCCAGCAGGAACGGAGCCAGGGCAAGAACAAGGCGACCGCCATGAAGATGCTCCGCGCCGCGATCTACCAGCAGAAGCTGGAGGCACAGGAGGCGGAGAAGGCCAAGCTCGAGGCCACCAAGACGGATAACTCCTGGGGGAACCAGATCCGGTCCTACGTGTTCCAGCCCTACACCATGGTGAACGATCATCGCACCGAGCTGAAGGTGTCCGACGTGCACCGGGTGATGGACGGCGGCCTCGATGAGTTCATCGAGGCGTTCCTGAAGCGGTTCGGCGGGAAGGCCGCGTGAGCGGGGAGCTGAGCCAGCCGGAGCGGCACCGGCGGGAGAAGCGCGCGGCGCTGGAGGCCCTCGGGGTCCGGCCCTTTGCCTGGCGCTTCGAGCGGAGCCATACCACCGCCGAGGCGCTCGCCCTCTACCGGGACGACATGGGCGACGCGGGGCCCGCGGTCGCGATCGCCGGACGGATCCAGGCCTGGCGACCCAAGGGCAAGGTCTGCTTCGGGCATGTGGAGGATGCCGCCGGCCGACTGCAGGTGTATCTCCGGGCCGACGAACTGGGCCCCGAGGCGTGGGCGATGATCCAGCTGCTCGACCTCGACGACCATGTCGGGGTGCAGGGCCGACTGATGAAGACCCGCTCCGGGGAGGTCACGGTGCGGGCCGAGCGGCTGGAACTCCTGAGCAAGTCGCTCAAGCCGCTGCCGCGGCCGAAGGTCGAGGTCCTGGAGGATGGCAGCACCCGGACCCATGGCGGCGTGACGGATCCGGAGTTCCGCTACCGGCAGCGGTACGCCGACCTCGCCGTGCACCCGGAGGTGCGGGAGGTGTTCCGGCTGCGCTCGCGCATCACCAGCCGGATCCGGGCATTCCTCGACCGGCGCGGCTTCCTGGAGGTGGAAACGCCCGTCCTGCAGGCCCTGTACGGTGGGGCCGCGGCGCGGCCGTTCGTCACCCACCACAACGCGCTGGACATGCCGCTCTACCTCCGGATCGCGGACGAACTCTACCTCAAGCGCCTCATCGTGGGCGGCCTCGAGCGGGTGTACGAGATCGGCCACGACTTCCGGAACGAGGGGATGGACCGGACCCACAATCCCGAATTCACCATGCTCGAGCTGTACCAGGCCTATGCCGACTACGGCGACATGATGGCGCTGGCCGAGGCGCTGCTGGTGGATCTGGTGGAGGAGGTGACCGGCGGCGAGCGTACCCTCGAGCGGGACGGG
Organism: Gemmatimonadota bacterium; assembly: GCA_033763675.1. Classification (GTDB taxonomy): domain Bacteria; phylum Gemmatimonadota; class Gemmatimonadetes; order Gemmatimonadales; family GWC2-71-9; genus JADJOM01. Next base: position 6,058 of record JANRJZ010000258.1, read on the forward strand.
GTGCGGCTGGACTTCACCCCGCCGTTCCGGCGGGTCGGGTTCGTCGAGGGGATCCGCGAGGCGAGCGGCTGCGACGTGCTTACCGCGCCCGAGGACGCACTCCGGGCACGCCTGGTGCAGGCCGGGCTGCCCGGGGACGAGGTGTCCGGCTTCACCGGGGGGAAGCTGCTGGACGCCATGTTCACCGCCTTCCTGGAGCCCGCGCTGGTGCAGCCGACGTTCGTGATCGACTACCCCACACCCCTCTCGCCGCTGGCCAAGGTGCATCGTGACCACCCCGGGCTGACCGAGCGGTTCGAGCTGTTCATCCAGGGCCGGGAGATCGCCAACGCGTTCAGCGAGCTCAACGACCCGGACGACCAGCGGGCGCGGTTCGAGGACCAGGTGCGGCAGCGGGCGGCGGGCAACGATGAGGCCCAGCCGTACGACGCCGACTACGTGCGGGCGCTCGAGTACGGCATGCCGCCCACCGGCGGGATGGGCATCGGGCTGGACCGGGTCGTGATGCTGCTGACGGGGCAGCCCTCGATCCGCGATGTCATCCTGTTCCCGGCCATGCGGCCGGAGGACTGACGGCGTGGGCACGGCACACGACGCGGACCCGCAGGGAGGCGCGCCGGGGGCCCGGCTCCGCGACCTGTTCCGCTGGCCCTCGGCCCTGGAACGGGAGATCGCCCGCCGGTACCTGCGGAGCCGCCGCGCATCGGGGCGGGTGTCGCTGATCACGGCCATCGCGACCGGCGGGGTGGCCGTCGGGGTCTGCGCGCTGATCGTGGTGCTCGGCGTGATGAACGGCCTGCGGAACGACCTGCGCGAACGGATCCTCATTGCCAACCCGCACCTGCGGATCCTCACCTACGGCAGCGGCCTCCGGCTGGACGACTGGCGGGTGGTGCTGGAGACGGTGCGCAAGGATCCGGAAGTGGTCGCCGCTGCGCCTGAGGTCCTCAGCCAGTCGCTGCTGTCGGCCGGGGCCGATTATGTCGAAGGGGTCAACATCCTCGGCCTCGATCCCGACACCGGAAGCCGCTCGGTGACGACGCTGCCGCAGTCGCTCACCCGCGGGGACCTGAGTTTCCACCCCACCCGCACTGACGTGGACGGCGGGGTCATCCTCGGCGCCCGCCTGGCCGAGCGGATGACCGTGTATCCGGGGGATGTGGTCACGCTGGTCCCAGCCAGGCCCGCGCAGGTGAACCGGGCGCTTGGGGTCGGGGTACCACAGTATTGGCAGTTCGAGGTCACCGGCACGTTCGAAACCGGGATGTTCCTCTACGACAACCAGTTCGTGGTCATGGCCCGGGACGTGGCGCAGCGCTTCACCGGCCTGGGCGATGCGGTCAGCGGCATCCAGGTGCGGCTGGTGGACCCGTGGCGCGCGCCGGAGGTGGGGAAGCGGCTGGAGGAGACGCTGGGGTATCCCTATCGATCACTTGACTGGCAGACCCAGAACAACACCCTCTTCAGCGCCCTCAAGCTGGAAAAGGTGGCGATGGGACTGGTGATCTTCTTCATCATGGTGGTCGCGGGCTTCAACATCGTCGGCACCCTGACGATGGTCGTGGCAGAGAAGACCCGGGAAATCGGCATCCTCCGCGCCATGGGGCTGCCGGCGGCGGCGGTGGGACGGATCTTTTTGGCCCAGGGGGCGGTCATCGGCCTGGTCGGGGTGGGGATCGGGCTCGCCTCCGGGCTCGGCATCGCGACGCTGGTGGACCGCGGGAAGCTGATCCGGATTGACGCCTCGGTGTACTTCGTGGATCACGTGCCGGTGCATGTCGAGCCGGTGGATGTCCTGCTGGTGGTGCTCGCGAGCTTTGCGCTTGCCGTCGCGGCAACGCTGCCCCCGTCCCGCGGCGCGTCCCGGCTGGAGCCGGTGGAAGCGATCCGCCACGAATGAGCCTGGTGCTGTCGGCGCGCGACGTGCGCAAGGTCTACGCCGGGGGGGACGGCCGGCCGCTCGAGATTCTCGCCGGGGTGGATCTCGACGTGGCGCCGGGGGAGTTCATCGCCATCGTGGGAGCGAGCGGGGCGGGGAAAAGCACCCTGCTGCAGCTGCTGGGGGCCCTCGACCGGCCGACCAGCGGCCAGATCATCCTCGATGGCGTGGAGTTGAGTCGGGCCGACGCAGGGACCCTCGAGCGGCTCCGGAACCTCCGGATCGGATTCGTGTTCCAGTTTCATCACCTGCTGCGGGACTTCACCGCGCTGGAGAACGTGATGCTGCCGCTGCGCATCGCGGGAGTGCCGCCCGCACGGGCCCGGGAGCGGGCGGTGGACCTCCTGACCCGGGTGGGGCTGGAGCCGCGTCTCACCCACCGGCCCCCGATGCTCTCCGGGGGCGAGCAGCAACGGGTGGCGGTGGCCCGGGCCCTGGCCAACGACCCCCGGGTGGTGCTGGCCGACGAGCCCTCCGGCAACCTCGACTTTGCCCAGGCAGAGCGGCTGCACGGCCTGCTCGCGACGCTGGCCCGGGACTTCGAGACCGCCCTGGTCGTGGTGACGCACAACCGGCAGCTCGCGGCCCGGGCCGACCGGGTCCTTGCCGTCGAGGATGGCCGGCTGGTGCCGGTGGACCGGGTGGAGGTGGAGCGGTGACCCGCTGCGACCAATGCCATGAACGGGAGGCAGTGGTCCACCTGACCCAGATCGCCCAGGACCAGGTGGTGACCCTGCATCTCTGCGAGCGCTGCGCCGCCGAGAAGGGGGTGGAAAGCGCCGCCAACCTGGCCAAGACCCCGGTGGGGAGCTTCCTGGCTTCCATGGGGAAGGGGCTGGAGGCGACGGCCGCCCTGCCGGGGATGACCCCGCCTGGGGCCTGCCCGACCTGCGGTGCGACCATGGCAGACTTCCGGGAATCGGGCCGGCTGGGATGCGCGGAGTGCTATCGGGCGTTCGAGGGGCCGCTTCGCGACCTGCTGCGACGGCTGCACGGTTCCAGCCGCCACCTGGGGGAGCGATACGCCGCCGCCGGCACCGAGGAGGCCATCCCGCAACCGGGAGCAGACCAGCTGCGGCAGCAGCTCCAGCTGGCGATCGACACCGAGAACTTCGAGCTGGCGGCCGAGCTGCGGGACCGGCTGCGCGCGTTTGGAGGGGCGGGTGATTGACCTGAGCCTGCTGCCCGACGGGGGCATGGCCTGGCTGGATGGGAGCGGGCCGTCGAGCCACATGGTCCTGTCCACCCGGATCCGCCTGGCGCGCAACCTGGCGACCTATCCGTTTGCGCCGCGCAGTTCGGTGACGCAGCGGGAGGCGGTCCTGCGGGACGTGCTCGCGGCGGCCCGGGAAACCGTCTCCCTCCGGGAGGCGCTGGTCTTCCGGCTGGACCGGATGGAAAGCACCGACCGGCAGCTGCTGCACGAGCGGCACCTGGTGAGCCGGGAACTGGCGGGCACGGGGGAGGGGCTGGCGGCCCGGCCGGGGGCGGCGGTGATAGTCCAGGCCCGGGCCGGGGTGATGCTCAACGAGGAGGATCACCTGCGATTGCAGGGGCTGCGCTCGGGATTCGACCTGGAGGCCACGTACCAGGATGTTGACTGCGTGGACACCGAACTGGGACAACGACTTCCTTTCGCTTTTCACCCCGAGTTTGGTTACCTTACGAGTTGCCCGACCAATGTCGGGACCGGGCTTCGGGCTTCGGTCCTTATCCACTTGCCGGGCTTGGTGTTGACCAAGGAAATCACCAAGGTTTTGCAGGGGCTGGCGCAGGTCGGCCTGACGTTCCGGGGCCTGTACGGCGAAGGCAGCGAGGTGGTCGGGAATTTCTTCCAGCTGTCCAACCAGACGACCCTGGGCAAGACCGAGCAGGAACTGCTGGACCACCTGGGCAAGATGGTGCGCCAGGTCATCGAGTACGAGGAGCAGGCGCGCGAAGTGCTGGTGCGCGACGTGCCGACGATCATCGAGGACAAGGTCTGGCGTGCCTACGGGCTGCTGCGCTACGCCCGCTCGCTCACCTTCGAAGAGACGATGAACCTGCTGTCCGGCGTCCGGCTGGGTGTGGGCCTGGGCCTGGTGGACCGGACCGGTCTCTATGCGTTGAACAAGCTCCTCATCCATACCCAGCCGGCCCACCTGGCCGTGCTCGAAGGGGTGGGGACCGACGATCCTGATCTGAATGTTCGCCGCGCGCGTTACGTGCGCGCGCTGCTGGACGACGAAGCAGCACGCCGAGGGCAGTCGCCATGAACGGGTACAATTTCACCGACCGGGTGCGAAAGGTCCTGCAGATGGCGCGGGAGGAAGCCGCGCGGCTGCACCACGAGTACGTGGGGACCGAGCACATCCTCCTCGGCCTGATCCGCGAGGGGGAGGGTGTCGCGGCGGCGGTGCTGCAGAACCTGAACGTGGATCTCGAAGAGATCCAGCAGAAGATCGAGGAGACCGTCAAGAAGGGGAAGGCGGCCGCGGCCACCGGCCCCGACCTGCCGTACACCTCGCGCGCCAAGAAGGTGCTGGAGCTGGCCATGACCGAGGCCCGCGAGCTGAACCACAGCTACGTGGGCACCGAGCACCTGCTGCTCGGGCTGCTGCGGGAAGAGAAGGGCATCGCGGCGCAGGTGCTGACCGACGCCGGCGTGAACCTGGAGCAGAGCCGGGCGGAGACCCTGCGGCTGCTGGGGAGCGACATGCCCCAGCCGCAGTCCCCGGGCACCAACCCCCAGCCCGCCGCCGCGCCCAAGTCGGAGAAGAAGTCCAAGACCCCGGCGCTCGACCATTTCTGCCGCGACCTCACGCAGCTGGCGGCCGAGGGGCAGCTGGACCCGACCATCGGCCGGGCCAAGGAGATCGAGCGGGTCATGGCGATCCTCGCCCGCCGGAAGAAGAACAACCCGGTGCTCATTGGGGAGCCGGGCGTCGGCAAGACGGCGATCGTCGAGGGCCTCGCGCAGCTGATCGCGAACAACGAGTGCCCCGACTCGCTGCGCGACCATCGCGTGCTCTCGCTCGATATGGCGGCGGTGATCGCGGGCACCAAGTACCGCGGTCAGTTCGAGGAGCGGCTGAAGGCGGTGATGAACGAGATCGCGCAGAACAAGCAGATCATCCTGTTCATCGACGAGCTTCACACGCTGGTGGGCGCGGGCGCGGCCGAGGGCGCGATTGACGCGAGCAACATGCTCAAGCCGGCGCTGGCGCGCGGCGAGCTGCGCTGCATCGGCGCGACCACGCTCGACGAGTACAGAAAGCGCATCGAGAAGGACGCGGCGCTGGCGCGGCGCTTCCAGCCCGTGTTCGCGGGCGAGCCCAGC
>JANRJZ010000259.1:0-3397 GCA_033763675.1 Gemmatimonadota bacterium
CGGTTCCCGCGGTCGGATCGGGAGCTTCAAACATCCGTCCGGCGGTTCCCGCGGTCGGAACGGGAGCATCAAACATCCGACCGGCGGTTCCCGCAGTCGGTCCGGGAGCTTCGAACATCCGTCCGGCGGTTCCCGCACTCGGAACGGGAGCTTCGAACGGCCGAACGGCGGTTCCGGCAGTCGGAACAGGAGCTTCGAACATCCGTCCGGCGGTTCCCGCAGTCGGAACGGGAGCTTCGAACATCCGTCCGGCGGTTCCGGCGGTCCGAGCGACCGTTTCTGGCGCCTGTCCGGCGGGCCTGGCCGTGGGAACGGTGGTGTGACACAGCCGGCCGATGCTTCTTCCACGCCGTCCGATGGTCTGAATAACAATCGGCACCCGTCGCATCAGCGACTGGTGCCGAGTCGCGGCGCGAGCCGCGGGGTGCTGCGAGTGCGCCCGAGACGATTCGAACGTCCGACCTCTTGCTCCGGAGGCAAGCGCTCTATCCAGCTGAGCTACGGGCGCGTAGGGGGAGGGAAAATCGCCTCCTCACCCCGTTTCCGCAACCGCCGCGACCCGCCCCGGACTCCACCGCCGCTGCCCGTCCAGCTCCTCCGGCACCGGCACCCCAAGCCATTCCAGCATCGCGGGATAGACGTCCACCGTCCGCATCGGGCCGGCCGGCACCGGCGCGTTGGACCATATCGGCACCTGCATATGCGCCCGGACCAGGCTGCCGTGCCCCGACTTGTGCTCCGGCACCTCGAACCGCTGCCGGAAGTCGAAGCCCTCCCGCCCGATCACCACCAGGTCCCCCGTGCGGCTGGCCCGGAACTGGTCCAGCAGCTGCACGCAGGCGTCGGGATAGGCCCGGTCCCAGGTGGCCTCGAGCCACTGCTGCCGGGTGAGCTGCAGGTCCCCACCCATCTCCAGCGGATCGCCGGTGAGGGTCCGGTAGCCGATCTCCTCCCCCCGCTCCTCGATCAGCGCCTCGCCGGTGGTATCCCCTCCCGCCACCCGCACCAGGCCCGGCTGCTCCTCCGCCGCCACCAGCGCCACCGCCGGCTCCGCCAGCAGCGCGGCGATGACGTCGTGCCCGACACCAAAGCTGGCGCCGTCCCGGAGTCGGGTGAGCGGCCACCGCTCCGCCCGCGGCACGCCGGGCCTGGCATAGACCATGGCCGAGCCATTGCCCGCGACCATCACCGCCGCGTGCGGGTTCCGCTCCCAGATCACCGGGTGGCTCATGGTCTTCACCCCCTGCGCCCGGAACCAGTCGGCCAGGTCCAGGTGGGTGTGCACCACCGAGGCGCCGTGGTCGCTCACGATCACGATGAGCGTCTCGTCCAGCTCCCCCCGCGCCACCAGCGCGGCCACGAGCTGCGCCACGGTCTGGTCCACCTTCCGGAGCGCGCGCAGGACCTTGGGCCCCTCCGGCGTGCTCTGGTGGGTATAGCCGTCCACCGCCGGGAACTGGGCGAAGATGAACCGCCACCCCGCCTCCACCCCCGCCAGCAGGTGCCGCGTCACCGCGTCGTCCGATGGCTGGTGCCACTCGGCGTAGTGCGCCAGCGCCCCCCAGAACTTCCGTTCCCCCCGCGACGGGTCGCGTTCGGGGGTGAGGCCCTTGGCCACGGGGGTGAAGATGCCGAGGCTCTCTGGCACCAGCTCGAAGATGGTGCGGATGCCGGGCGTGATGTCGCCGTCGAGCCGACCCGCCTGGTAGCCGCAGTAGCTGCGCACCGCCTCCCGCTCAGCCCACCAGCGGCCGGTGTAGGCCTGCCGGTCGAGCCACCGGATGGAGGGGACGTTGCAGCGGCCGGGTGTGCAGCCAGTCAGGAAGGGGAGGTAGGCGACGCTGGTGGTGGACGGGAAGGCGGTGATGCCGCGGGTGCGACCCTCGGCACCGGTCAGCGCCGCGAGGGCGGGGAGTTCTCCCCGGTCCAGGGCGGCTTCGGCGACGTCGGGCCGGAGCCCGTCCACCAGCAGGAGGATGACGCGTTTCATGAAGATCCTGAGTGTACTCGCACGGATACGGGGACGCCGGCGGAACGTAGCCCGCGACCCCGGAGCGGACAACTCGCCGCATGATTATGCTTCCCCCAGGCGACGACGTCCCGCCGTGCGCTCCCCGCGTCAACTCGAGTGCCCATGTCCCGCACCCCGCGGAACCTCCTGCTGTCCGGTCTGCTCCTCGTTCCCGCCGCGCTGCCAGCGCAGGACGAGCCCCTCGCGCCCGGCTTCGCGGTCACGGTGGATTCCTCGAACCACGATGTGGTGCTCACGGTGGGCCCGTTCGTAGTGCCCTCGATGGCGGGCCACGCCGGCCACGCCGGCCACGAGGAGGCGATGCCGCAGTACAACTTCAGGTTCGCCTGGCCGGTGGCGGGTACCGGCCGCGGCTTCCGGATGGAACTGCGCGACGCCGAGGGGAAGAAGGTCTCCCAGCGGGTGTTGCACCACCTGCAGATCGTCAACCAGGAGCGGCGCCAGCTGCTGCTGCCCATGCAGGAAAAGATGATGGCGGTGGGCCGGGAGACGCCGAACATCATGCTGCCGGCCACGATCGGGCTGCCGCTGGCGCAGGGCGCGCGGCTCCGGCTCAACCTGATGTGGCATAACGAGACCCCGGCGGACGTGGACGCCGTCTGGATGACGCTCCGCATCCGTTACTCCCCGGCCAACCTGCTGCCCCGGCCCACGCTGGTGCTGCCGATCACCATGGACGTTGCCGACGCGAAGGGGCGCCCCAACACCTTCGATGTGCCTCCCGGACGCCACGAGGTGGCGCGGGAGTTCCTGATGCCGGTGGATGCCCGGCTGCTCGGCGTGAGCGGCCACATGCACGACTGGGGGATGGGGCTCCGGCTGGAGGATGCGGAGAGCGGCGCGGTGCTCACCCAGGTGGCGACGGGACTCGACTCCGCCGGCAAGATCCGGAAGATGCCGACCCGGCTCTTCGGCATCGTGGGCGACGGGATCCGGCTCCGGGCGGGGCACCGGTACCGGATCGTGGCCGTCTACGAGAACCCGACCGACCAGCCACTCCCCGGCTCCATGGGCCACCTGAACGGGCTGATCTCGGTGAGCGAGGCGGCGCTGGAACGGTGGCCGCCGCTGGGCGCCCCGGACATCGCCTACCTGGATGATGGGGCCTGGCGGGCGGGCTCGCCGATGCTGCCGGCGGGCAGCGAGTAACCGGCGCCGCGCCCGGAAACGAAAAGCCCCGCCGAACTGGCGGGGCTTTGCGCTGGTGATCGGGGCGCCGGGATTCGAACCCGGGACCTCCTGCTCCCGAAGCAGGCGCGCTACCAGGCTGCGCTACGCCCCGTCCTGTTCCTGTGCAGCGGGCCCTGAGGGACTCGAACCCCCAACCTTTTGATCCGTAGTCAAATGCTCTATCCGTTGAGCTAC
>JANRJZ010000260.1:0-3931 GCA_033763675.1 Gemmatimonadota bacterium
ACTGGGCGGTGCCCCGGTTGGCGTACTTCAGGGAGACGACCTCCCCCTGTTCGGTGATCCGCATCCGGCCCCGGATGGAGCCGGCGGGCTGGGCGGCGATCGCGCGGCCGAGCGGAGCGCCGCCCCGGCTCACCGAGCCGCCCCGGCCATGGAAGAAGCTGATCGGCACGCCCAAATCCTCCCCCAGCCGCGTGAGCCGGGCCTGGGCCTTGAACAGCTCCCAGTTGGAGGACAGGTACCCGCCGTCCTTGTTGCTGTCGGAGTACCCGATCATCACTTCCTGGGTGCCGCCAACGGCACGCACCGACCGCCGGACGACCGGGACGCCGAGCAGCTCGCGCATGATCGCGGGGGCCCGGTGCAGGTCCTCGATGGTCTCGAACAGCGGCACGATCGGCAGGGTGGAACTCTCGGTCCCGGCCTCATCGGCGAAGAGGCCGCCTTCCTTGGCCAGCAGGTAGGCGCCGAGCACGTCGGCCACCTCGCGGGTCATGCTGAGCACGAAGCTGCCGAAGGCCTCGCGGTCGAGCTCTGCCCGCATCTCCCGCACCAGGCGGAACATCCCAAGGGTCTCCCGCACGTCCTCCGGGTAGCGCTCCAGCGGCTGTTCGGCCCGCCGGGGGCGGCCCAGTTCCGCCAGCAGCCACAGCTTCCATTCCTCGGAGTCGGCCGCGGGGGGATCGTCGCTGCGGCCGGTGGCCACACGCCACAGCGCCACCACGGCCTGGGTGAGCCGGGCGGCGTTCTCCCGCAGGTCGAGCCGCACGGTGCTGAAGCGGAAGGTCTCGATCTCCCGCCGGACCGGGCGCACCAGCAGGTCGGCCAGGTTGCCGCTCCCGCCCTCGTGCAGCGCGGTTTCCAGCATCCGGATATCGGCCAGCAGTTCGTCGGCGGACGCGTAGCCCTCCGTCACGGGGGCGGTGCGGCCTCCTTCCGCGTGGCGCAGCGCTCCCTCGAGCCGGCGCATCACGCAGGCGAGGAACTGGCGGAAGACCTCCCCGGGGTTCCGGCTCACGATGCCGGCGCCATCGGGCACCAGGGCCAGCACCCGGTCCAAGCCGGCGCGGAAGGCGGGGGACACCGGGAGGGCCCGTTCGGTGATGCTCAGGGTCTTGAGCAGCTCCGCCATCCGCTGCCGGTAGCGCTGCAGGCTCGTCACCCGGTTCTCGGCCAGGGTGCGCCGGGTGACGTCGTTGGTGACGAAGGGATTGCCGTCCCGGTCCCCGCCGATCCAGCTGCCGAACTGGAAGAACGACGGGATGGCGAAGCGCTCCCCGGGCCAGGTGTGGGCCAGCACCCGGTCCAGCTTCTCCAGCATCTCGCTGGTGGCCTCGAACAGGGTCTCGCTGAAGAAGTGCAGCCCCCAGTAGACCTCCTGCGGCACGGTGGGCTTCTCCAGCCGCAGCTCGCCAGTCATCCACAGGAGTTCGATATCGGCGCGCAGCGCCTCCGCCAGCTGGGTCCGCTCCCGCGGGGTCCAGCGGGGCGACTCCAGCTCCACCAGCTTGCGGTAGATGCGGCGGTGCTTCTCCAGCACCGTGACCCGCTTGGCCTCGGTGGGATGGGCGGTAATGGTGGGCCGCACCCGGAGGTCGCGCAGCAGTTGTCGCACCTGGTCGGGAGTCGCGAGGCCCTCGGCGGCGATGTCGTGCAGCACCTGCGGCAGGGTGCCCCGCACCTGCTCGAAACCCCGCTCGGTCTCGGTCTGGCGGCGGCGCCGCATCCCGGCGTTCTGCTCCGCGATGGCCAGCAACTGGAACCAGATCCCCTGGGCGCGGAGACAGGCCTCGAGCTGCTCGGGAGTCCACGACGGATCCATCGGGCCGCCGGCCAGCGCCGCCTCGAGGAACGGGTGCCGGACCTTGACCACGTCCACCAGCAGCCCGTACAGCACCTCGGCCACCTCCGTCGCGTACTGCGCCGCGCTGGCGGCGAGCGGATCGGCGGAGGCGGGGAGCGCGTTGGCCTCGAAGGGGGCCTGGTGGTCCAGGGTCACACCACGCGATCGCGGACCGGCTGGCCCGCGAAGAAGAGCGAGAGGTTCTCCAGCGCCCGCATCCCCATGGCGGTGCGGGTCTCCAGCGTGGCGCTGCCCAGGTGCGGCAGCAGCACCACGTTTTCCATGCCCAGCAGCTCCGCCGTGACGCTCGGCTCCCGCTCGAAGACGTCGAGCCCCGCGCCCGCGATCGTCCCCTGCCGCAGCGCGTCCACCAGCGCCGCCTCGTCCACGACGTCGCCCCGGGCGCTGTTGATCAGGAAGGCGTGCCGCTGCATCAGCTTGAGCCGCCCGGCGTTCATCAGGTGCCTGGTCTCGGGGGTGGCCGGGCAGTGCAGCGACACGAAGTCCGCCTCCCGCAGCACCTCCTCGACGGAGGCCCGCGGTTCCGCGCCCAGGCTCTGCGCTACCTCCGGCGTCGGGGGGAAGGGATCGGCAAAGAGGATCCGCATCCCGAACCCGTGGTAGGCACGCCGGGCCATCGCCTTCGCGATCCGGCCGAAGCCGATCAGCCCCAGGGTCTTCCCCGACACCCGCGCGCCCAGCATGTGGGTGGGCCGCCAGCCGGTCCACGCCCGCTGCCGGACGTGGCGTTCCCCCTCGCCCGCGCGCCGCGCCACCATCAGCAGCAGCGTCATGGCGATGTCCGCGGTGTCGTCGGTGAGAACATCCGGGGTGTTGGTCACCGTGATGCCCAGCTCCCTGGCCGCCGCGATGTCGATGTTGTTGAACCCCACCCCGAAGTTGCTGACGATCTTCGCCCGGCGCCCCGCGGTGCCCAGCACCTCGGCAGTGACCTTGTCGGTCACGGTGGGGAGCAGGGCGTCGGCGGTGCGGAGCGCCTCCTGGAGCTGCGCGGTGGTAAGCGGCACGTCGTCGCGGTTGAGCACCGCGTCGAAGCGCGCGGCGGCCTCCGCCTCGCAGGCCGCCGGGATCTTCCGGGTAATCACCACCCGCGGGCGGACGGTCATCGGCTGCCCACCTTCTTCCGGGCCGGCTTCTTCGCCAGCGCCTCTGCGACCGCTTCCCCCAGGTGCGCCGGGCTCTTCGCCACCGTGAGTCCCAGGGACCGCATGATCTCGGCCTTTTCCGCCGCCGTGTCGCCGAAGGCGGAGATGATCGCCCCGGCGTGGCCCATGCGGCGGCCCTTGGGAGCGGTGAGGCCGGCCACGTAGCCGATCACCGGTTTGGTCATGTGTTCCTTGACCCAGAGCGCCGCCTCCGCCTCCTGCGGCCCGCCGATCTCGCCGATCATCATGACCGCCTCGGTCTCGGGGTCCGCCTCGAACAGCGCCAGCACGTCGAGGAAGCTGGAGCCGTTGATCGGATCGCCGCCGATCCCGATGCTGGAGGAGACCCCGATGCCGAGGTCCTTCATCTGGCTCGCCGCCTCGTAGCCCAGCGTCCCCGACCGGGTGACCAGCCCCACCTTTCCCGGCATGTAGATGTGTCCGGGCATGATCCCCAGCATGCACTTGCCGGGACTGATAAGGCCGGCGCAGTTGGGGCCCACCAGCGTGGTCCGGCGCTCCTTGGGATAGCGGCGCAGGTAGCGCTTGACCATCATCATGTCCTGCGCCGGGATGCCGTCGGTGATGCAGCAGACCAGCTTGATGCCGGCGTCGGCGGCCTCCATGATGGCGTCGGCGCAGAACGGCGCCGGCACGAAGATCAGGCTGGCGTCCGGATAGACGGTGTCCACCGCTTCCTTCACGGTATTGAACACCGGCAGCCCGATGTGGGTCTGGCCCCCCTTCCCGGGGGTCACGCCGCCCACGACCTTGGAGCCGTACTCGATCATCTTCTGGGCGTGGAAGGTGGCCTTGTCGCCGGTGAAGCCCTGGATGATGATCCGGGTGAGTTCGTTGATCATGATGGCCATGGTCAGTTCCCCTTGCCCTTCTTCCAGGCGGCGACGACCTTCTCGGCCGCGTC
>JANRJZ010000261.1:0-12190 GCA_033763675.1 Gemmatimonadota bacterium
TCACCACCCCCTCGAACGCCTGGGCGGCGACGCCCTGCGCCAGAAGGGAAAGGACCAGCGCGCCGGGGACAATGCGCGTCAGCGACCGCGTCATGCCAACCTCTCGGTGAAGGTGTCGGTTTACCGGGCCGGCCCGGTCCAGCGGCGGTCTTCGATCGCCGCGTGCTGCTCAATCACGTCCTGCGCCTTCCGATAGTTGGCCAGCCACTCCGGCTCCCACGCCTTGGGCATGTGGACCCGCAGCCAGGCCGGCGTCAGGATGTCCTTGTCCGCCCCCGGGTGGACCGCGTCGATGTGCCCGAGGAAGTGCGTCGCGTACCCGGCGTCCATGGTATTGATCACCCGGAGCTCGAACGCCGCAACCCGGTCCTCGATCACCGGCAACCCCAGCTGGCCCAGCCGGTGCGGCACCTCGGCCAGCTTGTCCCGCTCCCGGCCGCTGCTGAACCCCAGATTGTAGACCAGGTCCAGCTGCCCCCGGTGCAGCAGGTGGATGCAGAAGAGCCCGCTCTGCCAGATCAGGTCGTGGCTCAGGTGCCACTTGTGGATGTAGACGGAGAGTCGCGGCACGCTCGGCGAGATCGATGCCCGGACCACGCTGTCCGAGATCATGCCGTTGCGCTTGCCCTGCCAGGAGGAGGTGATCGCCGCCGTCGGGGAGGCGAACTGCCGCAGCAGTTCATAGGCTGCATCGGTCTTCATGCCACCAAGAGTAACACCCGGATGGTGCAATAGGGGGCCGAGACCACGTCCCCCTTGCGGCACGGGTTACCCTTCTCGTGCATCCATCCGGTGGGGAGAGAGGTCCCACACCGGCGTTTGTCGAAACCTGGTGGAAACAACGTGGAAAACTCGCTACGGGAAACATTTGGGCTGAGCTAATTCAAGTCGTTGCGAAGCAACAACTTAAGCCTGTGTTTGGTTTTCCACGCGTATCATTCTATATTGTCGGGTCGTCCGTCGGACCCTGACGACAGACGTTCCAAGCGTAAGGAGGGGCGCCGAGTGACCATGCAGCCTCGCCGGAAGCGGCGCGCAGTGCGGCCCGCCCAGATTGCCAAGGCGGTTGACGAGGGTCGGGAAAGCCTCGATCTGTACCTCGATGAGATCAGCAAGGTGCCGCTGCTCTCCCGTGACGAAGAGATGGAGCTGGCCCGAAAGGCGTTCCGGGGCAACGTGGCTGCCCAGGAGCGTCTGGCGCGCCACAATGTCCGGTTCGTGGTCTCCGTGGCCAAGAAGTTCCAGAACCGGGGCGTGCCGCTCGTCGATCTGATCGGCGAAGGCAACCTCGGCCTGATGACCGCCGCCCGGAAGTTCGATCCGGATCGGGGCGTCAAGTTCATTTCGTACGCGGTGTGGTGGATTCGTCAGGCGGTCCAGGCGGCGATTGCCCGCCATGGTCGGCCGGTCCGGGTGCCGCTTAACCGGACCGCGGACCTCTCCCGCCTCGGGCGCACCACCACGCTGCTCAAGGACAAGTTCGGCCGGATGCCCACGACCGAGGAACTGGCCCGCGCGACCGGGCTCACGGTGGAGGCGGTGCGCAGTCTCGGCGCCCTCAACACCGAGGCGGTGCGGCTTGACCATCCGACCCGCGACGGCGACAACAGCGAGCGCATCGAGCGCTTCACCGCCCTCGACCAGGAAGGCACCGACGCGCCGGCCATCGCCAACAGCCAGACGTCGGATATCGAGGCGGCCCTCGCCACGCTGCCCGCACGGGACGCCAAGGTACTCCGCCTCTACTTCGGCCTGGAGGACGGCAACAGCCGCACCCTCGAGGAGATCGGCCGGATGATGGGTGTCACCCGCGAGCGCATCCGCCAGCTGCGGGACCGGGCCCTCACTCGCCTCCGCGAAGGGGAGCAGGGCCAGAAGCTGAAGGATCTGGTGGCGTGATCGGTTAGGCGGTTGGGCGGTTGGTGAGTCCAGAACAGGAATGACCCCCGGGTGCTGACACCCGGGGGTCATTTTATTGCCGAGCCGCCGAGCCGCCGAGCCGCCGAGCCGCCTATTTCCCCCGCAGCGCGAACGAGCGCAGGACCCGCATGTAGTTCGCCCGCTCCAGGGCGGCCGGTTCGGCGCAATGCTGGTGACTCATGCTCCCCTGCATCTGCCGGATGGACTCGTACTCGTGGCTCGCCATCCACTCGCGGACCCCGTCCAGCAGGGTCCGGACGTGCTCGGGACCGTGGCGCAGCACTGAGCTCGCCACCATCGCCACCCGGGCACCCGCCATCATGCTCTTGAGGACGTCGCCCGCCGTGTGCACCCCGCCGGAGATCGCCAGGTCGGCGCTGGTGTTGCCCCAGAGGATGGCCGCCCACCGCAGCCGGAGCCGGAGGGTCCAGGCGCTGCTCAGGTTGAGCGACGGAACCACCTCCAGCTTCTCCAGATCGAAATCCGGCTGGTAGAAGCGGTTGAAGAGCACGAGGCCGCGGGCTCCCAGCTCGCCGAGGCGCCGCGCCACGTGTGCCGGGGCGCTGAGGAACGGGGTGAGTTTCACGCTCACCGGGATCTTCACCGTTCCCACTACCTCCTGCACCAGGTCGAAGTACATCCGCTCCACGTCCAGCCCGCTCTGGGTCGGGTCGGTGGGGAGGTGGTACACGTTGAGCTCGATTGCGTCGGCGCCCGCCTCTTCCATCTTCCGAGCGTAACGGGTCCAGCCGCCGGTCGAGACACCGTTCAGGCTGCCGATGACCGGGATGCGGAGGGCCTTCCGGGCCTCCGCGAGCCGGGTGAGGTACCCGGTCGGGCCCAGGTTGTAGCTCCCCATGTCCGGGAAGTAGGACGTCGCCTCGGCGTAGCTCTCGGCGCCATGGGACAGGTACAGGTCCAGGTCGTTGCTCTCGATGCTGATCTGCTCCTCGAAGAGCGAGGGGAGCACCACGGCGCTCACCCCCGCGTCCTCCAGCCGGCGGAGGTCAACGATCTGCTCGGTGAGCGGCGAGGAGGACGCCACGACCGGATTCGGCAGGGTCAGGCCCAGGTACCGGGTGCTGAGGTCAGTCATGCGGGGCCTCCGGCGTGGCGGCGGCCCCGAAACCGGGCGGCGCCTTGGCCAGGTATGCGTAGCGGTGCCAGCGTTCCAGCAGGTCCTGCTGCGCCTGCGCCAGCAGGCTCGCCGCCTCTTCCGGGTGACTGTGCGCCAGCATGGTGTACCGGGTCTCGTTGTAGGCGTAGCTCCGGAGCGGGACGGTCGGCGCCTTCGAGTCGAGCTGGAAGGGGTTCCGGCCCTCGGTGATGAGCACCGGGTTGTAGCGGAAGAGCGGCCAGTGGCCCGACTGGACCGCCAGCTTCTGCTGCTCCAGGCCGTGCACCAGGTCGTAACCGTGGGCGATGCAGTGACTGTACGCGATGATGAGCGACGGCCAATCGAACGCTTCCGCCTCCCGGAACGCCTTCACCGCCTGGCTGTCGTCCCCGCCCAGCGCCACCTGCGCCACGTAGACGTGCCCGTAGCTCATGGCGAACAGGCCCAGATCCTTCTTGGCCGAGCGCTTGCCTCCCGCCGCGAACTTCGCGACGGCGCCCCGCGGCGTGGACTTGGACATCTGGCCGCCGGTGTTGGAGTACACCTCGGTGTCCAGCACCAGCAGATTGACGTCGCGGCCCGAGGCGAGGACGTGGTCCAGGCCGCCGAAGCCGATATCGTAGGCCCAGCCGTCCCCGCCGACGATCCACACGCTGTGCCGCACCAGGGTGTCGGCGAGGGCGGCGAGCTCCCGGGCCAGCGGGTCGTCGACCACCGCGATGCGGCGGCGCAGTTCGCCCACGAAGGCCCGGCGCGCGGCGATCTCGGTCTCCCCGCGGCCCTCCGGGGAGAGCAGCCCCTCCACCACGTCCAGCCCGGCGAACTGGGCCAGCTGCCGGAGCAGCACCGCCGCGCGCTGCCGTTGCTGGTCCAGCGCCAGTCGCATCCCCAGCCCGAACTCCGCGTTGTCCTCGAACAGCGAGTTGGCCCAGGCCGGCCCGCGGCCGAGGGCGTTGCTGGTCCATGGGGTGGTGGGCAGGTTCCCGCCGTAGATCGAGCTGCACCCGGTGGCGTTGGCCACCATCGCGCGGTCGCCGAAGAGCTGGCTCACCAGCTTCAGGTAGGGCGTCTCGCCGCAGCCGGCGCACGCGCCCGAGAACTCGAACAGCGGTTCCAGCAGTTGCACGTCCTTCACGTGGTCCGGGGACAGCGCGTCCCGTGGGGCGGCCGGCAGCGCCTGGAACCACGCCCAGTTGGCCCGCTCCGCGTCCCGGATCGGCTCGTGCGGTCCCATGTTGATCGCCTTGAGGCGCACCTCCCGCTTGTTCTTCACCGGGCAGACCTCGACGCAGAGCCGGCAGCCGGTGCAGTCATCGGTGGACACCTGCAGGGTGTATCGCTGGTCGCCGAACTGGCGCCACCGCGCCGCCGCCGACTTCCACCCCGCCGGCGCCCCCGCCAGCAGCTCCGGGGGGTAGACCGCCGCGCGGATCACCGCGTGGGGACAGACCAGCACGCACTTGCCGCACTGGATGCAGATCTCGGAGTCCCAGACCGGGACGGTCTCGGCCAGGTCCCGCTTCTCCCACTGTGTGGAGCCGCTGGGCCAGGTGCCGTCGACGGGCAGGGCGGAGACGGGGAGCTGGTCCCCCTCGCCGGCGATCAGGCGCGAGGAGACGAGCCGCACGAACTCCGGCGCTCCGGCCGGCACCGGCGGGCGCATGGGGATGGTGCTGGTGGCCACCGCGGGCACCGGTACCTCGGAGAGTGCGGCCACCGACTGGTCCACGGCGGCGAAGTTCTTTTCCACCACGATCTCGCCTCGCGAGCCGTACGCCTTCTGGATGCCGCGCTTGATGGCGAGGATCGCCTGGTCGAGCGGCATCAGTCCGCTGAGCGCGAAGAAGCAGGTCTGCATCACCGTGTTGATGCGCCCCGCCAGCCCGGCCCCGCGGGACACGGCCAGGGCATCGATCACGAACAGCCGGAGCCGCTTCGCGATCAGCTCCTCCTGCACCCGGCGGGGGAGCCGGTCCCAGGTCCCCGTGGCGCCGTGCGGGCTGTTGAGCAGTATCGTGGCGCCCGGCTCCGCGAGGGCCAGCATCTCCATCCGCTCCAGCAGGTGGAACTGGTGGCAGGCAACGAAGTTGGCCCGGCTGATCAGGTAGCTGGACCGGATCGGATGCGGCCCGAAGCGGAGGTGGGAGACCGTGATCGAGCCGGACTTCTTCGAGTCGTATACGAAGTAGCCCTGGGCGTGGAGCCCCGCCTCCTCGCCGATGATCTTGATCGAGTTCTTGTTGCCACCCACCGTGCCGTCGGCACCCAGGCCGAAGAACACCGCCCGGACCGTCGCCGGCTCCTCCGTGGACCAGTCGGGATCCCAGGGGAGGCTGGTGTGGGTGACGTCGTCGGTGATCCCGACCGTGAAATGGTTGCGCGGGGCCGGCTGCCGCAGTTCGTCGAGCACCGCCCGCACCATGGCCGGGGTGAACTCCTTGGACGCGAGCCCGTAGCGCCCACCGATGACGAGCCGCGGCGCGCCGCCGTCCTCCCGAGCCGACGACTCGGCGATGGCCGTGACCACGTCCTGGTAGAGCGGCTCCCCGGCGCTCCCCGGTTCCTTGGTCCGGTCCAGGACGGCGATGCGGCGAACCGTCGGGGGCAGGGCGGCCAGGAGCGCCTCGCTTGGGAAGGGCCGGAACAGGCGGACCTTGAGCACCCCGACCTTCTCGCCGGTCGCCACGAGGGCCGCCACGGTCTCGTGCGCCACCTCGGCGCCTGACCCCATCAGCACCACCACCCGCTCAGCGTCCGGCGCGCCGACGTAATCCACCAGGTGGTAGGCGCGCCCGGTGCGGACGGCCAGCCGGTCCATCGCCTGCTGGACGATCTCCGGGCAGGCGCGGTACCAGGAGTTGGAGGCCTCCCGGGCCTGGAAGAAGACGTCGGGGTTCTGGGCCGTGCCGCGGATGGTGGGCTGTGAGGGTGACAGGGCCCGCTGGTGGTGTCCCAGCCGGGGCCCTTCCGGCAGCAGGGCACGGACGTCCTCCACCGACAGCGGGTAGACCCGGGCGATCTCGTGCGAGGTGCGGAAGCCGTCGAAGAAGTGCAGGAACGGGATCCGGCTCTCCAGGGTGGCGGCGTGCGCCACCAGCGCCAGGTCCATGGCCTCCTGGGGCGAACCGCTGGCGAGCTGCCCGAAGCCGGTGGCGCGGGCGGCCATCACGTCGCTGTGATCACCGAAGATCGACAACCCCTGGGTGGCGACGGCGCGGGCGGCCACGTGGATCACGAGCGGCGTCAGCTCCCCGGCGATCTTGTAGAGGTTCGGGATCATCAGCAGCAGGCCCTGGGACGCCGTGAAGGTCGTCGCCAGAGCCCCCGTCATCAGGGCGCCGTGCACCGCGCCGGCCGCGCCACCCTCGCTCTGCATCTCCACCACGCCGGGCACCGTGCCCCAGGCGTTGGGTCTCCCCTCGGCGGCCCACTGGTCCGACAACTCCCCCATCGGGGACGCGGGGGTGATCGGATAGATGGCAATGACCTCGCTGGCGAGGTAGGCCACGCGCGCGGCCGCCTCGTTGCCATCCATCATCATGTACGACTTGGACATGAGAAGCCTCCGGGAGCAATGCTCGCCGGAGGCCCAAGAGAGGAGGGTGAACAGCCGGTGAAGGAATCTTTAGTGCGCGCCGCTCTGTGCGAACATCCGCAGCACCCGCTGCAGGATCCCGCCGTGCCGGTAGTAGTCCAGCTCCACCAGCGAGTTGAGCCGCACGACCGCGGGGAAGGTCGTCACCTTGCCGTCCTCCGCCGTGGCGGTCACGGTCACCCGGCCACCGGGGGTGAGTCCCTGCGCGATGCCGCTGATGCTGAACGTCTCCCGCCCGGTCAGGCCCAGCGACTGGCGGGTGGAACCCTGCTCGTACTGCAGCGGCAGCACCCCCATCCCCACCAGGTTGCTGCGGTGGATCCGCTCGTAGCTCTCGGCAATCACGGCCTTGACCCCCTGCAGCGCGGGGCCCTTCGCCGCCCAGTCGCGGCTCGATCCGGTACCGTACTCCTTCCCGGTCAGGATCACCAGCGGGGTGCCGTCGGCCTGGTACCGCATCGCGGCGTCGAAGATGGAGAGCACGTCGCCGGTCGGGAGGTGCACCGTCCAGTTGCCCTCCTTCTCCGGCGTGAGGGCGTTCTTGATCCGCACGTTGCCGAAGGTGCCGCGCATCATGACCTCGTGATGGCCGCGGCGGGCGCCGAAGGTGTTCCAGTCCGCCTGCTTGACGCCGTGGTCCAGCAGGTACTTCGCCGCGGGGCCGTTTTTCGGGATGGACCCGGCGGGGGAGATGTGGTCGGTGGTGACCGAATCCCCGAGGACGGCGAGGACCCGGGCCTTCGCGAGGTCCCGGAGCGGCGCCGGCTCGGCCGCGAGGTTCTGGAAGAACGGAGGTTCCGCGACGTAGGTGCTCGTCCCGTCCCAGGCATAGCGGCTCCCCTCCGGCACCGGCAGCGCCTGCCATACCTCGTCGCCGTCAAAGACCGACGCGTACCGCTCCCGGAACAGCGCCGGCTTGAGCGACATCGCCATGGCGTCGGCGATCTCCTTCGGGGTAGGCCAGATGTCCCTGAGGTAGACGGGCTTCCCGTCCTTTCCGGTGCCGATCGGCTCGGAGGAAAGGTCGAGGTCCACCCGTCCCGCGAGCGCGAACGCCACCACCAGCACCGGACTCGCCAGGTAGTTGGCCCGCACCGAGGGGTGCACCCGCGCCTCGAAGTTGCGGTTGCCGGACAGCACCGCCGCCGTCACCAGGGCGTGTTCGTCAATGGCCTGCTGGATGCTGTCGGGGAGCGGGCCGCTGTTCCCGATGCAGGTGGTGCAGCCGTAGCCCACCACATCGAAGCGCAGCCGCTCCAGGTAGGGCAGGAGCCCGGCGCCCTTGAGGTACTCGGTCACCACCCGCGAGCCGGGGGCCAGGCTGGCCTTCACCCAGGGCCGGGTGGTGAGGCCTCGTTCCACCGCCTTCTTCGCCAGCAGGCCGGCGCCGATCATCACCGACGGGTTGGAGGTGTTGGTGCAGCTGGTGATCGCGGCGATCACCACCGAGCCGTCCCGGAGCTCGCACGGCTCGCCATTCACCACCGGCTTCGCCACCGGCGGGTGGTCGGCCACCGCGGTGCCGGCCGAGCCGCCCTCGTTCACCCAGCGGGAGTAGGTGGCCTGCGCCACCTCCCGCCGCGCGGCCGGCACCGCCGGGGTCATCAGCTCCGGGAGCGAGACCTGGAAGTTCTTCTTGAGCCCGGTGAGCGGCACCAGGTCCTGGGGGCGCTTGGGGCCGGCCAGGCTGGGCACCACGCTGGCAAGGTCGAGCGTCAGGGTGCTGGTGAAGGTCGGGTCGGGGGTGGTGTCAGTGCGGAAGAGCCCCTGCGCCTTGGCATACCGTTCCACCCGTTCCACCACCTCCGCGTCGCGGCCGGTGCGCTCCAGGTAGCGGATGGTCTCGGCGTCCACCGGGAAGAAGCCCATGGTGGCGCCGTATTCGGGCGCCATGTTGGCGATCGTGGCGCGGTCGGCGAGACTCAGGCTCGAGAGCCCGGGTCCGTAGAACTCGACGAACTTGTCCACCACCCCCGCCTTGCGGAGCTGCTGGGTGGCGGTCAGGACCAGGTCGGTCGCGGTGGTGCCGAGCGGGAGTTCGCCCACCAGCTTCATCCCGATCACTTCCGGGATCAGCATGAAGTACGGCTGCCCCAGCATGACCGCTTCCGCCTCGATCCCGCCCACCCCCCAGCCCATGACGCCGAGGCCGTTGATCATGGTGGTGTGCGAGTCGGTGCCCACGCAGCTGTCGGGATAGGCGGTCAGCTCGCCGTGCTGGTCCCGGAGCTGGACCACGGGCGCCAGGTATTCGAGATTCACCTGGTGCACGATGCCGGTCCCCGGCGGCACCGCCCGGAAGTTCCGGAAGGCCCGCTGGGCGAACTTGAGCAGCTGGTACCGCTCCCGATTCCGGCTATACTCGAGGTCCACGTTCCGCTGGTACGCGTCCGCGCTGCCGGCGTAGTCGACCTGGACCGAGTGGTCGATCACCAGGTCACAGGGCACCATCGGGTTGATCCGGTCGGGATCGCCCCCCATCCGGGCCATGGCGTCCCGCATCGCCGCCAGGTCCACCACGCACGGGACGCCGGTGAAGTCCTGCAGGACCACCCGCGCCGGCATCCACGGCAATTCCCCCGCGCCGCTCCCGCCCCCTGCCCAGGCGCCGAGCGCCGCCACATGTTCCTCGGTCACCACCCCCCGTCCCGCGAAGCGCAGGGCGTTCTCCAGCAGGATGCGAATCGAGAAGGGAAGGCGGTCCAGGTGAGCCACACCCTTGCGCTCAAGCTCCGGAAGGCGGAAAATCGTGGCGGTCTGGGAGCCCAGCGACAGGGTGCCGCGGGCGCCGAAGGGGTTGATGGTGGTGGGCATGGCTCGGGTGGGTGGAAGGTGAAGACCGATGCTGCCCAAGTATAAGCCGCCGCGCTCCCCGTTGGCCACCATCCCGCCGCCCTCCACGGGTCACACCGCATGAGCCAGGCACCGGTCGTTCCGCACGCGATCACCCGTCGCGACGACGGCATCCACATCGAGTGGGTGGCCGGGGGCCATGCCGCGCTCTTTCCCGCCCGCGCCCTCCGCCTGGCCTGCCCCTGCGCCGGCTGCGTGGAAGAGATGACCAGCCGCCCCCTGCTCGATCCCGCCACTGTCCCCGCCGACATCCGCCCGGTCCGCCTGGCGCTGGTCGGTGGGTACGGGCTCCGGGTGGAGTGGAGCGACGGCCACGGCACCGGGATCTTCACCTTCCGCTGGCTGCTCGATCGCTGCCCCTGTCCCGGCTGCACCCGCGCCGCCGTGGGGGGCACATGATGCTGATCCGGGTGCTCTTCCACCTCCCGGGCCGGTGGATCTGGGTCTGGATCTGGGTCGGGCTCCTGATCCTGGGCCTGCTCGGCCTGGCCGGGGCCATTCAGTGGGGCCGGGAGACCAAGTGGCGCAACCTGGACGAAATCCTCCGCGGCCTGGGCACGGTCTTCGTCTCGCTGGGGATGATCTTCTTCCTCAAGGGCATCTCCCAGCCCGGCGGAATCTTCCTCGCCTTCCTGGCCCTCGCCTGCTTCGTCTCTGCGTTCATCGCCGGCAAGCGGCAGCACCCGGACGAGGAGCACTGACCGCCGCCCGGCGGGTGGCAGATTTCCGTCGTCTTGCCCTCCCCGGCTCCGCACCCGATGTTGCCAATGCCGCCCCCGTCGTGGCAGGCCCCGGCGCGGCGACGGAGTCACGGGCCTGCCGGAGGCGACGCCGATGGAACACCGCAGGCACTCCGTCCTTGCCGAGGGGCTCGACGCGGGGCTGATCGGCGGCAGCGCCGTGGCCCTCTGGTTCCTCGTCCGCGACCTGCTGGCCGGCCATCCCCTCCGCACTCCCAGTGTGCTTGGCGAGCTCTTTCTCTACGGCAATCCCCAGCCCGATACCGCCGGAACCGTCTTCGGCGCGGTGGTGGTCTACACCGCCCTCCACTTCGTGCTTTTCGTGGCCTTCGCGGTCGCGGTCGCCGCGGTGGTCCGGCTCTCCGCGCAATCCGCCCTCGCCCGCTTCGGGCTGCTCATGCTGTTCGTCATCTTCGAGCTGTTCTTCTACGTGGCGGTGAACCTCATGTCGGCCACCGTCGGGGCGCTCTTCCCCATGTGGACCGTGCTCGCCGCCAACCTGTTTGCCGCAGTGGCCATGGGGTTCTACTTCCGGCAGCGCTATCCCGAGATGCGGGGTGTGCTGCGGGAGGAGCCGCTGGGCGTCTGAGGCCGGCCGGCGCCGGATCGCCTTTCTGACCGGGACGGCGGGGATTACCTTGCTTCCCGTGTCGCCCCGCCGCCTGATTCCGCTGCTCCTGCTGCTCTCCGCCGGCGCGCTGCCGCTCGCCGGCCAGCTCGCGCCGCCCTCCACCGGCGGGCTCTCCGCGCTGGACCACCAGCTCCGGCGCCTGGGCCACTACCAGCGGGTGCTGCTCATCGCGGCCCACCCCGATGACGAGGACACCGAGCTCCTCACCCTCCTGGCCCGCGGCATGGGGGCGGAGGCGGCGTATCTCTCGCTGAATCGCGGCGAGGGCGGCCAGAACCTGATCGGCCAGGAGCTGGGAGAGGAACTGGGGCTGCTCCGCACCGAGGAGCTGCTCGCCGCCCGGCGGCTCGACGGCGCCCGCCAGTTCTTCACCCGCGCCTACGATTTCGGCTTCTCCAAGAACCTGGACGACACCTGGGCGCACTGGCCCAGGGATTCGGTACTCAAGGACGTCGTGCGCATCGTCCGCCGCTTCCGGCCCCAGGTCGTGGTCTCGATCTTCAGCGGCACCCCGCGGGATGGCCATGGCCAGCACCAGGCCGCCGGCTGGGCGGCGCAGGAGGCCTTCCGCGTCGCGGGAGACCCCACCCGCTTTCCGGAGCTGGCGGAGCAGGAGGGGCTCGCCCCCTGGGCGCCGCTCAAGCTCTACCGCAGCACCCGCTTCGATTCCGCCGCCACGACGCTTACCCTCGATGGGGGACGGCTCGACGCGGCCGTGGGGCAGTCGTATCACCAGATCGCGATGCGCTCCCGGAGCCTGCACCGCTCCCAGGACATGGGACAGCTGCAGACCATCGGGCCCTCGACGGTGCGGCTGGCGCTGATCACCGACCGCACCGGCAGTGGCGCCGCTGGCCTCCTGAGTGGGCTCGATACCACCCTCGCGGGGGTGCCCTTCCTCGCCACCCTCCGCCCCGAGGCACGGCGGAAGACCGCCGCCGCCCTCGCGGATTACGTCGCGACGGTGGACTCCGCGCGGCTGCTGCTGGCGCCCGCGCTGGCGCCGCGGCTCCGCGCCACGCTCACCCGGGCGAGCGAGCTGCTGGAGTCGGCGCGGCGCACCGCGCTGGATGGCGCGCCCGGCGGCGGCGGCCGCCGCGTCGAGGCCGATCCCGCCCTGATGGGCGATCCCTTCGAGGGAGAGGTGCAGCGGCTGGGCCGGGCCCGGCTGCTGGCCGAGGGTCTGGTGGCGGATGCCGTGACACAGGAGACCCGGGTGGCCCCCGGTGACCGGTTGGGCGTGCAGGCCGCGCTCTGGAATACCGGCGGCGCGTCCACGATCGGGTCGGTCTGCCTCGGCTCGCTCCGCCTCCGCTGGTACGCCGTTCCGGATA
>JANRJZ010000262.1:0-11260 GCA_033763675.1 Gemmatimonadota bacterium
CCCCGCCACCGCCGCCACCGAAGCCGCCGCCGAACCCGCCCCCCCCACCCCAGCCGCGCCCCCCGCCCCACCCGCTCCGCGGGCCGCCCCCACGGCGCCGCCCGCGGCCACCGCCGCCCCCGCTGCCCTTGGACAGGTTCGACAGCACGATCATCACGATGATCAGGATCACGAAGATGACCAGCGGGTTGATCTCGGGGCCTCCGGACTGGGACCGGAACGGGTCTGCCCCCTCGAGCGCGGAATCGGAGACACCGAATCCCTTCGCCACGGTGGCGGCGATGGCCTGGGTGCCGAGCAGGAGCGCCGGACCCCACCGCGCCTCACGCAGGTCCGGCAGCATGAGGTCGGCGATCCGGCCGGCGATCGCGTCGGTGATGAGCCCCTCCAGGCCTGTCCCGACCGTGAGGTAGATCTCGCCCTTGTGCTCCGGGGTGCGCGGCACCAGCAGCAGCACGGCGCCCGCATTGCGGGTGGAATCCCCGATGCCCGCCGCGGCCCCCACTCCCCAGCCCCGGAGAATGGCGAGCGCCACTTCCCCGGGGGCCCGGTCCTCGATCGTCGGGAGCGTCACGACCGCCAGTTCCGCCCCCGTCGCGCTCCGGAGTCGGGACGCGATCCCGATGATGGCCCGCGCCGACGCCGCGTCCACGATGCCGGCGGCGTCGGTCAGGTAGTCGGTGGGCCGGGGCGGGAAGAGCCGCTCGACCGCCGGGTTCTGCCCGGCCAGCAGCGCTGGCACAAGTTGTAGGACCCCGAGCACACAGGTAGCTTTCCCCCTCCATTGCCGGAGAGTGCCGCCCGTGTCCCGTCGCATGCTTGTCCTGCTCCTCGCGCTGACCGCGTGTCGCGGCCGCGAGGTGACACTCGAAGTGGCCATTCCCGGTCCTGATTCCGTGGATGCGCCGGTGGCGCACCTCGGCTTCGTGGCCCTGCCGTACGATCGCGACAGTGTGCTCGCCATCCTCGAGGCCGCGACCCCGAGACCGGTCGCGATTACGCAGCAGCTGGATTCGCTGTTTCAGCGCTATCGCGGCCCGTTCATGGCGTACGCGAGCGCCGCCTACCGCGCCCAGGCGCAGCAGCAGGCCCTCGGCTATCTCAAGGCGCGGCTCGATTCCCTTCCCCGCGAGAGCCCGGCGTACGACTCGCTCTACCGGGCCTTCGGCCGCGGCAGCGACAGCCTCACCGCGCTCCTCCGGCGCCGCGACGACACGCAGCGCGCCCTCGCGGTGGCCCGCAACCAGTACATGCCCGCCATCGACAGCCTGCGCCAGGTCATGGGCCGGTGGAAAGATAGCGCCTACCGGACCTATGACAGCCTCACCAAGTCGCTGGGGACCGGCCTGGGCCGGGAGCCCTTCAGCGACAGCACCGGCGCCACCGGCAAGGCCACCGTGCGCCTCCCCCGGGGCGATTGGTGGATCTACGCCCGCTCCTGGGACACCTGGGACCCGAACAGCGAGTGGTACTGGAATCTGCGGGTCACCGGCAACCGGCTGACCCTCGATCGCTCTACCGGCCGCCGGCTGCCCCGGTACTAAGCGACTCGGCGACTCGGCGACTCGGTGACTCGGTGACTCGGTGACTCGGTGACTCGGTGACTCGGCGACAAGTGAAAGGGAATCTCGTGAAGTCCGCAATCGTGATCGGGGTACTGGGATTGGCCGTGCTCGGCGTCTCGCTGGGCGCCTGGGCTCCGGACCAGCCGCCGAGCCGCCGAGCCGCCGAGCCGTCCACCCGGGCCGCCGAGCCTGCCCAGGGCGATCCCCTCATCGTCCAGCGCACCCGCGGCGCCGCCACCGCGCCGCTCACCATCTACGAACTGTCGGACTTCCAGTGCCCCTACTGCAAGCGCCAGGCGCTGGAGACCTTTCCGGCAATCGAGCGGGAGTACATCGCCACCGGCAAGGTACGCTGGATCTTTCTCAACCTGCCGATCACCCAGATCCATCCGAACGCCGTGGCGGCGGCGGAACTGGCGATGTGCGCCGCCCGGGTGGACAAGTTCTGGCCCATCCACCACCTGCTCTTCACCTACCAGGCCAAGTGGTCCCCGCTCAAGGATCCCGCCCCATTCCTGATCTCGCTGGCGGACAGCGCCGGGATCCCGCGGGAGGATATCCTCCCCTGCCTGCAGAACCGGGAGATGCGGGCGCTGGTGCAGTCGGAGGCGGAAGGGGCGGCGAAGTCGGGGGTGGAAAGCACGCCCACCGTCTACATCGAGGGCGCGGGGCTGCTTCGGGGAGCGGTGCCCTTCCCCATCTACAAGCAGGTGCTCGATTCCCTGCTCGCGGAGAAGGCCGCGCCATGATGCAGGAGGGGCGGAGCTCAGCTCCGCCGCTCCTACGACGACCCGCCCCCGCGGAGCATCAGGAAGACATCGTACAGCGCGTGGGTCCACGCCGCGATCCCGAAACCGCGCGTCAGGAACAGCCCGCTGAGCAGCACCCCCGCCACCATCCGGAAGGTGAAGGAGCCCAGCTCCAGGATGTCCCCCAGCGGCCCGATATAGTGGAACGCGGAAAAGATGAAAGCCCCGAGCAGGGTGGCGAAGGTGCCCGCCACCCACGGCCGCCAGCCGAACCCCGCCAGCGCGAGCCTGGCCAGCAGACCCACCAGCACCACCCGGAACAGCAGTTCCTCGTAGATCCCCGCCCCGAGTGACACCACCAGCTCGGTGGGGAGCCCGAGCGCCTGGCCCTGGCCGATCATGAGGGACTGGGGACCGTGGAGCAGGAGGCCGGTCAGCAGGCTGGTGACCCCGCCGAAGAGCAGCGCGTACACCACCGATTCGCCGAACATGCCGGCGAAATAGCCGGCGACCGGCGCGCCCCCCGTGCGCCAGTCCCGGGCGACCAGCACCAGGCCGGTGCCGAACAGTACCGCGGCGAAGATGGTGAGCCCATGGCGGCCGCCCAGCAATGCGAACAGGCTCTTGAGCAGCACGTCGGCGCCGTTGCGGATGCCGCTTTCCCCGGAAATGAAGTGGGCGAGCACTTCGTAGAGCAGGAGCAGCGGCAGGGCGAACAGGAGGCTGTAGCGCGGGGCGCGGGTATCCTTCCAGTAACTGGCCATGGGGGAATCTTACAGCAGAAGGGGCCCGGCCGCAGCAGCGGCCGAGCCCCTTCCTGTAGCATCGGGCTCGATACGATCCCGGGTCGTCCTAGCTCACCAGGCGATCGGTTGCCCTGTTCGAGCCACGCATGCGACTGTCACTAGACAATGGATCACCTCCTCTCACGGGGTGGAACATCGGGCGGACGCCTCATTCTAGAATTCTCTGGCCTTCGGCGCAAGCGGAGGCATCTTTCGGCATGGCTCGCCCCTGGTTGCCCTACCGCCTGGCCACCGCCGCGCTGGGCGCGCTGGCTCCGCTCGCCGCGCGCTGGGCTCCCAAGCTGGCCGCGGGACTCTCCGGACGGCGGGAGAGCGCGGAGCGCTTCGCCGCCTGGGGCGCGGCGGCGCGGGATCGGAGCCGCCCCCTCCTGCTGCTCCACGCCGCCTCCGCCGGCGAGCTGCGGCAGGCGCAGCCGGTGCTGGCGCGGCTCCGGGCACGGCATCCCGCCTGGCAGGTGGCCGTCACCTGCTTCAGCCCCTCGGGGCTCCCCGTCCTGCAGACGCTCGGCGCCGATGTCGCCGGATTCCTGCCCTTTGACCGGCCGGCGCCGGTCGCGGCCCTCCTCGATGCCCTGGCGCCGAGCGCCATCGTGTTCTCCCGCTCGGATCTCTGGCCCGAGCTGGTCCACGCCGCCTCGGCGCGCGGCATTCCCACGGGGATGATCGCCGCGACGCTGCCGGCCGCCAGCCGCCGGCGCCGCTGGCCCGCGCGCCGCGTCCTCCGGCCGGCACTGGAACGGCTCGCTGCGGTCGGGGCCATCGCCGCCGACGATGCCCACCGTCTCACCTGGCTCGGCGCCCGGCCGGAGGCCGTGAGCATCACCGGCGATCCGCGCTACGACGCCGTCATCGAGCGGATGGAGCGGTCGCCGGCACCGGTGCCCAGCCCCGCCACCCTGGTGGCCGGCTCCACCTGGCCGGCCGACGAGACGGTGCTCCTGGCCGCCTTCGCCGCCGTGCGCGAGGCCATCCCCGCCGCCCGGCTCCTGATCGCCCCGCACGAGCCGACGACCTCGCATCTGGCCGGGCTCGCCCGCCGGGCCCGCGCCGCCGGCCTGCCCGCCCCGCTCGCCTGGACGCCGGCCGGACTCGGCGCCCCGCTCACCGTGGTCACCGAGGTCGGCGGGCTCGCGCTGCTCTATGGCGTCGGACAGCTGGCGTACGTCGGGGGTGGCTTCGGCCGCGCGGGGCTGCATTCGGTGCTCGAGCCGGCGGCGTGTGGGGTGCCGGTCATCGTCGGGCCGCTGGGGGAACAGCATCCCGATGCCCACCGGCTCAACGCCGCCGGGGCCCTTGCCTGGCTCCCCCGCCGCCGGGCGGCGGCGACCCTCGCCGCGTGGTGGGAGACCTGGCTGGTGGACGAGACCTGGCGCCGACGGGCCGGCGCCAACGCCCGCGAGGCGATCAACGGCGGCCGCGGCGCCGCCGACCGCTCCGCCGCGCTGATCGAGCGCCTGCTCCCCGAAGCCCGCTAGCCCCCCAAATCAGTACGGGCGACCCTTGTGGTCGCCCGCTAAGCAATTCTCAGCCCTGCAGCCGGCCGCCCCTGCGCCCAATCGCCCAATCGCCCAACCGCCCAACCGCCCAATCGCCCCCCCGCCCCCCCGCCTACTTCTGGACCACCACGCCCTCGATCGTCACCGCGCGCGGTACGATCAGCCCCAGGGTAAGCCCCGTGATGATGATATCGCTCAGCCGGCTCCGCACCCGGATGCGCACGTCCGCGACCTCCTTGCCGCCGGCCAGCTGTGCGGCCAGCGCCTTCTTGAGCGACGGTTCCGACAGCTTGACCACGCCCCAGAGCCCGTAGACCGCCCGACTCGTCACCGAGAAGGAATCGCCCACCGCAGGGGTGCCGGCGCCGGAGGCAAGGGTGGCGGGCACCCCGAGGCGGGTGGCGTCAAAGGTGTTGGCGCAGCCGGCCAGAAGCGCCAGGGTCAGTGCGGCGGGGAGCAGGCGGGACAGTCGCATCAGAGCCCCGGGATCTTGATGGCGTAGTTCACGCCGAGACTGAACACCCCGGGGTTCACGTCGTTGCCGGCCCAGGTCCGGTCGTAGGCCGCGCCGAAGCCCAGCCCGCCCAGCAGGCTGAAGTCCACCCCGCCGCTGATGCCGAAGTTGGTCTCGGTGTCGGCATTGATGCCGGTGCCACTCACGCGGCTGATGTCCAGCCGGGGCGCCAGCCACGGCTTGATGGCCAGCGCGGGGTTGGGAATCCTGAGCGCGATACCGAGCCCCACCGGCGCGTGCACCACCTTGATGCCGTTGCTGCTGGCGTACTCCGCCCCGCCCTGCAGGGTCACCGAGAGCGGGATCAGCGGCCCGCCGAAGACCTTGAGGTTGAGGTACCCGCCCACCGCGGTATGTGCCTCGGCCGGACCCTTGGGGTTCCAGCGGGAGATCACCGCGCTCACCCCGAATGGTCCGAGGCCCAGCGCGCCCCGGGCGCCCAGTCCGGTGCCCTTGCCGTAGTCGGCATCGGGGAACCCGATCTCGGCACCGATGGTGAGGCCGCCGGTGATGCCGGCGTTGTGCACCGGGAGGCCGGTAACCTGGGCCTGAGCCTCGGATGAGAGCCCCAGGCCGGCCAGCAGCAGGACCAGGGAGAAGTAGCGGGTGGAGCGCATGACACCTCCGGATCGGCGACGGTGGAAAAGCGCCGCAAAGTACCGTCAGGTCTGGGGATAAGTCAATTGATGGTGCCCGAAACGAGCGGGGGCTCTCCAACACCCTGAAGAGCCCCCTCGCTACTACCGTCGCTACCGTCGCTACCGTCGTTACCGACTACCGGTGCCAGGCCACGCCGATCGAAATACCCTCGAGGTCGCCGAGCGAGCCGGCCACCCGGATGTCGAAGGTCTTGGTGAGCGCCACGTCCACACCCAGCCCGATGCCGAACTGCACGTCGTCCAGCAGTTCGCCGAAGGTCGGGATGATGACCGGGTGCACGTAGGGTGTGAAGCTGACGTTGGAGTTCTCCAGCAGGACCTGCCGACCGAGGGTTGCACCCATCGGGACCAGGAAGCCGGACTGGCCGTCGGCGATGAGGACGCCGAAGCCGCCGGTGACCGCGGCGTCGAGGGGGAAGTCCTGGGTGTGCCGGGCGATCGGGGCGCGGACGTCGGCGCCGATGCCGAAGAGGTTCTCGCCGTTGCCCTCGGCGTCGGCGTAGCCGAGCACGAAGCCGACATCGAACTTGCGGCGGGCCAGGCGGTATTCGCCCTGGAGCGCGATGCTGGTCCCCTCACCCGGATCGGAGATGTAGCCGCCGAGCTCGCTCCGCTTGAACGCGGTGTAGGGGCTCTTCATGACCGGGGTGAAGATGGTCTGCGCCTCGAGGGCCATGGTGCCGACCGACGCGAGCAGCACGGCTGCGAAAATGGGACGACGCATGCGTTACGCTCCTTTGACCTGTTCCGCGACGACGCGGACGGTATTGTTGACTGCCTGCAGGAACCCGCCGTGGACCATGAAGCGGCGGGCGGTGCTGCCCGACGTGACCACGAGCGGCCCCCGGCCCAGCAGGGTCATGAACGGGGCGTGCCGCGGCAGGATGCCGACCTGTCCGTCATGGGCCGGCGCGGTCACCGCGTCGGCCTCGCCGTCGAAGATGGCGGCCTCGGGCGAAATCACCGTGACCCGCATCACGCGCTCGCCAGTTTCTTGGCCTTCTCGACCGCCTCGTCGATCCCGCCCACCATGTAGAACGCCTGCTCGGGCAGGTCGTCGAACTCGCCGGAGAGCACCCGCTCGAAGCTCTCGATGGTGTCGGCCAGCTTGACGTACTTGCCCTCGAAGCCGGTGAACTGCTGGGCCACGAAGAACGGCTGCGACAGGAAGCGCTGGATCCGCCGGGCCCGGGCGACGACCAGCTTGTCGTCCTCGGACAGCTCGTCCATGCCCAGGATCGCGATGATATCCTGCAGGCTCTTGTACTTCTGCAGGGTGCGCTGCACGCCGATGGCCACGTTGTAGTGCCGGGCGCCGATGTACTGCGGGTCCAGGATCCGGCTGGAGCTGTCCAGCGGGTCCACGGCGGGATAGATGCCCAGCTCGGAGATGGCGCGGGAGAGCACCACCGTCGCGTCCAGGTGGGCGAACGCCGTCGCCGGCGCCGGGTCGGTCAGGTCGTCGGCCGGCACGTAGATGGCCTGCACCGAGGTGATCGAGCCCTTCTTGGTGGAGGTGATCCGCTCCTGCAGGTCGCCCATCTCGGTGGCCAGCGTCGGCTGGTAGCCCACTGCGGAGGGCATCCGGCCGAGCAGCGCGGAGACCTCGGAGCCGGCCTGGGTGAAGCGGAAGATGTTGTCCACGAACAGCAGCACGTCCTGGCCCTCGACGTCGCGGAAGTACTCCGCCACGGTGAGCCCCGAGAGCCCCACCCGGAGGCGCGCCCCCGGCGGCTCGTTCATCTGGCCGTAGATCAGGGCGCAGCTCTTGATGACGCCGCTCTCCTCCATCTCCAGGTAGAGGTCGTTGCCCTCGCGGGTGCGCTCCCCCACCCCGCAGAACACCGACTTGCCGCCGTGGCCCTTGGCCACGTTGTTGATCAGCTCCATGATCACGACCGTCTTGCCCACCCCGGCGCCGCCGAAGAGGCCGATCTTGCCGCCCTTCACGAAGGGCGCGATCAGGTCGATGACCTTGATGCCGGTCTCGAAGATGGTGGTCTTGGGCTCGAGGTCCACGAACTTCGGGGTCTCGCGGTGGATCGGCCAGCGCTCGTTGGACGCCGGGATGGCGGCCCCGCCGTCCACCGGCTCCCCGAGGACGTTGAGGATCCGGCCCAGCGCCGCCGCGCCCACCGGCACCGTGATTGCGGCCCCGGTGTCGGTCACCGACATCCCGCGGACCACGCCATCGGTGGTGGACATGGCCACCGCACGCACCTGGTTCTGGCCCACGTGCTGCTGCACCTCGGCCGTCAGCCGGATCGGCAGCGGGCCGCTCGCGTCCTCGATGACCAGCGCGTTGTAGATCTCCGGCAGGTGTTCCGGCTCGAACTCCACGTCGAGGACCGGGCCGATCACCTGGACCACCTTGCCAACGTTCTTCAGTGTCGCCGTCGCCATCGCTGTTCGTTCCTTTGTCGTGGTCGCCATCTGGGCGATTGGGCGATTGGGCGATTGGGCGATTTGCACTTTATCGCCCCTTGCCATTGCCCACACCGCCAATCGCCTATTCGTCCAATCGCCTAATCGCCTACCCCTCCAGCGCCGCCGCCCCGCCCACGATCTCCGCGATCTCCTGCGTGATCGCGGCCTGCCGCTGCCGGTTGTAGGTGCGCTTGAGCAGCTCGTAGATCTCGCCCGCGTTGTCGGTCGCGTTCTTCATGGCCGTGCGCCGGGCGCCATGCTCCGCCGCCGCCGTCTCCACCAGCCCGCGGTACACCTGGTTGCGGACGTAGAGCGGCAGCAGTTCGGCCAGGATCTCATCCGCGCCCGGCTTGAGGATGTAATCGGCCTTGAGCCCGCCCACCCGGGCGGCCGGGGTGCTCACCGGCAGCACGCCAAGGGTGGTGGGCGGGGTGGTGATCGGGGACACGAACTTGGCGCACACCACGTCCACGCTGGCCAGCCGGCCGGCGGAATAGTCCTCGATCAGCCCCGCCACGAGCTCCACGGCGTGCTGGGTGGTGGGCTTGTCCCCGATGTCCTGCCGCTGGGACGCGATGGCCCGGCCGATGTACTTGAAGAAGCCGATGCCCTTCCGGCCCACCAGGTGGAGGTCCACCTGGTAGCCCCGCCCCTCCAGCGCCTCGATCCGCTTCCGGGCTTCCTTGATCAGGTTGGAGTTGAACCCGCCGCAGAGCCCGCGGTTGCTGGTCACCAGGAGCACCGCCGCCCGCCGGGGTCCACCCTTCTCCGGCGGCGCCGGGCGCCGCAGCAGCGGAAACCGCTCCGCCAGCTCCGGCGTCACCAGGTCGGCGATCACCTCGGCCAGCGCGGCCGCGTAGGGCCGGGCGGCCACCACCCGGTCCTGCGCCCGCTTCAGCTTGGACGTGGACACCAGCTCCATCGTCCGGGTGATCTTCCGCGTGTTCTGGACCGACCGCATCCGCCCGCGGAGCGCCTTCGAGGCCTTCGCCATTACTCGGCCTTGAACAGCGGCTTGAAGGCGGCGATGGCGGCCTTGAGCTTCGCCGTCAGGTCGTCATCCAGCGCCTTCTTGGCCCGGATCCCCTCGAGCAGCGCGGGCTGCGCCGACTCAAGGTAGGTGATGAAGTCAGTCTCCCACTTCCGGATGTGCTTCACCTCGACGTCGTCCAGGAAGCCGTTGACGACGGTGTAGATGATCGCCACCTGCTTCTCCACCGGGACCGGCGCGTATTGCGGCTGCTTGAGCACCTCCACCGTGCGCGCGCCGCGGGCCAGCTGCCGCTGGGTGGCGGCGTCCAGCTCGGACCCGAACTGGGCAAAGGCCTCCAGCTCGCGGTACTGCGCCAGGGAGAGCCGGAGCGGGCCGGCCACCTGCTTCATGGCCTTGATCTGTGCGTTGCCGCCCACGCGGCTCACGCTGATGCCCGCGTCCACCGCCGGACGCACGTTCGAGTAGAACAGGTCGGTGGTGAGGAAGATCTGCCCGTCGGTGATCGAGATGACGTTGGTCGGGATGTAGGCCGAGACGTCGCCGGCCTGGGTCTCGATGATGGGGAGCGCGGTGAGGGAGCCGCCCGGCTTCTTGATGCGGCTGTCCAGCTTCACCACGTTCGGGTCTTCCGAGATCTTGGCGGCCCGCTCCAGCAGCCGGCTGTGCAGGTAGAAGACGTCGCCCGGGTAGGCCTCGCGGCCCGGCGGGCGGCGCAGGATCAGCGACAGCTGGCGGTAGGCCGCGGCCTGCTTGGAGAGGTCGTCATACACGCAGAGGGTCGGCTTCCCCTCCTCGTACATGAAGTACTCGGCGATGGCGCAGCCGGCGTAGGGCGCGATGTACTGCAGCGGCGCCGGGTCCGACGCGCTGGCCACGACCACGATGGAGTAGTCCATCGCGCCGTGCTCCTTGAGTTTCTCCACCACCGTGGCCACGGTCGAGCGCTTCTGCCCGATGGCCACGTACACGCAGACGACGCCGGTGCCCTTCTGGTTGATGATCGTGTCCACCGCGATCGCCGTCTTGCCGGTGCCGCGGTCCCCGATGATCAGCTCCCGCTGGCCGCGCCCGATCGGGATCATGGCGTCGATCGCCTTGATGCCGGTCTGCAGCGGCTCCTTCACCGGCTGCCGCACAATGATGCCCGGCGCCACCATCTCCACCGCCCGGGCGCTGCTGCTCGCGATCGGGCCCCGCCCGTCCACCGGCTGGCCCAGCGCGTTCACCACCCGGCCCAGCATCCCCGGCCCCACCGGCACCTCGAGCAGGCGGCCGGTGCAGCGCACCTCGTCGCCTTCCTTGAGCTTCAGGTAGTCGCCCATGACCACCGCGCCGACGTTGTCCGACTCCAGGTTCAGCGCCAGACCGGTCACCGTTTCCCCGGACTCGGTCACCGTGAACTCGAGCATCTCGCCCGACACCGCCTTGGTCAGGCCGTAGATGCGCGCCACGCCGTCACGCACCTCGAGCACCGTGCCGACCTCGTTGACGTCCACCGACGCCAGGTCGGCCTTCTCGATCTCCCGGAGCAGCACATCCTTGAGCTCGCCCGGACGGAGTACGGATTCGGTCGCCATATCACTCGCGGTTGGATGAAGATGAAGGTTCCGCCACAGCTTGTGAAAAGTATCACAAACTCAAGTCCAAGGCAACGGGCGGGGTCCCCATCCGGGAGGCGCCCCGCCGGCTCCCGCTCAGTGCCGCCTGAGGGTCGCCAGCTCGCTTCCGGCCGAGTCCACCAGGACCAGGTTCCCGTCCCGTTCCGAGATCCGGCGGACCCGCTCGAGGGCCGCAAACCACCGCTGCTCCACGTCCATCGCCGGACCGGCGCATGCCATCTTCGTCGCCCCAACCGGGGCGAAACTCAGCGCCTCCCCGCTGCGAATGACCCCGGCGAACCAGCGGTTGCAGCCGCTCATCCCGCCGGCCTTGCCGGTCGCGGCGGGCAGCTTGAGGGTCGGGGCGATGGAATCGGGCACCGCCACGGGTACGCCAGCCAGGGTCACGACCTGCCACATCGTCGTCGCCCCGGAGTCACCGTCGAGCACTC
>JANRJZ010000263.1:0-11649 GCA_033763675.1 Gemmatimonadota bacterium
GGGCGCGCGAGCGGTTGCCGGTCGTGGTGGGCGGCACCGGCCTCTACGTGCGCGCGCTCGCGGACGGGCTGTTCGCCGAACCGCCCCTCGATGCGCCCCGGCGCCGCGACCTCGAACGCTGGACCCGAGCCCTTGAACCGATCGACCTGGTGCGCTGGGCCGCCCGGCTCGACCCCGGATTCCGGGGCGGCGGACGGCAGCGCGCCGTGCGGGCCATCGAGGTGGCCTTGCTCACGGGACAGCCGCTCAGCCACTGGCAGGCCCACGCCCGCGCGCAGGGGGTGATCACCCCCTGGTACGTGGTGCTGACGGCGCCGCGCCCGGTGCTGCACCAGCGGATCCAGGTGCGGGCGGAAGAGATGGTCCGCCGCGGCATGATCGAGGAAGTGGCGGCGGTCCTGGCCGACGGGCTCCCCGCCGGCGCACCGGGGCTCGACGCCATCGGGCCACGCGAGGCGGTGGAGTACCTGCACGGCCAGCGGTCCCGTGACAGCGTCGCCGACGCGGTGGCCATCGCGAGCCGGCAGTACGCCAAGCGGCAGGAGACCTGGTTCCGGCACCAGCTGGCGGGGCCGGTGCTCACCCTCGACGCCACCCGACCGCCGGAGGCGGTCGCGGCGGAGATCGCGGCCCGCTGGGCGGAGCGCCCGGGGTGACATTACTTTCCCCCGCCATGGACCTCCGAGCCGAACTCGCCGATGCGGCCCAGACGGGGAATACCGCCCGGCTCCGGGAGCTGCTGGATCACAATCGGGACTTCGCGACCATGCCGGACCAGGCGGGATGCACCCCGCTGCACTACACCGCCTGGTTCGGTCACCTCGAGGCCGCCCGCTATCTGCTTTCGATCAAGGCGGACGTGGGCGCAATCTCGATGGATCCCCTGCGCAACCAGCCGCTCCACGCCGCCGCCACCGCGGGCCATGCGCCCATCGTGGAGCTCCTGCTCGATGCCGGCGCCGACCCGAACGCGGAACAGAGCGGCCAGTGGACCGCGCTCCACGGCGCGGCGGAGAAGGGCCACGCGGCGGTGGTGCGGCTGCTGCTGCAGCGCGGCGCCGTGCCGGGGCGGCGGAGCTACTCCGGCGCCACGCCGCTGGCCCTGGCGCAGGAGCGCGGCCATGCCGAGGTGGCGGCGCTGCTCGCGGCGCGAGGCGCCGATGCCTGAGGTCCGCCCCCTGCGCATCGGCATCACCT
This sequence comes from Gemmatimonadota bacterium, assembly GCA_033763675.1. Taxonomy (GTDB): domain Bacteria; phylum Gemmatimonadota; class Gemmatimonadetes; order Gemmatimonadales; family GWC2-71-9; genus JADJOM01. The sequence continues at coordinate 1,198 of JANRJZ010000263.1, forward strand.
GCTACCCGACCTACGGTGGGTCCGGCGCGCTGGCCACCGAGCTGGGGCTGGCGCTGGCGCGCCGGGGGCACGAGGTCCATTTCATCTCGTACGCCTCGCCGTTCCGGCTGCGGGGATTCGCCGAGCGGGTGTTCTTCCACGAGGTGGACACTTCGATTTCGCACTACCCGCTGTTTGATCACTTTCCCTACACCCTGGCGCTGGCCTCGAAGCAGTACGAGGTGGCGCGGCGGGAAGAGCTGGACATCCTCCACGTGCACTATGCCATCCCGCACGCCACCACGGCATGGATGGCGCGCGAGATGCTGGCCGCCGAACGCCAGGTCCGGGTCGTCACCACGCTGCACGGCACGGACATCACGCTGGTGGGGCAGGAGTCGAGCTTCTACCAGATCACCAAGTTCTCGATCGAGCGCTCCGACCAGGTGACGGCAGTCTCGAACTTCCTCCGGGACGAGACCTACCGCACCTTCGGCTGCGTCAGCTGCAACGTCGTCACGATCCCCAACTTCGTGAACCTCGAGGAGTATCGTCCCGACCCCGCGGCGCGGCGGGATGCCCTCGCCCCCGCCGGCCACAAGGTGATCGCGCACATCTCGAACTTCCGCGAGGTGAAGCGGGTGCGGGACGTGGTCCGGATCTTCGCCCGGATCCGGAAGGCCATGGGCGCCACCCTCGTGATGGTTGGCGATGGTCCGGACCGCGGGGACGCCGAGCGCGAGGCCGAGCAGCTGGGTGTGGCGGAGGACGTCCGGTTCCTCGGGCGGCTGGACCGGGTCGCCACTATCCTCCAGGCCAGCGATCTCTTCCTGCTGCCCTCCCAGACCGAGTCGTTCGGGCTCGCGGCGCTGGAGGCGATGGCGTGCGGAGCCCCCGCCGTCGCGAGCCGGGCGGGAGGGCTCCCCGAGGTGATCGATGACGGCGTGTCGGGCGTCCTCGAGCCGCCCGGCTCGGTGGAGGCCATGGGGCGGCGGTCGGTCGACCTCCTGCTCGATCCCGCCCGGTTCGCGGCCATGCGGGAGGCAGCCATCGCCAAGGCGGGGACCTTCTCCGCCGAGCGCGTGGTCCCGATGTACGAGGCGCTCTATGCGGAGGGGATGGGGTGACGCCGGCGGAATGGGTCGCGGCCGGCGTCCTCGGCTTGGTCGAAGGCATCACCGAATTCCTCCCCATCTCCTCCACCGGCCACCTCATCGTCGCCGGCGACTGGATCGGCTTCACCGGGCCCCGCGCCAAGACCTTCGAGATCTTCATCCAGCTGGGCGCCATCTGCGCCATCGCCCTCATCTACCGCGAGCGGTTCTCTGCCGTGGCCCGGACCCTCGGCCGGGAGCCGGCCAGCCGCCGGTTCGTCACCAACCTTGCCCTCGGGTTCCTGCCGGCGGCGGCCGTCGGGTTCCTGATCCACGGGTGGATCAAGCAGCACCTGTTCACGACCGGCGTGGTGGCCTGGGCCTTCATCGCGGGCGGGCTGGTGATGCTGGTCATCGAGCGGTGGAAGCCCCCGTCCCGGATCGCGGACGCCGCCGACATCACCCCGGGGATCGCCTTCGGCGTGGGCCTGGCCCAGATGCTGGCGCTGGTGCCCGGAGTCTCCCGATCCGGCGCCACGATCATGGGAGGCTACGCGCTCGGCCTGTCGCGCACCGCGGCGACCGAATTTTCCTTCTTCCTGGCGGTCCCGGTTCTTGCCGCGGCCGCGGGGTACGACCTGCTCAAGAGCCTCGACGTGGTGTCCCCGGCGGACACCGGGTTCTTCGCCGCCGGCTTCCTGGTCGCCTTCGGATCGGCGTTCATCGTGGTCAAGGCGTTCCTGCGCTACGTCGCCCACCACAGCTTCGTGGTCTTTGCCTGGTACCGGATCGGGTTCGGCGCGTTCCTCCTCTGGCTGGCGGCGCGGCTGAGCCCCGCCGCCCTCTGACGCATGCCGCTCCTGCCGCCGATGCGCCTGGAGAGCGTCCCGACCACCCAGGACGTGATCCATGAGCTGGCGGAGGGCGGCGCACCCACAGGCACCGTCGTGGTGGCCCGACGCCAGACCGGCGGGCGCGGAAGCCGCGGGCGCCAGTGGAGCGCGCCGGTGGGAGGGCTCTGGCTCAGCGTGCTGTGCCGGCCGCCGGAAGAAGCCGCGATTGCCGTGCTCAGTCTCCGGGTGGGGTTGGCCGTGGCTGCCGCCCTGGAGCAGGGGCGGCCCGGAATCCAGGTGCGGCTCAAGTGGCCCAATGACCTCCTGCTGGCCGACCGGAAGCTGGGCGGCGTCCTGTGCGAGGCACGGTGGCAGGGCGGGGTCCCGGCCTGGGTCGCGGTTGGGGTCGGGATAAACGTCGTCAACCCTCTGCCACCGGAGCTCCGCGGGGCGGCCATCTCCCTGGGCGAGGTGGTCCCGGACATCACGCCCGGGGTCGTCGAGCCTGCCGTCTTGTCGGCCGTCCGGGCCGCCGGTTCCGCGAGCGGTGGCCTCACGAGGCTGGAGCTGTCGGAGTATTCCGCCCGCGACTGGCTGCTGGGGCGCGGGATGGCAATGCCGCTCGCCGGCACCGGCGCCGGCCTCGCGCCCGACGGCTCCCTGCTGGTCCGGCTGGCCGACGGACGGATCGAGCCGGTGCGCTCCGGCACGGTGGAACTGGCCGACAGCGCCGCCCGCCACCGTATGGACCGCCCGCCGACCTGATGCCTTGAGCCGGGCCGGTCTCCCGCTACCTTGGTGAGCCATGCTGCTGACGCTGGATGTGGGCAACACCGAAATCACGGTCGGGCTGTTCCAGGGTACGGATCTCTCCGGCCACTGGCGGCTGACGACCAATCCCGATCGCACCCCCGACGAATGGGGGACGGCGCTTGGGGTCTTCCTGCTGCACGCCGGGCACTCGCCCAATGAGATCCGTGCCGGCGTGATCGGGTCGGTCGCCCCGGGGGTGACCCAGAGCCTGGTGGAGGCGGTGCAGGCCCTGACCGGCTCCCCGGTGACCGTGGTCGATGCCACCTCGCCGCTCCCGATCCGGCTGGACGTGGACGAGCCGCTGAGCGTCGGTGCCGATCGGATCATTAACACCCTGGCCGCCGTGGAGCGCTACCGGGCGGACACCGTGGTGGTGGACTTCGGCACCGCCACCACGTTCGACTGCATCACCGCGGACGGCCGGTTCATCGGCGGGGTGATCATGCCGGGCCTCCGGACCTCCGCCGACCACCTGACCCGGCGTGCCGCCAAGCTCCCGGCCACCGAGCTCCGCCCCCCCGAGCGGGTGATCGGGCGGCGGACCGAAGAGTGCATCCGCGCCGGCGTCCTCCTCGGCGCCGCCGACGCGGTGGACGGGCTGGTCCGCCGCATCGTGGCCGAATGGCCCACTCCAACCCGGCCGCGCATCGTCGCCACCGGGGGGCTGGCCGGCACCATCGTTCCCCTGACCAGGAGCATCGACCTGGTGGATCCTGACCTGACCCTCCACGGCCTCCGGATCGCCGCCGGCCACCTCGGGGTCCGCTGGTAGGGCGGCGGTGGAGATCTGCCCAGCCCGCCCTTATACTTCCCCCGTCTTCACTTCCAGCCCCTGGAGCTTTCATGAGTGCCGCGGTCCACGCCCAGAGTGGCGCCGACCACACCGATCTGCCCTACGTCCTCCGCGCCGCCGTGAAGCTCGGCGTGCTGGAGTCCGTCGCGGTCCTGGTGATCGGTCTCGCCTCCCGCTCCCTCGAGGGAGTCACCGAGACGGCGGTGCTCGGCGCCCTGGTGACGGCAGCAATCCTCGCGGTGACCTTCCTGCCGGGGCTCTGGACCCGTGCGGCCACCATCGAAGGGATCGCGGGCGCTGCAGGCATCGGGCTCACCGCGACCCTCGTCTTCCTGGTCGTGGACGTGGTGGCCTTCCAGCCCTTCGGGCTGTACACCAACCGCTGGCTCGAGATCGGCGGCGGCAGCAACTGGTGGTACCACCCGATCCTGTGGATGGTCGGTACCTACCTCCCGTGGTTGGGGGCCTGGATCCTGGCCCACCAGGCCGCGAAGCATGGCCAGCCGAGCCTGGTCGGCGGCGCGGGGCTCGCCCTGGCCGCCACGGTCGTCTGCATGGTCCTGGGCGTCCTGCTCCACGTGCCTGCAGCCGGCTGGAATGTCCCGACCTTCGGTGTCTCCTTCCTGCCGGGCCTGGCGGTGGCGACGGCGGTCTCCGGGCTCGGCGCGCGCCGGAAGTAGCGGTGGATGCGCTGGTCCGGCCTGCTGATCCGGATAGTTGGCTGGCTGCTCACGCCCCTGGTCGCGTGGGCAGCTTCGCTTTGGGGAGCCTGGATCATGCTGCGCCGGGTGGCCAGCTTCGACAACCCGAGGCATGCGGTGTACGCCGCCCTCGGTGCAGGTCTGGTCCTCGCGGTGCTCGCCATGCTGGCCTGGCTTGAGTTGCTGCGCCGGTCCCCCCGCCTCAGACATTCGCTTCACGTCGACCGCGAGGGTCTCCCCGTGCTCGAGGAGGCCGCCCCGCCGCCATCGTCCACCCCGGAGGCCAAGCCATGACCCGTGCCCCCCTCGTTTCCCTGGCCCTGGTGGGGGCCCTGCTCTCCTGCGGCGGAGCCCGCTCCGACGCCGACACCGCGGAGGCCCCGGCTGAGGATGAAGGAATGGTCTCGGCCAAGGTGGCCGACTCCCTGATCCTCCGTTCCCCCGCCGGGTACGAGGTCTGGTTCAGCGGCAGCCGGCCGGCCCGCGACGACAACGGCCAGGTGTGCATTGAACGGACCATGCAGGTCCGGCGGGACACCACCCGGGTGAACATCCCGCTGCTGTACACCGGCGCCCCGCCAATCCTGGTGAACGACTCGACCATCGAGGCCGCCATCTGGCTGCACTGCCGCCCGGGAAACGTCTACCGGGTAAACCTGCGGACCGGATCGCCGGTGCGGGTCCGTTGAGGCTCCGCGTCTGGCTGGCGGCCAGCCTCGCGGCCGCCCCGCTCTCGGCGCAGGGTCCCGGGTTCCAGCTCGGGCATCTCTTCACCGATCCGAGCGCCACCAGCTACCGCCTCGGATCGACCTTCACGATTGCCCCGCCCATCGGGGCCGCGGTGCATGGCGCCGTGGTGGACGGCCGGGGTTCCCTCGGCAACCTGTGGGGGATGGGCGTGGACCTCTCACTCTTCCGGAGCGGAGCCGCCGGGGCCTACCTCGTGGGTGGCATCGAAGGGGGCTTCATCACCCGGGGGGACGAGACCTTCTGGACCGGCTGGGCCGCCGGCCTGGGCTATGAGCTGTTTCCCCTCCGGGGACTCTCGCTCGCGGCCGAGGGCCGCTACCGCGAAATCAACGGCCGGTACGATGGCGTGGAACTCGGCGTGCGCCTGGGCCTCGATCGCGGCGGGCGGAGGTCACGCCGGGCCGCACCGCCGGCCGCCGCCGCGCAGCCCCTGCCGGCGACCAGCGCCGCGCCCGAGGCCGAGGCGATCCGGGAGGAACTGGGCAGAGCCGGCGCCACCGAGGCGGACAGCCGGGTCCTCGGCGACGTGGTCCAGACCGCGCTGGACGTGATGGGCATGCCGTACCGGTGGGGAGACGAGGGCGAGGAGGGCTTCGACTGTTCGGGGCTGATCCAGTACGCCTTCAGCCGCCACGGCATCACCCTCCCGCGCCGGAGCGCGGACCAGGCCAGGGCGGGGACCCCGGTGGGCCGGGACCTCGCGTCACTGCGGGCCGGCGATGTGCTAACCTTTGCCAACAGCGGCACCCGCATCACCCACGTCGGGCTGTACCTCGGGAACGGGCGCTTCATCCACAGCGCCCGTGGCGGGGTGCAGATCAGCGTGCTGAGCGACGGGGATGTCTCGGGTCGGTGGTGGTTCCGTCGCTGGATCGGGGCCCGGCGCATCATCGGCTAGGCGCGATCGGAAAACTCAACGGGGGAGCGGGAGCCGGCGCCGGCTCTCGCTCCCCCGCTGGCGTGTCCGGCGCGGGCTACGGGTTGTGTTCGTTCCCGCCGTGATCGTGTTCCTCGCCCTCGGTGACGCCGAGCAGTTCCAGCGCGGCGAGGTCCCGCTGGTAGTCGGGGTTCGACTCGTCGATGCCAGGCCAGCTCGCCTCCCGGTCCGGGGCGAAGATGGCGGCGATGTGCGCCATCGCGCCGTTCTTGAGCGTGTCCCCGGTGGGGTTGTCATACACCCCCACCACGCGGTACCGCTGCCCGGCCTTGAGCCGGACCCCGGAGCCACGCACCCCCGGCAGGCTCCGGCTCACGCTACTCACCTTGCCATCGGCATCGCGGACGGCGTTCACCCGCGCGATCACCTTGCCGGTCTGGACGTCTTCCAGCCGGACCAGCAAACCATAGTCATGGAGGTGCCCGCCGTACCCCAGCAGCCGGCCGCCAACCGGCTGGGTGAACTCCCAGGCCTTCTCGGACCGGCCGGGCGGCACATCGTAGACATTGGAGCCCCCGACCGTCAGGTTCACGTCCATGTAGAAGGGCAGGACGTCCACCGGCCGCGGGTTCTGGTTCTTCGGGGCGTACACGAGGGTCATCTCCAGGTAGACCCCGTCCAGGTCCTCGCCGGTATCGTTGTGCCAGGCGATATAGAACCCCAGGTCCATGCCGGGGGCCATGGGCACGCCGATCGTGGCGGGCAGCATCGCGTCATCGGTCTCGGTGCCCGTGCCGAAGAGCCGCTCCGCTGCGGGGTAGAGCGCCTGCCGCCGGCTGAAATTGACCACGATCATGTGGTGCATCAGCCGCTTGGGGAGGGCGGTTCCATCCGCACCGACCACGGCGGTCCGGAATCCGCGAAACCAGCCCTCGACGGGCCACTGGAAGCGATACACCGGCGTACTGTGCGCCGCGCCCAGGTCCATGGCGTGGTGGTCCATCTGGCCCATGTCGGGCAGGGTGTAGGGCCCCGCCTTGATGTGGATCTCGCGCCGCGCGGAGTCCACGGTGACGGCGACCGTCACGTCGTCGGGACGGGCGGGCGAGTGCGGGGGGGGCGCCGGCTGCAGGGCAGTCAGCAGCGCCATGGTCGCGAGCAGCATCGGAGAGTCTCCCTGGTCCTGCGGGCCGCCCGCCGGTTACGGGGGCCGCGCGCCGAAGAAAATAGATAAAGAGCTGCCGGGTGTCACGCCCGCCCGCAGCCACCGGCCTCACTCGTGCCGGTGGTCATGCCCCGCGGTGGTATCTGCCGGAGCGGCGACCCGGTCCTGCCGGCGATTCATCTTCTTCACCCCGCGCCGGCTCAGGAACTTGAGGTCGCTCCGGAACAGTGAATCCTCGGGCTCGATGCGAGGCCATTCCGCCAGGTCCCGGGGCGCGAAGATCCCCACCAGACTGCCCATGGCGCCCTTGATCAGGGTCTCGTTCGTGGGATTCTCGTACACCGCCACGAGCCGGTACCGGTGGTTGGCGCGGAGCCGCAGTCCCTCCCCGGCGACGCCGAACAGGTGCCGCTCCATCCCCCGCACCCTGCCGTCCGGCCGGGCCCGCGCCCTGACCCTGGTCAGCACCTTCCCGCTCTCGGCGTCCTCCAGCCGCACTTCCTTGCCGTAGTCGTGCAGGTGGCCGCTCACCCCCAGGATCCTGCCGTCCGCCGGAATGGTGAAGTCGTAGGCCTTTTCGGAGCGGCCAGGGGGCACATCGAACTCGTTGGGGCCGCCCACGGTCAGGTTGGCGTCCACGTACAGCGGGAGGACGTTCACCGGGGCGGGGTGCTGGTTCGCCGGGGTCCACTCCATCACGATGCGGAGGCGGACCCCGGCGAGGTCCCGGCCGGTGCTGTTGTGCCACGCGATGTACATCCCCAGGTCGGTCGCCTCCTCGAGCGGCACGCCGATGGTGCGCGGCAGCGAGAAGTTGCCCGTTTCAATGCCGGCCCCCCACAGCCGCTCGGCCGCAGGATAGACCAGCTGTCGCCGGTCGTAGTTGATCATGATGAGGTGGTGGATCAGCCGCCGGGGCAACTCGGCGCCGTCGGGCCCGAGCACGCTCACCCGGAAGCCGCGGAACCAGCCCCGGACCGGCCATTGGAAGCGGTACACCGGGGTGTCGTGGCTCTTGGAGTGGTCGTGTTCGGCGCTCATGTCCGGGAGGTCGGAGGCCGGCGTGGTGAGGATGACCTCATGCCGGGCGGAGTCGACCTGGACGGCGAGGGTCACGCTGGAATCGGGGGAGGCCACCAGGGCCAGGGCAGTGAGGGCGGCGGTGTGCATGGCGCGCGATGGGGGTCGGTGGGGGTTTTTCAGGGTCGTGCCCCGAAGATGCTGAGGTTTTACGCTCGAGGAAAGCGGTGAGTTCCCTTGGCACTCCCCGTTGACAAGTGCCAGCCGCGTAGTATCTTCCTCTCCCAGTTCTAGCAGTCTTCGACTGCTACTGCTAACTCATTGTTGTTCAACATCTTATACACCGACGTGGGAGGACAGATGGCAACCACGAAGGCCAGGCCGAAGCTCAAGATTCAGCCCCTCGAGGATCGTGTGGTGATCTGGCCGGACGAGGAAGGCGAGAGCATGCGCGGCGGGCTCTATATCCCGGACACCGCCAAGGAAAAGCCCACCCAGGGCGAAGTCGTCGCCGTGGGCCCGGGCCGGGTGGAGAAGGGCGACCGGATCCCGATGGAAGTGAAGGTCGGGGACAAGGTGCTCTACGGGAAGTACAGCGGGACCAACATCACGGTGGACGGCGAAGAAGTCGTGATCGTGAAGGCGTCCGACATCCTCGCCCGGATCAGCTGAACCGGTCGGGCCACTGACTCAGGAGACTATCGCAATGGCTGCAAAGGAACTGCTGTTCAACAGCGAGGCCCGCGCGCGGCTCAAGAAGGGCGTTGACGCCCTCGCGGACGCGGTCAAGGTCACCCTCGGGCCCAAGGGCCGGAACGTGGTGATCGACAAGAAGTTCGGGTCGCCGACCGTCACCAAGGACGGCGTCACCGTGGCCAAGGAGATCGAACTCTCCGACGCCATCGAGAACATGGGCGCCCAGATGGTGAAGGAGGTGGCCACCAAGACCTCCGACCTCGCCGGCGACGGCACCACCACCGCGACCGTGCTGGCCCAGGCCATCTATCGCGAGGGGCTCAAGAACGTCACCGCCGGGGCCAACCCGATGGAGCTCAAGCGGGGCATCGACCGGGCGGTCGAGGCCATCATCGACGAGCTCAAGCGGATCTCCACCCCGTCCGCGGGCAAGAAGGAGATCGCGCAGGTCGGCACCATCTCGGCCAACAACGACCACGAGATCGGCAAGCTGATCGCCGACGCGATGGAGAAGGTCGGCAAGGACGGCGTCATCACGGTCGAGGAGGCCAAGGGCCTCGAGACCACCCTGGAGACCGTGGACGGCATGCAGTTCGACCGCGGCTACCTCTCGCCGTACTTCGTCACCGATCCCGAGAAGATGGAAGCGGTGCTCGAGGACGGGTACATCCTGATCCACGACAAGAAGATCAGCGCCATGAAGGAGCTGCTCCCGGTCCTCGAGAAGATCGCCCAGACCGGCAAGCCCCTCCTGATCATCGCCGAGGATGTCGAGGGCGAGGCCCTGGCCACCCTGGTGGTGAACAAGCTCCGCGGCACCCTGAAGGTCTGCGCCGTGAAGGCGCCGGGCTTCGGCGACCGCCGCAAGGAGATGCTGGTCGACATCGCCAAGCTCACCGGCGGCAAGGTGATCTCCGAGGAGGTCGGCTTCAAGCTCGAGAACGCCGTGCTGGCCGACCTGGGCCGCGCCAAGCGGATCGTGGTGGACAAGGACAACACCACCGTGGTCGATGGCAAGGGCAAGGATGACGACATCCAGGGCCGCATCTCGGAGATCAAGGTCGCGATCGACAAGAGCACCAGCGACTACGACCGCGAGAAGCTGCAGGAGCGGCTGGCCAAGCTCTCCGGCGGCGTGGCCGTGATCCATGTCGGCGCCGCAACCGAGACCGAGATGAAGGAAAAGAAGGCCCGGGTCGAGGACGCGCTGCACGCCACCCGCGCCGCGGTCGAGGAGGGCATCGTGCCGGGCGGCGGTGTCGCCCTGCTGCGGGCCCAGTCGGTGCTGGAGCGGGTCAAGGGCACCGAGGACGAGAAGATCGGCGTGGATATCGTACGCCGCGCCCTCGAGGAGCCGATCCGGATGATCGCCCAGAACGCGGGCGCCGAAGGCTCGATCATCGTGGCCAAGGTCCGGGAGTCGAAGGACAAGAGCTTCGGCTACAATGCCGCCACCGACACCTACGAGGACCTGGTGAAGGCGGGCGTCATCGATCCGACCAAGGTGACCCGGACGGCGCTGCAGAACGCCGCCTCGATCGCCGGCCTGCTGCTCACCACCGAGTGCGTGGTCGTGGAGCGGAAGGAAGACAAGCCCGCCCCGGCTGCGCCCGGCGGCGGTGGCATGGGCGGGATGTACTAGGACCCCCCTCGCGGCGGCGTCAGGGCTTGCCCTGGCGCCGCGGCGGCGGGACCGGCCGGCGCCCCGGGCCGCCCCGGCCCGGGGCGGTC